>CAZIMM010000017.1:0-31701 GCA_964540415.1 uncultured Eubacteriales bacterium
GAAATACACTCTGAACAAAAACCTGTTGTTTTCACTGAACCTTACGCGGTGGCAGAGGTTGCTTATGTCCGGCATAACCGGAGGCGCATCCAAGGGGTTTTTTTCAAAGTAATACCAAAAAAAGCCCCTGCGAATCCGCACATCAAAGCACGGAAAGCGCACGAGCGTATTGACGACCGCTTGTTCAAGAACTTCCGGTCGCACAGTTTCTTTGAGTGTTATTGAGCACCTGAAAATATTTGACCAACGCGACGTGTTCTGACCGGGGAAGATTTTTGCCGCATTGTCAAGCTTGAACCAGACTTTGTTTGCCGGCATATCATACTCCAGACCGATTCAGGGAACTCATTTGTTCCTATCGGTTTTGTTAAAATTATTATCCGCATTTTGTGTGCCCGCCGCATCCTCGCAGCTCCACACTCTGCGGTAAAAGCAAGAGCGGTGACCGCTGTGGCATACTCTGCCTTTTTGATATACCTTGATAAGAAGAGAATCACAGTCGCAGTCCGCACGAATGCTGTAAAGCTTTTGGCTGTTTTCATTTTCGCCCTTGCTGTACATCTGACCGGAGCCGCGGCTGACATACCACGCGTATCCGGTTTCGATGCTTTTTTTGAGAGATTGCTTGTTCATATATGCAAGGCTGAGGACTCTGCCTGTCCCCTTTTCTTTGACAACAACCGGGATCATACTGTGCTTTGCAAACAATCTGTCAATATCAAAGTCCATGCTGTCAGTACCCCTGTCTGAGAAAAATTGCATGAAGAATTCACGATAATTGCATACAGTATCCCCACGCCGCTACCTATTATAACCTTTTTATAAACAAAGTTCAATAAATAAACGAAAAAAGTTAATTATATTTCTTATGGCAGAAAACATATGAGAACTGCGGAGAGATGTTGCAGCAAGTATTCATAAATTAAAGAAGGACAACTGCATGCTTCTGGGCATACCGTCAAAAACACCGATTTCGTCAAGCGCGGCAATAACCGCTCCGGAAACACCTGACCTGCTTTGGAAATCGTCAACGCACAAAAAGCTTCCGCCGCCGTCATCTCTTGCAGCAGCAAGAGCCTTTGCCGCATTTCCTCCTGCGCCCTTAAGCGCGGAGAACGCCGTTCGGATCTTCCCGTCCTCAACGCGATATATCGTTGCCTCGGATTTGTAAATATCAATCGGCAGAAATTCCACGTTGCGCGCTTTCATTTCGACCAACACCTGCAGGGCGGAGCACATACTCAGCTCCTTCTGAGATGCTTCTTTGCCCTTGAGTGATATGTCGTTAATCAGCCTTTTGACCTGCGTTATGTCCATCATGAGCTGCGATGCCTCAAGATCCTCACCGCGGACAGTCATAAACGCAGCATAGTATTCAATCGGGTGATAAACTTTATACCACGCAAGGCGCAGTCCGGCAATGACATAAGCCGCGGCATGAGCTTTCGGGAACATATACTTGATTTTCAGGCACGATTCTATATACCACTCGGGCACTCCGTGCTCCCTCATTGCCGCCTTGTGCTCATCTGTGAGGAGTGTGGGTGCATTGCCTTTTCGGACAATTTCCATAATTTTGAACGCCATTGTCGGTTCAAGGCCCTTGTGCAGAAGGTAAACCATGATGCTGTCACGTGTTCCGATAACCTCGGAAATCGTGCAGGTTTTGTTATGAATCAGCTCCTGGGCGTTGTTCAGCCAGACATCTGTGCCGTGCGACAAGCCCGATATCTGCAGCAAATCAGAAAAGTTTTTGGGTTGTGACTCTATGAGCATCTGCCGGACAAACGGCGTGCCCATTTCGGGAATCGAAAGCGTTCCTGTTTCGCAGTTGATTTCTTCGCTCGTCACACCCAGAGGCTCCGGGCTGACAAAAAGCTGGTAAAGCTTCGGGTCGCAGACATCGGCGTCGGTGACGCGAATACCGGTGAAGTCTTCAAGATATTTATAAATCGTCGGGACATCATGACCGAGATTGTCAAGCTTGAGTATGGTGTCATGCAGGGCATGAAAATCAAAGTGAGTTGTGCGTGCGCCCTTGTCCTCATCATCGGCAGGGTGCTGAATCGGGGTGAAATCCTCCGCCTCCTTGTCATTCGGAACAATAACCATTCCGCCGGGATGCTGACCCGTCGTACGTTTGACTCCGGTGCATCCTCGGACAAGCCTTTCCTCCTCGGCTCGGTGAAGGGTGCGTCCGCGGGCTTCAAGATATTTTTTCACATAGCCGTAAGCAGTTTTATCCGCAACCGTGGCAACAGTGCCGGCCTTGAACACGTGGTCAGAGCCGAAAAGCTCCTCGGTATAGCGGTGAGCACGTGACTGATATTCACCGGAAAAATTCAGGTCAATATCGGGTGACTTGTCCCCTTTGAAGCCGAGGAAGGTTTCAAAAGGAATGTCGTGGCCGTCGCGCCGGAGAGGGCTTCCGCAAACAGGGCAATTTTTCGGCGGCAGGTCAAAGCCTGAGCCGACCTCGTTATTGAGGAAAAACTCATTGTATTTGCACTCGGGGCAAAGATAGTGCGGTGCAAGCGGATTGACCTCGGAAATGCCTGCAAGCGTTGCAACATAGGACGAGCCGACAGAGCCCCTGGAACCGACATAATATCCGTTGTCCATTGAGTTTTTTACGAGCTTCTGAGCTATCATATACAGCACCGCGAAGCCGTTGCCGATGATTGATTTCAGCTCCTTGTCGAGCCTGCTCATAACATAGTCCGGCACATTTTCCCCGAAGGTTTCGTGAACGGCTGTCATGCAAAGCTCCGTAAGGCTTTCCTCAGAGCCGGGAATGCTCGGGGGATATGAGCCCTCCGGAATGGGGCGGATTTCCTCAATCATGTCGGCGATTTTGTTCGGGTTGTCAATTACAACCTCGCGAGCCGTGTCCTCGCCGAGATATGCAAATTCATCAAGCATCTCCTGCGTTGTTCTGAAAAACAGGGGGGCTTGATTGTCCGCATCGGCAAAGCCCTGACCCGCCATGAGAATGGCACGGTAAATGCTGTCCCCGCTGTCCATAAAATGCACATCACACGTTGCAACCACAGGCTTGCCGAGCTTGTCCGCAATGTGAATTATTTTTTTGTTTATGTTTTCAAGCTCAGTGTCGTCTTTCACTCTGCCGCTGCGCACAAGGAATCTGTTGTTGCCCGTCGGCTGAATTTCAAGATAGTCGTAGTATGACGCTATTTCAAGAATTTCCTTTTCGCTTCTGTTTTCCAGAATAGCGCGGAAAAGCTCGCCGCTCTCACAGGCGCTGCCGACAATCAGACCCTCGCGGAAAGCATCAAGCTCTGATTTCGGCACTCTCGGATGGCGATAAAAATATTCGAGATTTGATTTTGTGACAAGCTTGTACAGGTTTTTCAACCCTGCTTGGTTTTTTGCAAAAATGATCTGATGGTATGACGGAAGTCTCTTAACCTCCGCGATTCTTTCCTCATTTGTACACTCTGTGCCGCTGTCCCTGACAAAATATGCTTCCATGCCGTAGAGAATTTTAATCTTGTTTTTCTTTGCAGCATTCATTGCACCGGGGAAAGCCTGAACAACACCGTGATCCGTCACCGCAACCGCCTTGTGTCCCCACTTTGCCGCCCGCTTGACAAGGTCGGCGACATCCGTCATGGCATCAAGAGCGGACATTCTTGTATGCATATGCAATTCAACGCGCTTGGCAGGAGCATCGTCAGTTTTTTCGAGCTTTTTGATTTTTGTGATTGAGCGGGCGTTGATAACAAATTCGTGCGCGTATTTATCCTCGTCAACCGACCCCTGCACGAGCACCGTGTCTCCGTCGCTCAAATGAGAAATGAGATAGTTGCTGTTTTGCACAGTTTCAAAGACCTTGACGCTGTAAGAGCCGGTGTAATCCGTAACATTAAAAAGGATGATATTCTTGCTGCCGTCCCTGGTTTGCTTGACGCTGAATGAAAAAACGTCACCCCAGACAACAGTATTGCCCTCGTCCGGCGCAATGTCGCAAAGCGGCTTCGGCTTTTTGGTTATGGTTCCGCCGTAAATAATTTTTGCATAATCGGTGGAAATCGGCAAATCGTCATATGTTTTTTTGTATGTTAAGGACTTTTCGTCCGTGATGTTCTTGTTCTCCGCCTTGATTTGAGCCTCGGTTTGCATTTTGAGATATTTTTCATCGTCAAATTCAACTGCCTCGGGGTCTTTGAAAACGACTTCGATTTCGCCGCATCTGTCTGAAGCAAGCTCTGCAATTGCCTTGTCAGCGCCAAAGCCCTCAAGCATCTGCGCACCGACTTTTTTGAGCACAACAACAATTTCACCATCGGCAAACGAGGCGGTGCAATCCTGTAAAAACGGCTTTGATATTGAAATTTCATTTCGGACGCTGTCGATTATTCCGTACAGCTCCGCTTCGGAAATGCAGCTGTCCGCTGATTTTTGGTCTGCAGAATTGCCGGGTTCGTTTTTTTCGGTGCTCTCTGCGGCTTCAGGCTGCTCCTTCGGTGACTGCTCTGCCCCGGCAGTATCCTGCGCACAAATGATGCGGAAATTCACCTCATTGAGCGACAGTCTCTCTTTCAATGTTTCCTCAACAAGAAAAAGCTCATCCCCGTCGGCATTGTCGGTCGTATGTATTTTTATTTCCATGCGGCGTTCGTCGAGTGACAGCTCAACGCCCACATCATTTACGTTTTCAAAAATACTCGTGTATTTTTTCGGCAGATATTCGCCGAAAAGCTTCAGAAACATATTCTCCATTGTTGTGCCTTTCTCTTAAAACCTACGAAAGCGTGAGCCTTCGCACTTCACATCTTTTCAATTTCCGCAAGCAGCTCCTCAACGAGCCTGTTTTCCGGAATTTTTCTGATTATTTCACCTTTTTTGAAAAGCAGACCGCAGCCGTCTCCACCGGCAATTCCGATATCAGCCTCACGCGCCTCACCCGGACCGTTAACCGCGCAGCCCATCACAGCCACTTTGAGCGGCTTTTTGCAGTCTCTGAGCTTTTCCGTCACCCTGTCGGCAATCGAAACAAGGTCTATTCTGGTTCTGCCGCACGTCGGGCAGGAAACAACCGTAACACCGTCCCTGCGCAGACCGAGAGCCTTGAGGATGTCAATCCCCGCGATAACCTCTCTGATTGGGTCGTCCGTCAGTGACACGCGCAGTGTGTCGCCGATGCCGTGAAGCAGCAGCGAGCCGATTCCGGCGGCGGATTTGATGATGCCCATTCGCTGAGTGCCTGCCTCTGTGACGCCGATGTGCAAAGGGTAATCACACAGTTCGGCAACTGTTTCATACGCTTCAACCGTGCTTTTGACGTCGGATGATTTTATAGAAATCACAATATCCGTGAAGTCGCAGCTTTCAAGCAGGCGGACATGATTCATCGCGCTCTCCGCCATCGCCTGAGGGGTGGGACCTCCGTATTTTGCAAGCAGCTCTTTTTCGACAGAGCCGGAGTTCACGCCGATTCTGATCGGCACATTTCGTGCGGAGCAGGCGTTTGCAACTGCCCTGACCCTGTCCATTGAGCCTATGTTTCCGGGATTTATGCGGATTTTGTCAACGCCCGCCTCAAGGCTTTCCAGTGCAAGGCGGTAATCAAAATGAATGTCCGCAACAACCGGAATTGTGACGGCGCTTTTCAGCGCGTAAATAAGCTGTACCGCCTGCTTATCCGGCACGGCGGCACGCACAATATCACATCCGGCTTTCTGAAGCTCAACAGCCTGAGCAACACTGCCGGGAATGTCGTCTGAGCGCTTGTTGAGCATTGACTGAACACTGATTTCGGCGCCGTTGCCGATGAGCACACCTCCGGCGTTTACGCAGCGGCTGACACGTCTTCCCTGCATGAATCTCATCCCCGTATTAGTTTTACAATGTCACTCAAGGATATTGCCGCAATGAACAGCATAAGCAAGATGAAGCCCACTGCGTGCACCCAGTTTTCGTACTTTGCCGGAACAGGCTTTCTGAACACCATTTCTATCAGCATAAAAAACAGCTTGCCGCCGTCGAGAGCGGGAATCGGTAAAAGGTTGAACACGCCGATGTTGATGGAAATGAACGCCATAATTGTGAGAAGCGGTGTGAGGTCGGTTTTGGAGGACTGCACCGCTGCATCGGCAATGTAGCTCACCGTGCCTATGGGGCCGGAAAGATCCGTCACCTTATACTGCCCGGTTACAATGTCGAACAGACTGATCCAGACAATTCTCGCCACCGACACGGATTCCAGCACGGAATATTTCAGTACCGTCCACGGGTTCTGATCCACTCCGACGAGCACGATGTCAAACACAAGCTTGTTTTGGCCGTTTGCGTCCGTTGCATTGAAAGAGACGTCTTTTATGTCAAGCAGCTCTCCCTCACGCATAACCGTCATGTTGACAACACCGTCAGAATCGCGCATGAGCAGATAGGAGATATCGTATTCCGAAAAGACTCTCTTTCCGTTAATTTTTTTGATTTTGTCCATCTTTTCCAGACCGCTCTCTGCACTCACCGCATTTTGAGCAAAGCTGTGAATTTGCGGGGTACCGATGAGGTTCTGCTGGCAAAGAATGACGGCGAGAATCGCGGTGCCGATAAGCAGATTGACTACAGCACCCGCCGCAACTATTATAAACCTTTTCCAGACTTTCTTTTTTCCGTAAGCATTTTCGTCCGAGCTTTCCTCGTCCTCACCCTCCATGCTGACAAAGCCGCCGATCGGGAACAGGCGCAGGTCATACTGCGTCTCTCCGCGTTTCTTCTTGAATAATATCGGGCCCATTCCGAGCGCAAACTCGTTGATTTTGACCTTGAATATTCTTGCGAAGGTGAAATGCCCCAGCTCGTGGCCGAAAACGATGAAACCGAAAAAGAGAACGGCAATGAGAATCGGCCACGCCTTTCCCCAAATCTGTGCTGCGGAAACCAAAAGAAAAGAAAAGTTCAACAAATTCACCTCAACAGTTAAAGCTTAGTCTGTGTTTTATGTGTTTTTGCATCCGGCAAGATTTCCGACATACTCTCTTGCCTCGCGGTCTGTTTTCAGCACATCGTCAAGTGATGTAATCTCTCCCGCGGGTGTTGCCTGCACTGCCGCGTCAACAAGTGCGGCAATGTCCGTAAATTTGATTTTGCCGGCTCTGAACAGCTCGTTGGCTTTTTCGTTTGCGGAATTTGCGGCAGCAGGACGAAGTCCGCCGAGTGTTATTGCATTGCGGCAAATGTCAATACACTTGAAAGTTTCGTAATCCGGCTTATCAAAGGTCAATGTGCCGTATTCCTCAAGCGAAAGCTGACGAACCGGTGATTCCCTGCGTTCCGGATAAGTCAGAGCATATTGAATCGGGATGCGCATATCCGGCACGCCCAGCTGCGCGATAACCGAATTGTCAACATATTCAATCAGCGAATGCACCACGCTTTGGCGGTGAACGACAATCGAGACCTGCTCCGGTGCAACATTAAACAGCCACACAGCTTCAATGAGCTCCAGCCCCTTGTTCATCATTGTAGCGGAATCGATGGTTATTTTTGCACCCATGCTCCAGTTCGGATGCCTGAGTGCCTGTTCGACAGTAACATTTTCCAGTTCTTCGGCAGTCTTTCCGAAAAAAGGACCGCCAGATGCCGTTAATATCAGCCTTTTCAGTGCATATTTGCCCGGTGAGCCCTGAAGCGCCTGAAAAATTGCCGAGTGCTCACTGTCAACCGGCAGGATTTCGGTTTTGTGCCTTTTTGCCTCGCTCATAACCAGCGCGCCGCCGGCAACAAGCGTCTCCTTGTTTGCAAGCGCGAGCCTGCGGGTTGAAGGAATTGCCGCCAAAGTCGGTTCAAGCCCCGCCATTCCGACAATGCTGTTGATTACACAGTCCGCACCGCAACGCGCGCAGTCACATACTCCGTCCGTGCCCGAAAGCACCTTTGTTTTTGTGTCCGCAACACGCTGCCTGAGCAGAGCCGCAGCTTTTTCATCAGCCATTGCCGCAAGCGAGGGCTTGAATTCTCTTATTTGCTTTTCGATTATTTCAACGTTTGAATGCGCGGTCAAGGCGGTTATTTCAAAGCCGCAAAGCCGGGCAACATCGAGTGCCTGAGTTCCGATTGAGCCTGTCGAGCCCAAAATCGCAAGAGTTTTGATTGCTCCGTTTAAATTAATGTTCATATCTGCGTCAGTTATTTACAATATACACCGTAACCATAGCGTAAACAGTCGGCATAACAAAGCTTATGCTGTCAAACCTGTCCATAATACCGCCGTGACCCGGAATTAGGTTGCTGAAGTCCTTGATTCCAGCAGCGCGCTTGATTGCAGACGCGGTAAGGTCGCCTATCATACTCACGCCGGACAGTATAATTGTCATGATTGTAATTTCAATATAGGAAAGCATTTGCGTGGGGAAAATAAATCTGTTGAACACAAACAGAATGGCAAGGTTCATAACAAGTGTACCCAAAATTCCGCCGACAGCGCCCTCAACAGTCTTTTTGGGGCTGATTTTGGGACAAAGCTTGTGCTTCCCGAGCTTAACCCCGGAGAAGAACGCAAAAGTATCGGTGAAAATTGCTGTGCTGAGGACGAAAAAGACAAGGAAAAAGCTCTGACTCATAGAGAATTTTTCAGGATAGACCTGATAAAGATATTTGAGACTCAAAGTGCAGCCCATTGCATAGGGAAGAATTAAAGAGCCCAGAATCGACAAGCCGACCTGCTCAAATTTAATATGTTCATACCCGATGAGCATAACCAAAAACATCAAAATCACATAGCCTGTCAGCACTGCGCCGATGGGCACGGTTAAAGGCAGAAGCTCTTTGTAGCCTGTGTATGCCGTAACCAAACCGCCGAACAGAATGCTTATGGCATAAAGAGGTTTGTATTTCAGCCCGAAGGCATGATCCAGCTCATAAACCGCCAACATCGTCAGCACTATCACGGCAACATCAATAATCGGGGTAAAAAAGCCGCCCAACACCGCAAGCGTCATTGCACTTGCGACAATGCCGCTAATCACTTTCACTTTCATAAAAAAATCATCTGACCCTTCAAGCCGCCTTACGGCAGATTTTTGATGCCGCCGAAACGTCTGCCGCGGCGGGAATAGTCCTCCAGAACCCTGTCCAAATCAGCGGTTGTAAAATCAGGCCACAACTTGTCTGAATACCAGAATTCGGAATATGCGCTTTGCCACAGGAGAAAATTCGAGATTCTGAATTCTCCGCTCGGACGCACAATGATGTCCGGATCGGGCTGACCGGCAGTGTAAAGCAGAGAACTAACAGTTGCCTCGCTGATGTTTTCCGGCTCCAACTCGCCGTTTTTCACCTTCAGGGCAATTTGTTTGACCGCCTCGACGATTTCAGCTCTGCCGCCGTAATTCACCGCAATGTTGACAGTTGTCCGGCATTTGTCTGCAGAGCCCTGCTCCGCGGTTTCAAACAGCTTCACGATATCATCCGGGATACCGCTTCTGTCACCGATGCAGCGCAGGCGCATACCCTTTTGCTCGTTCTCACTGCGGCGGCGCTCCGCTTCAAAGAGATAATCTCTGAACAGGTTCATTATTGCGGATACCTCCGCCTCGGGACGCTTCCAGTTTTCCGTTGAGAAAGCATAAAATGTCATGTTTTTTATGCCGATATCGCAGCCGTACTCGCAGATTCTGCGGAACGCGTTTGCTCCCGCCTTGTGACCCTCGCTCCTCGGCAAGCCGCGATTGGCCGCCCAACGGCCGTTGCCGTCCATAATAAAGCCGATATGCTCGGGAAAATTATTCATTAAATCTCCATGACCTCTTTTTCTTTGTCCGCGGCAATTTTGTCAACGTCCTTGATGAAGCCGTCGGTGATTTCCTGGATTTTTTCGTTGCCGTCCTTCAAATCATCCTCTGTGATTTCCGAAGCTTTCTCCATTTTCTTGAGCTTTTCAATGCAGTCTCTGCGAATTGAGCGAACCGCGACCTTTGATTCTTCTGCAGTCGTACGGATTGTTTTTACGATTTCCTTACGTCTTTCCTCTGTCAGCGGGGGGAACATCAGGCGGATAACTCTTCCGTCGTTCTGAGGATTGATTCCGAGGTCTGACTGCTGGATTGCCTTTTCAATCGGGTGCAGTGTGGAAATATCCCACGGCTGAATGTTGAGGATGCGTGCCTCGGCAACCGAAATTGCGGCAAGCTGTTGTATCGGGGTGGGTACACCGTAATAATCCACTTTGATTTTATCGAGAACCGCTGCGTTTGCTCTGCCTGCTCTGATTGAAGCATATTCGCCTTTGAGTGCATTGATGGTTTTGCCCATTTTGTCCTTTGCATAATCAAATACTTTTTCCATTGTTATTCACCTTTCCGAAAAAATTATTCTTCTGTGACAAGAGTGCCTATTTTTTTGCCTTTGACGGCAGAGACTATGTTTGAAGGGTCTTTTAAATCAAAAACAAGAATCGGGATATTGTTCTCCCTGCACAGAGAAGCGGCGGTGCTGTCCATCACCTGAAGCCCCTTGGCGAGGATTTCGGTGTGTGTAAGCTTATCGTATTTGACGGCATCGGTGTATTTGTTCGGGTCCTTGTCGTAAACGCCGTCAACATTTGTTGATTTGAAGAAAACCTCCGCGCCGATTTCCGCCGCTCTGAGAGCAGCAGCGGTGTCGGTTGTGAAAAACGGATTTCCGGTTCCGCAGCCGAAAATCACTACTCTGCCTTTTTCGAGATGACGCACTGCGCGGTTGCGGATATAAGGTTCTGCAACCTGCTGCATTGTGATTGCCGTTTGCACTCTGACCGGAACGTCAAGCTGCTCGAGAGCATCGGCAAGCGCAAGAGAATTCATCACAGTGGCAAGCATACCGATATGGTCGGCACGCGTTCTGTCCATACCGCCGCTGCTGCGGCCGCGCCAGAAATTGCCTCCGCCGACAACGACGCCGATTTCAACGCCCATCTGTACGCATTCCTTGATGGAGGAGCAAATTGCGGTAACCGTTTTATAGTCTATTCCGGTTCCCTGCTCACCCGCAAGGACCTCTCCGCTGAGCTTCAACAAAATTCGCTTGTATGCCGCTGCCATTACGCATCTGTCCTTTATTATAGTATTATGAAGTATTTTACCCTAATTTGGTCTGACTGTAAAGCCCATATTGGTAAAATTAACATATATTTTAAAAGATAAATACATAAAAATACGAGGCCGAATCAAAATACTCGTAAAGATAGTATCAGCCTCCGCAAATCGTGCAATGATTGCTGCGGAGTCGGATAGCATCCGACCGATTTTGACACAGCCCCGTCAATTAACTTTTTTTCCTGCCGAGCGTTTCTTCCTTGCTGCGACGAACGCGTCAACAGCTTTCCAGAAGGGAATACGCACAACCCTGATTACCGGAAGAAAAACACAATACAACCGGTATCGCAAATCCGTGCACAGAATATGCCTGCCGTCCCTGTCGAACGCCTTGACAACGGCAATTGCCTGTGCTTTTGTGATTCCGTATTCCAGCTCTTTTCTGTTGTCACCGCGTATGACATAAGAACCGTCGCGCTTGATTCCGATTATGCGGTGAAGAATAAACTGTCCGTCGGGACGGCGGAAGAAAAGAACATCTCCTCGCTCCGGATTTTCCTTTTTTACAAGATAAACGCAATCCGTTCCATCCCTGAGCATCGGCACCATGCTTGTTCCGTTGGTGACAAACGCAACCTCCTTGCCGGAGTCCAGCAGTTCGCAAATGAATTCAATTGAGTCCTCAAGCCTTATTTTCAAGCAGACCCGCTCCTTCCAGGCTTTGGATGAATTCGCGGACATCGTTGAAAGCTTCTTCGGAATCAATCCCGTATTCATTCGCCATCTCTGCAGCGATCATTTTATCCGAATAGCCGTTTTCCAACATTTTCCAGATATACTCGCCCGTTGCGTTGAGTGTTATCATTCCGTTGAAGCTCATGCTTGCGGCTCCCACAGCAACAACAATACTGTTGCCCGCGACTCTGTGAAGACGAAAGCCTTCTTTTATTCTGCCCATCGGCTGCCCTCCGCGATTATATTTTTATGTCAGTTTTTTGCATTTGTCTGACATAAGTGTTTTCCGTTTTAAAAAGCATTATATAGCCTTCAACCAGGAGTTACAAATCAGATTAATTTTTCATTGCTTCATATGCCGTGTGCACAGCATCGCTGCTGATGTTGCATCCGAAGCTGTAAACCGGTACAGTGCTGAGAATACCGTCAATTAAATTCAACGTGCTGTCCATTTTTTCTTTATTATGAGAGCGGAGAGTTTGACGTAAGAAATTCCAGACTGCCGTCTTTGATTGCATCGGCTCAATTGAATTCACTTTTGAGCGATCCAAAAAAGCAATTGCCCTGAGAGGAGCGGACGTGTTCACATTCAAATGTGTTTTTCCGCAGAAGGGAGTGCCGTAAACCGTGACCCCGCAGTCCGAAAGCTTCAGCGCGGGTTTGTCGTCATTAAGAATGAACGCGCGCTGTGCGCCGAATTCCCTGCACCAGAGGGCGGTGTGCGTTGATTTCCCGACACCGCAATTCGCAGAGAACAGATAGCACTCACCGTCAAGCACCACAGCCGAGGAATGAAGCAGAACTGTTGAACGGTCAAGAGCACCGGTATAAAAACGGCTGCCCGCAATCAAGTATTCGCAAGTTGACACAGAAAGTCCGGGTGAACGCTGTTTGAGAGAGAGTATTGAGGCATCATCGGCAAAAAAAGAAAAATCGGTTTTTCTGTCACCGTCATAGCGATACGGTTCACATCTTGAAGCAAGCTCATCAAATCTGCATTCAAATTCTACGACAAGGTCTGCAATCAGAAATCTGCCCACGCTCTCCCTCCTTATTGTTGTGCAAAGCCTGACAGGCAGACAGTTAGACTGCCTGCCTGTCAAATAAATCAGTGTTCTGTCTTGAAATTAGAACTCGATGACCGTTTCAACCGAATCAGGGATGAATTCCTCGCCGTCATCAACTGCGGAGGCTGTGATAACATCTTCCACCTCAAACTCATCGACCTCAAGCTCGGGCTTTTCGTATTTCTTGGACATAGGGCTATCTCCTTTCTGAAATTATCAATTATCAGTTGATTGATTAAGCAAATGTGATAACATCACTGTAGACATACAGCAGCTCTGACGGATTGGCGTCGGCGGCGTAAACGATGTAGCCTCTGCCGTACCAGGAGGTTGATGCAAAGCTCAGGCCGTATGTGCCCTTCAGGCTGATCGGAGTTGACTTGACCATACCGACACGGATTGTGTTGTCCTCAATCTTCGCACCGTTTGACAGGTTGAATTGTGTGAGGTCAGCGGCAATCGCAGCATCCTTGGTGGCAAGAATACCGGTCTGAATGATTGTATAACCGTCGGGTACATATCTTTCAGCATAAATTGTGTTTGTAGATGCAACTACTGTTGTGACGTTGACGAGAGGAGCCTTGGTGACACTTCCGTTATAAACCGGAATAAATGTTACATCCTCAACAATGATGAAGCTGTGGGAAAGATCGTAGGATACGATTTCGCCCTTGGAATTCATCCAGTAGCTGAACTTCTTGCCTTCAAACTGTGACGGAGCCTTAACAGTGACAGCATCTTTAACAGCGAATGCACCTGCACCTGTGACTGCGGGTGCTGTTGCTCCGAAGCCTGAAAGGTCGAACGAAACAGCATACTGAGCATCCTTACGGTAAGCCGGGCTGACAAAGGTGTGCTCTGTGAAAGCATAAATGGCTTCATCTGTCAGAATCGTAACAGGAAGCGTCTTGCCCGGTTCGACAACGTAAGTCGTTGTGCCCTCAACCCAGCCGAGGAAGGTATAGCCGTTGATGGCAGGCGGTGCGACGGGGATGTCAAACGGCTCGCCCGCGGCAAGAGTGAAGCTCCACAGGGTGTTCTGAGCGGAGCTGAGGAAGTAAACAACGTGAGAATCGTTCTGAGAATAAAGCTCATCGTCAAAGCAGGCGTTGAAGCTCATTGAGTTGACAAGAGTATATTCTTTCTTATCGCAGAATCTTTCCGTTGAGCCGTAGGTCCAGTAGAGCAGCGGAAGATCTTCGCTGATAACCTGCTCTTCAATGGTGATTGTGGAACCGTAAGGAAGAATATAAGTACCGATCGAAGAAATCAGGAATTCCTGCGTTTCGCCGCCGAAAGAAGCAGTAAGCTTTGCAGCGCCGAGACCGCTGACGGTGACGGTGACTGTTCTGAATTCGGCTGTAACATCGAAGGTACCCTGAATGTCAAAATTGCCGAGGTCAACAACTGCATAATCATTTTCGACCATGTCGAGACCGAAGTACTTTTCAAAATGAGTTGCAATATAAAATGCCTTTTCAGCAAAATAGTCTGCATTCGCACCGTATGTGTTGATGAGACCGCTGACATAATCAGAGGAAAGATAGCTGTGACCCATTGAAAGGACAGATGCATAAGCATCGTTCAGTTTTCCGAAGAGCGGAATCAGGTTCTTGAAATAAAGCTCGGTGCCGAAGAACTGTGTCGGCCTTTTTTCTGCGATTTCAGCGTCAATGTAATCCTGAACGGCATCTCCGAAGAATGTGCCGGGGGTTGTGAAGATGTCATAAAGGTCGGAAAGTATAACGCCGACTTCATCAAGTATATCAAGCAGATCGTCATACTTGTCGAAGACATAAAGAGCAAGCTCGCCGACGCCCTGGTTGTGAGAAATGTCAATGCCATCCTCAAGCAGGGTCATGAGTTCACCGTAGATACCGTATGCATTGGCAGAAAGGTCAACATCATAGCCGTTTCTATCAACAGGAATAGCGGCAAGGCGGGTGTAATAATCCTCCCAGACGGGATCGCCGATTCTTGTTTCATCAACGGTGAAGAATCTCATACCGAAAACCTTGATGATGTTCTGAACAAGCTCGGTGACCTGTGCCCACTCTGGTGAATTGATCCATTCGTTGGGAACCGGAGTTGCGCTGTAAGCGTCAACAAGCTCATTCTTGACTGCTCCGTAGAACTGATAGAATGAGTTCGGAACCGAAAGATAAGGTTCAACAAGGCCGAGGCCCTTGTTAATCATTTCGAGGACGTAATCGCCAAGCTTGTTAGCATATGAGGAAAGCTTTGCGGGAATGGTCTCAAAGAAAGCTTTTCTGTCATTTACGTCAACAAGGAGCTTATAATCAACATCAAAAGCAGCTGTGCCGACTTCAACGTTTTCAAATGCTGCTGTGTAGGTTACACCGTCAACAGTTGTGAAATCAGCGGATTCGCCGTTTACCGTGCAGACAAAGGGAGCCCATTTGTAAGAATATTTTACATCTGCGCCGCCGGTTATATCGTCTGCAAGAGCCGTAACGACAAGCTCCTCGGTGAGAGGATTGTAACTTGTTGTGGGCTCAGCAACAGTCGGGTTTTTGAAGATACATCTGACTCTGGTGTCGGCAACCTTGTCAACAAGAGTTCTCTCGTTTTCGGAAAGTGATATGCCGTCCTTAAGCAATGCTTCAAAAACGTCAATACCGTCATAAATGGTTGTGCCGCTGTCATATGTAACAGCACTGTACTTGCGGACACTGTCATACCAGCCGACGAGGATAGCGTCTTTGACATGTACGGGTGCAAGTACGGGACTCGGTCCGGTATAGTTGTCGATGCCGAACATACCGACAAGGCAGCTGTTTTCGACTGTAAGGCTTGCTCCGGCGAACAATTCAATACCGTCGCCCACAGGAATTTCTGTTGTTTTTGCGCCGGGAACTCTGAGAAGAGCGCCCATGGCGAAAACATTCTTCACTGTTACATTGCCCTTTTGAACCTTGATAGCGCAAACTGTGTTGGTATCAATAAGGCTGAGGAATTCAGTGCCGCTGTAGCTGCCGAAATCGGCAATAACAGTACCGTTCTGAATTGTGACATTGCCGGTGCCGATAACTCTGATACCGGGGTTTTTGGGGATTGCGGTCACTGTGGCGTTACCGAGGTCGAGGGTAAAGTCACCGGCCGTGTTGATAACAATTTTCTCCGTGACATTTGTGCCGTCCCAATCGAGCGAGGTTTCGCCCGCTGCCAACGCCTGGTCAATTGCTGCCTGAAGCGTTGTGGGAGCTGCAAGTGCCGAGAAGCTGACTGATACGCAGCCGATGACTACGCACAGTGCAAGAAGGGATGAAAGGATTCTCTTGGTTGCTTTCAAGACATAAACACTCCGTTTCTTGTTTGATTTTATTCACTTGGGAACCCAAGCAGATAACTGAAAAGAATTGCGAGACACCGTAGAATTTACAACTCGCGTAATAAGTATAATTAGCAATAAATGGACTGTCTAAGTATAGCACACGGAAAAATGCTTGTCAACAGTTTTTGCGGAATTTATTTCCAAAATATAAATACAGTAAAAAGTATTTTTATGTATGGGTCTGGGATTGTTGATGATTATATCCGATTAAGTCTGGAAAAACTCAAAGTATTGTGCTATACTATGGCGTAAATGAAACGTGTCAATTCGAAAAAAGCTTTTTTACGGGGTTGTTATCGTTTATGGACGGAATTATTGATATCGGCGGAGGCATGAGAGGAATTTACGGTGCCGGCGTGCTTGATGCATTTTTTGACATCGGTATCCAATTCAAGTACTGCATCGGAGTATCCTCCGGCAGCGCAAATATTGCATCATATGTCGCGGGTCAGAAAGGCAGAAACCTCAGGTTTTACACAGAATATGCTCTTCGGAAGGAATACATGAGCATAGGGAATTATTTGCGGAACGGCTCATTTTTTAATTTGTATTATATCTATTCCTCCCTCACAAATGATGACGGAGAGGACCCGATTGATTTTGACGCAATCGAGCACAGTGATTGTACTGTCAAAATAGCGGCAACCGACTCCGCAACCGGTAAAGCACATTTTTTTGAAAAAAGCGATTTTCACCGCAACGATTGCAGTATTCTAATGGCGTCCAGCTCAATTCCGGTTGTCTGCAAACCGTTTGTTTTGAATGACAAAGAATATTTTGACGGCGGCGTTGCAGCTCCCGTTCCCGTTGAGAAAGCCGTTGATGACGGTTGCGACAGGGTCTTTGTTATTCTCACACGGCCTCTCGAATACATTAAGCCGCCCGAGCGCTTCAAACCGGCATACAGTCTCCTGCTGAAAAAATATCCTCAGGTTATCCGTGCGTTGAATGAGCGCCATAAGAAATATAACGACGCAATATGCAAACTCAAAGAGCTTGAGGCAAAAGGTCGAGCCGTTATAATCGCTCCGTCGGAGTGCTTTTCGGTGAACACCGCGACGCGTCGCACCGACGCTCTCAAAAAGCTTTATCGCGCCGGACAAGCGGATGCTCTGGCATTAACCGAGTATTTTTGATGTGCCGGTTTGAATCTTGAAAATATACTATTGCGGAGGTACGCAAATGGGCAAAAAGAAAGTCTATCTTGTGCAGGTGAATTCTGTGTTCGGCGAGGGGGAGAAATCCGCGTATATTCCTTACGCCGTCGGTTGTCTTGCTTCTTATGCCTGCAAAAGCAAAATTGTCACAGATAATTATGATTTTGCCGAATTTATCTGCCTGCGCGAGAGAATTGACGTTGCCGCCGCGAAGATCGAGCAGCCTTATCTTGTGGGTTTTTCTTCATACGTCTGGAACATGGAATACAATCTTGCTCTGGCAGAAAAGATAAAAGGAAAATATCCCGACTGTATTATTCTTTTCGGCGGACATAATGTTTCACCCGACGGATCGGATTTAGATAAACATCCTTTCATAGACATGATTCTGCACGGCGAGGGTGAGCGTCCTTTCAGAGCTCTTCTCACTGCCCTCGCGCTCGGGAAGCCGCTTTCACGTGTTCACGGCATTTCATTCAGAAGCGGCGGGACAATTAAAACCACTCCCCCCGCTGCCGACAAAACGGTGTCCGATTTCCCGTCCCCTTATCTTGAGGGCCGGTTCGACGGCATCATTGACAAAAATCCGGACATAAAGTTTTCAATCATTTGGGAAACCAACAGAGGCTGCCCGAACCGCTGCGCGTTTTGCGACTGGGGCAAGCTCCGCTCGAAGCTGAGGCTGTTTCCGATGAAGCGGTTGCTCGCAGAAATTCGCTGGATGGCGGACAAACACATTGAGTATGTTTATTGCAGCGATGCAAATTTCGGAATTCTTGACAGGGACAGCGAAATAACCGACCTCATTATCGCATCAAAGCAAGAGCACGGATATCCGCAGAAGTTCAAAACGAACTTCACAAAAAGCAGGGACAGCTTTGTTCTTGAGCTCGGCAAGAAGATGTATGACGCGGATATCGGCAAGTCGCCAACCCTTTCGTTCCAAAGCCTGTCTCCCGACGTGCTCAAAAACATCGGGCGCACGAACATGGACCTTGATCACTTTAAGCGCCTCATGTCACTTTACAACAGCCGCGGCATACCGGTATATTCAGAGTTGATTCTCGCCTTGCCGGGTGAAACATATGACAGCTTTACTGACGGCGTTGCAACTCTTCTTGAATGCGGGCAGCACAAATCGATCGGCATTTATCCGTGCGAGCTGCTTGCGAATTCGCTGCTCGGCTCATCTGAATATATTGAAAAATTCGGAATAAATGCAAAGCGGATTCTTTTCAGCCTTTATCACTGCAGGCCGGATGAAAATGACATTCCCGAATATTCAACCACCGTCATTTCAACCGACACCATGCCGACGGAGGACTGGGAGCGCGCCTATGTCTTTTCCATCACCGTTCAGGCTCTTCATAATCTCGGGCTGCTGCGTCCGCTCGGAATAACCTTACATTATAAAAAAAGAATATCTTACCGTATTTTTTATGAAACATTTTTGTCGTTTTTTTCTGATAAAAGTGATACACTTTGTGGCGACGTTATATCGGAACTTCGTCGGTTCACCCATGAAATTGCCCTTGGGCAGCATGCCTTTACTGCCGTTTTCACCGGCTTCGGTCATATTACATGGGGATTTGAGGAATACATGTTTTTGAGACTTGTCAGAGAGCTCGACAGGTTCTATGACGAGGCGTTTGAATTTGCAGAGCAATACGGTCTTCTTAGGAATTTACTCGAAGAATTATTTGCATATCAAAAAGCGGTTGTTAAGCGTCCCGAGTTTTCAAAAGCAGTTCTTGATCTGAATTATGATTTTTATACCTTTATTGAAAATGCCTGCGGCAATACACCGTCCGAGCTTGAAAAAAGAAAAAACCGCATGACAGTCACCGACAACCTTGTCTGCGACGATTGGGATGAATATGCAAAACAGGCGCTGTGGTACGGCAGAAGGGTTGACCGTGCAATTCTCACCAGCGACAAGCGCAACATAACAGTTGATTATATTTGACAGGAGATGTTCTTATTGAAAAATATCGACGCCGTGCTGTTTGACATGGACGGAGTTCTCGTGGATTCCGAATTTGCCCTGCGAACCTGCTGCATCAACAAGATGAAGGATTACGGAATAAACGCCGTTCATGAGGATTTTATTGCATTCACCGGAATGGGAGAAGACGCATTCATCGGCGGTGTTGTGCGCAAGCACGGCAAAGAATACTCCCCGGAAATGAAGGACGAGATTTACGATGTTTACGACCGCGAGGGACGCCCGAACATCGCTGTCGCTCCCTGCATCGGAGAGTGTCTTAAATATCTTCGCGGCAAATACAAAATCGCCGTTGCCTCTGCGGCGGACAGAAGAAAGGTTGAAATCAATCTTTCGGTTATCGGGGTCGAAGTTGATTTTTTCGACGCGGTCATAACCGGCAGCGACGTTGTGAATAAAAAGCCCGATCCGGAAATATATCTTTGCGCGGCACGGGCTGTCGGAGTGCCGCCGGAAAAATGCATTGTCATTGAGGACGCTGTTTCCGGAGTAAAGTCCGCCAAGGCGGCGGGATGCCTGTGCGTCGGTGTTTCCGGCACTTTCACAAAAGACGAGTTGACTGCCGCGGGAGCCGATATGTTTGTTGAAAACACCTGCGATTTGAAAAACATTCTCTGAACACGGAAAATCAAAAAGGGCTGCATCACGTGAAATTCGCCGGTGATGCAGCCCTGAATATTTTATGATGGTTAAGCGAACTTAAGTCTGCCGAAAACAATTTCCATCAGCTTTGAAAAAACATCGCGCAGATAATCGATTATTTCCGCAAGCCGCTGAAGTTTGCTCTGCTCCTGCGGCTGAGCCGAATACGACGGAAGGGTAACGTTCACGTCGCCCGGCTGATATGCGTCAACCGTTGCTCCTTCAATCAGCGGTGCCAGCAAAACAGCAAGTATCTCCCGTGACAGACTCTGCCTGAAGACTGCACGCGAAACGCAGTCCTTGAGCTGAGTGAAGTTCATGTGCAGAGGGAATTTCTGCACAAAGGTGTCATAATCCTCCTCAAAGCCGTCCATTGACTGCATAACCGCAAGCTTCATACATTGCCAGAACAGCTTAATCTCAATGCTGTTCGCAGGTATATTCTCGTCTCCCGAGGAGTGCGCAGCAATTATATAAGCTGCAATGTCAAAAATCGTTTTATATTCGCTCTGAGGCAGCTCAAATCCTGCAGCGCCCGCAAGCGCTTCAAAGCTGCCGAGACCCGTATCGTCCTTCGAGTAAATCGGAAAGCAGATTGTTTCATACGCCCGCGGCATGAGCTTTGAATATATTTTGCCGATTTCACTGCCGGCAGAAATGCCGAACCTGCCGAAGGCTCCCTCCATATCGGTCATCATGCCTCTGAGCACATATTTTGTGCTGGGAGCAAGCATACCGTAAGCATATCCCTGAAAATCACTTTTTATCAGAGCAAGCTGGTCGGCGGTATAGCCTGCGGGCAGATTCACGGTGTCGATTGAATTGATGCGTTCGGTTTTTATGTCAATGCCGCTGTCCGAAAAGCTGACGTTTCTGTAACTGCACGGATAGCTGATGAGGCAGACCGATTCAACATCGTAAATCTCGTTGCCCGCCGCCGAATACGCTTTTGTGATATCGTTTGCGTGGGCGTGCCCGGTGAAAAAGTATTTTATGCCGAGGTCGGCAAACGTGTTGGACAGCTCATCGCCCTGTTCGATTCTGTCCGTCATAAAGAGCTCCGCAACATCCACCATTGCACCCTTCATGTGCTCAAGCAGACCGTGGTGCATCATTGCGACAAGCTTTTTCCCGTCCTTATCCGCAGCTTCCGCCTGCTCGGCTATCCATGCGAGCAGGGACGCGTCAATTCTGCCGCGGCTGTCATCATATGTACAGGTATCAATTGCCAGCAGGCGGTAATCCCCACCGAGGTCGGCGGTGTATGACAGGCTGCCGCTGTGCCTCGCAAGTGCCTGTGTGAAGCCGAAATCGGCATAGTTTGAACGGAAGTTGTCTTTTGTGAATCCGTTGCGGCAGTCGTGATTGCCGTTAATAACAAAAATCTGCTTGCCGGCGGTTGCTTCAAAAGAACGGAACAGCTCTGCGGCTCGTTTATGAGATGCATGGTCGGCATCGTTTACAATGTCTCCCGTAATGAGCACATATTCCGCATCTGAAAGCGCTGCCCTTTTCAGAAGCTCAACGAGCACAGCCTCGGATTCGCAATTGAGCATGCCGTTGCGCTTTGCATGAAAATAAAGCGGATATTCCGGCATCTCCGCAGAGTTACGGATGTTGCCGACAGTCTCTTTTGTCATAAGGTGCAGATCTGTTGCGACAATCACGTTCAGACTGTCCGCAGGATTCTGAGCAAAAGCCGCACAGGTCATTCCTGCAATTATTGCCGCACACAGAATAAAGGTAACAAGCTTTTTTAACATTGTTCCGACACCGCCGCATTCAAATTAATATTTATACTTTCGTCCGCCGATTCTGTCAACCGCGGCTGTTTTTTATTTATAAGCTTTTATACCGTGACAACAGAGCCGAGATATTTCAAATAAGCGTCATAAAACTCTTTCTGTCCGTTCATCGGATTGTAGTAATGAGAAAAGGAAAAAGTGATGAGCTTCTCCGCGAACTTTGAGCAGATGTTTATCTGGTTGACAAAGCGTGCAACCGGAGCGCTTCCCCAACTCTCAGTAAAGCATTCAACATTGAACCACAGCCGCACATTCGGGTTGAGGGAGCAGGCAAACCGGATTGCAAAAGCAATCCGCTCGATTTCCGCAAGGCTCATTGTTTTTACCGTTCCGAAACCGTCCTGCGGGCAGAAAATATCGCCGTCGCGCAGACTTGTGTTCTGCATAAAATAGCTCCAGCACTGAACTGTACGCATGACTCCTGCGTTTTCATGCGAGGAGATGAAGGGCGAAAAAAGAATAGGCATACTGCGGTCAAGAGCATTCAGGTGCTCAAGGCAGCTGTTTATCATCCCGCACCAGTATTTCTCATATCGCTCATTACGGGCAACATACATCTCATGATACCAATACCAGCCGCCGATTGTTTCGGCATACTCGCCGTGATAAAGGGCATATATTTCGTCTGCCTGGCAGTTGATAAAATCTGTTTCCGCGTCTCGCCAGCCGCTGTCAGTAAATTTACAGTCCCACCAACCGATGTTGCCGCCGAGCCCTATCCATATTTTCACTCCGTGTTTCTTCGCCGCCTTGAGGCAGTTTTCAAGCATATCTGCATATACCATGCAATCGGGAACGGATATATCCGGGTTTTCCGCCATTGCCGACGGATAATAGTATTCGGCGTATCTGCCCGCGAGAGCCTCGTCGTCCCCTTCGTAGGACGACGCGCAGTTCTGGACGATGAGCATATCTATCCCCGCGCCGGTGAGCATTTCCATGTGCTGTTCCCAACGCTCTGCGGACCAATCCGCACAGTACCACGGCTGAATGAAATCGCCCGAAACGGCAGGAGTGCAGACTGCCTGCATTCCGTCGCTGACCAGCCTTTCGCGTGAATAGCCGCCGTAGCCGACGACCTCACCGGCACATATGCCGAAAAAATTCGTGCAAGAAATCATCAAAAGTGACATCAAGAAGCTAATCAACTTGCAGCAAAGCATTTATTCCGCCTCCCACTCTTATTTAAGAATATGCTAAGCGAAAATAATTCATTTGTCAAGAAGAAGATGCTCAATTATGAGCCGCGCAGAGGAATAAACATCGTTTTTTCATTTTTCGGCAGAATAAAAAAGTGCATACAAACAAATCAAGGGGGCCGCCCGAACGGACGGCTCCCGGATTAACAAGATAACCCAACCGGAGAAGCTTACGCCTTGACCTTAAGTGCAAGAGCAGACTTCTTTCTGGCGGCATTGTTCTTGTGAATAAGCCCCTTTGCGTTAGCCTGGTCAATCTTCTTGATTGCTGCTGTGACAAGCTCATCCTTGTTTTCGGCATTCGCTTCAATTGCTGCGTTTGCCTTCTTGATGGCTGTTTTGAGCGCGGTGTTGGCGGACTTGTTTTTTGCTGCTTTGGCCTTGCTCACAAGCACGCGTTTTTTCGCTGATTTAATGTTCGGCATGGGTACACCTCCTTTACACAGGTGTATATAATATCACTACTCGGAAGAAAATGCAAGCAAAATTTGAAAAATTTTCGCCTTAAATACGGTTATATAAGCGGTTTTTCAAGTGTCCAGCTTCGCAACGGTGTTTTCGCTTTGCAAAGTGCCGAACCCGTAGAGCACAAGAACATCGGTTATGCCGTTATCCGCAATATATTCCCCGACACTGCCGTTGAAATACCGCAGGTCAAGCAAAACTGTTTTTTCATAATGAAGGGCGGCAAAAGTCACAAAGCTGTGTGCGAAGCTGTCCTTAACAATCAGCAGCCGTCTGCCGTTTGCAATGTCGGTTTCAATTGTGACAACGGGATTGTTGCCGCCGAGAAAAACGGAATACTTGTCACGCCTGTTAAGATAATCTCTGAAATACAGCGTATTGCTTATTGTTTCTCCTGCGTTGATATCAACGGAAAACACCGGAGACTTACGCAGGGTGAACAGCTCGATGCTGTCCGGTTTTGTTGAAATAAGGTGTGCTTTTGAATATGACGTGCCGAAAAAGCTGTCCGACGCTGTTTCGGTTTCAAAATCCGCGATGTCATAAGGTGTCAGTCCGAAGGTTTCGCAAAAGCCCCTGTAAGCATAAAATGCTCCGGAGGTTGTCCAGTGATGGTCGGTTCCGTAATACAGCTTTTCGTCTTTGTGATTGCGAAAGATTCCGTACACATCAACATATTCGTCTCGTTCCAGCCGGTCTTTCAGCGTTTCAAACGCCGAATTCTCATTGAACGAGGGTGCAAGGTGCGGAAGCTTTTCGGGGAAAACACACTGTGCGGACGGCACTGGCATTGCAGCCGCTTTGACAGCGGTTGAGCGCAGAGACACAATAAAGTCTCCGATGTAACCGAGATTCTTTTCCAGCTGCCGGACATCCACGTCCGCCTCACCGTATTTCACAACAAGGCTGCCGTCACGCGCAAAATATATGCCGTTTGTGTCCCTTTTGCCGAGCAGGTATTCACACTGCGATTTTGCACCTGTAAAGGTATCCCGCGCAGGGAACTGGTCATTGACAAAGCTTTCAAAATCCTTGCCGTATTCGGAACCGAGCAGCGCGGAAAAAGAGAATTTCGGGAGACGCTGAAGATATCTGTTTTCACTTTCGGAAAAGTCTTTGTCCGGCAGCAGCAGCCCCGCAACAGCGAAGCCGAAAACAAACAGCACAAAAACCGCCGGCACAATTAAGTCAGCTGCGCTGTAATTCTTCTTCATACTCTCCCCTCCCTCAGAATCTGAAATACAAGAACGGATTGTAGACGGAATCCACCAGATAAGACGTTGAAAGCAGCAGCAATGCCGCGCACACAGCCGCCCTGCCGCTTTGCAGCAGAACCTGATGTGTTCCCGCGCGTTCCGACAACTTTTCCGCAAGCCTTTTCGGCAGATTTGTGCACGCGACAACCGCGACAGCGAGCAAAACAGAGTTGGTCAGGAAGAGATAAAGCCCGTCCGTGTCCGCAAAACCGCAGCCGTTCAAGCCGAGCATTGCACGGAAAAATGCTGCAATTTCGGAGACCTTGTCAAACGAAAATATCACCCACGAGAACAGCACCGCGAGCAGAGTGTAAATGTGAGCAACTGCGGACGGCGCACGGTCAAGCAGCTTAAGCAGAAAGCATTTTTCTGCAATCAAAAGCACGCCGAACCATGCACCCCAGAGCAAAAAGTTCCATGACGCGCCATGCCAAAGCCCGGTCAGCAGCCAGACAATCGCAATGTTTCTGAAGTTTTTTGCCTTTGAACAGCGGCTTCCGCCGAGCGGGATATAGACATATTCGCGAAACCACGTTCCGAGAGAAATATGCCACCTGCGCCAGAACTCGGTGACGCTTTCGGACATGTACGGATAGTTGAAGTTTTCCAGAAAATCAAATCCGAACATTTTTCCCAAACCGATAGCCATGTCGGAATATCCGGAAAAATCAAAATAAATCTGCAGTGCAAACGCGATGATTCCGAGCCATGCGGTAAAAACAGGGAGGGTTTGAATGTCACCTCCGCTCACGCTGTCCCAAATCATTCCCACATTGTTTGCAATCAGCACCTTTTTGCCAAGGCCGATGCAGAATCTTTTTGCACCCTCTCCGAAAGCGTCGGGGGTTACGGTGCGGTTGTCGAGGCTTTCTGCAATCGTACTGTAGCGGACAATCGGCCCCGCAATCAGCTGCGGGAAAAGCGAAACATAAGCGCCGAAGGATATGATGTTTTTCTGAACCCGTGCCTGTCCGCGGTAAACGTCAATGGTGTAGGACATGGTCTGAAAGGTGTAAAAAGAAATGCCTATGGGCAAGGGCAGACCCGGGAGCGGAATATCCGTTCCGAGCACGCCGTTGACCGCAGACACAAAAAAGTCTGAATATTTGAAAACGCACAGCAGAGCGATGTTGATGACAGCCGACGAAACAACGGCGCGTCTTGCTTTCTTTCTGCTCCCCTGTTCAAGGTATTTTCCGACAAGCCTGCCGTGAACATAATCAACAGCCGTTGAAAACAGCATGAGCAGGACATAAACCGGCTCACCCCATGCATAAAACACTAAGCTGCACACAAACAGTGTCAAATTTTTCAGCCTTTTCGGTGAGATGAAATAAAGCATCAGCACCGCCGGCAAAAAACAAAAAAAGAAAATCAGACTTGAAAACACCATTTATTTTGCTTCTCCGTATCTCCGTTATCACGACATCCGGTTTTATCGGTGACAATTCCCGGCAAAAAATCTGTCCGCATTGTCCCAGAAAATCTTTTTTGCAACATTCTCGGACACGTTCCTGTTCAGCAGATATTCATAAAGTCTGCAAACATTTTCTATGCCGCGAAGCTCCGGACATACGGTGCAGCCGTCATAATCGCTGCCGAGTGCCAGTGTGTTTTCACTGCCGATTTCGAGCATATGCGCAATGTGGGCATACAGTGCGTCAATCGAGCCGTCCGCACCGAGAAATTCGTCAAAGAAGTTTATGCCGATCAGTCCCTCACGGCCGTTAATGATTTCAATCTGACCGTCGGTAAGGTTTCTGGGATGTCTGAACACACGGGCGGAATCTGAATGCGAGGCAATGAACGGCCTGCGGCAGATTTCCGCAACGTCATAAAATCCTCTTTCATTCAGGTGAGACACATCCGGCACAATTCCGACACGCTCCATCTCTTTCACCGCGCGCCTGCCGAAATCCGTCAAGCCGTCCTCACAGCCGGAACGGCTGCCGTGACCCAGCTCGTTCGAGCCGTTCCATGTGATTGTGATTATGCGCACTCCGAGGTCAAAGAGCTTGCCGACGCGCTCAATCTCTCCGCACAGCACACTCCCGCCCTCAACGGCAAGAATCGCGCCGCTTTTTGCTTCACGGCAGTTATCAAAATCCGTAACACGGCTGATGACATCCGTGTTTTTTTCCGTCTGGTCGATGTAATATTTGTAGACACGCTCAAAATATTCCGCCGCCTTTTCACCGCGGTGCTCATCCGGCATCCAGATTGCAAACACCTGCCGCCATTTGTCAAAGCCGGATGCCCTCCGGAGGTCAATATCCAGCTGATTTGAGCGGAGAGGCAAGCCCCTGTTTGCACATTCTCCGATTGTGTCGCAATGAAGGTCAAAAAATTTCACTGTTTTCTCCTTGTGTTAAAAGCCGCCTGCGTCAAAGGCGTTGTCAATATAGTTGATTGAATCGATGCCGCCCGTTTTGTTGAGAAAAACCTCCGCAACATCAAATCGCGGCTGAAGCTTAAGTTCGCTGTTCTGCGCAAGAAAGAGCGACGCCGTGTGAACCAGCCTGCGCTGCTTGTGAAAGTCCACCGCCTCGCCCGGGGTTGAAATTGCCTCCGCGGAACGCGTTTTGACCTCAACAAACATTATGTATTTTCGGTCGGCTGCGATTATGTCAATTTCCCCGAAACGGCAGGAGTAATTTACCGCGAGGATATCACACTTTCTTTTGCGTAAAATAATGACAACGGCAGCCTCGCCGCCGTCGCCGGTTTTTCTGTGTGAGTTGCCCTGTGTTTTCAAGTCCTCACCCCAAAAAATTCTTCAAAAATGTTTTTCTGTGCACCGGGGATACGCCGTGTTCCCTGAGCATTTCGTAATGAAGCTTGGTGCCGTATCCCTTATGTTGGGCAAAGCAGTATTCGGGATACTGTTTGTCAAGCAGGAGCATGTAACGGTCTCTGCTGACCTTGGCAAGAATTGATGCCGCAGCAATTGACGCGGAAATCGAATCGCCCTTCACAATTGTTCTTTGTTCGATTGAAAGCCCCGGCTTTTGGTTGCCGTCAATAAGTGCACAGTCGGGCTTTATGTTCAGACCTTCAACCGCGCGGCGCATTGCAAGGAAGGTTGCCTGCAGGATGTTGATGCTGTCAATTTCATTCTCGTCGGACCGGGCAACGCAGCAGTCAACGGCCTGCGCCTTTATCACATCAAAAAGAGCTTCGCGCTTTTTTTCGGAAAGCTTTTTTGAATCATTGAGTCCCTCAATGCAAATTCCGGCGGGAAGGATTACTGCCGCGGCGAAAACAGGCCCGGCAAGAGGTCCGCGTCCCGCCTCGTCAATTCCGCAGACACATTTATATCCGTCGCACACTGCGGCGTTTTCGTGTTCAAACCAATGGCTTTCCGTCATACTGTCACCGTTCATTCGGAAGCTCCAGTGTTATTCTGCCGAGCTTACCGCCCCTGTATTCATCGAGAAGCATTATTGACGCGCGCAAAGTGTCCACCTCTCCGCCGCCGACAAGCATACCCCTCTTTTTTCCTATTCTGCACAGCAGCTCGTACGGCTGAACGCCGTCAATATCCGTGAGCTTATACCGCTCGGCGAGCCTGTCTGCATAGTCCCTTGCAAGCACATCCAAAAGACGCACGGCGAGGCTTTCGCTGTCCAGCACCTCATCCTTGACAGAGCCGATGAACGCGAGCTTATCCCCGACTTTCGGATCGTCGAATTTCGGCCAGAGAACTCCGGGGGTGTCCAGCAGCTCAACGCCGTTGCCGATGACAAACCATCTGTTCTGCTTGGTGACACCCGGTCTGTCCGCAACCTCTGCCTTTGCCATACCCGCCATGCGGTTGATAAACGAGGATTTGCCTGTGTTCGGGATTCCGACCACCATAACCCTGAGCGCTTTTCCCGCCATTCCCTTTGCCTCGTTGCTCTTGATTTTTTCCTCAAGAACCTCGCGCACAAGCGGCCTGTATGCCTTAAGCCCCTTGCCGCTTCTGCAATCAACGGCCAGCGCCGCAGTCCCCTCGCTTTTGAATGCGCGCAGCCATTGCGCGGTTGCGTTTTCGTCCGCAACATCGCTTTTGTTGAGAAGAACTATCCGCGGCTTTGAGCCTATCATCTCGGAAAGCTCCGGATTTCGGCTGCTCAGGGGCAGGCGCGCGTCAAGCAGCTCGGTCACGGCATCAACAAGAGGCAGACTCTCTTTGATGAGTCTGCGTGTTTTTGCCATATGCCCGGGGAACCATTGGACTGTTTGCTTTTGAAAATCACTCATAATCGAAACTCGCGTATTCAATCTTCCACTGCGAAAGCGGAGAAAACCTGAATCTGACATTGCCGAGCAGATACTCACTGTCAATCAGGCCTATCATTGCCGAGCGGCTGTCCGTTGACTCGTTGCGGTTGTCGCCCATGACAAACACCTTGCCCTCGGGGATTTGAAGCGGATAGGTAAAGTCCCCGGTGCTCAAAAGCTTTTCGCTTATGTAAGGCTCGTTGAGCAGCTTTCCGTCAACATAAACATCTCCGGACGACGTAATATTTACAGTTTGCCCGCCGACGGCAATTATACGCTTGACAATCGGCTCATGGAAAAAATTCGGCTGGGTTACAATTGTGATATCTCCCTGCTCCGGAATAGCGCAAAACGCAGAGACGCACATCCAGTCGCCGTCCCGGAGCGTGGGCAGCATTGACCTACCGCTGACCCCGACAAGCCTGAACACAAAAGTGAACAGCAGCATGATCATTATCACAGCCGACATCATTGTGCCGGCAAAATCGTAGACAGCGAGTGTGAGCTTCCCGACGGGAGTGCCGGCCGCTTCAGCGGTCTGCTCCGGCTCAAGCTGCTCAAGCTCCTCTGTTTCATTAAAGTTCTGCATTGTAAAAGACATCCTTTCATAAAGGGCTGTATAAGCTCAATAAATCGACCATTTGCCAAACGGAATAATTCTGCCGACCGCTCTGCCGAGAACATAGTTTTCGTCAATCAAACCGATTGCCGTCGAGCGGCTGTCTATGGAAAGATTGCGGTTGTCGCCCATGACAAACACCTTGCCCTCCGGCACCGTAATCGGGAAAACGACATCGTAGCTTCTGTATGTCGGCGCGTTGGTATAAGGCTCGTCGAGCGCCTCACCGTCAACATATACAACACCCTGCAGAAAATCAATGTCCACTTCCTGACCGCCCACAGCGATAACACGCTTGACAATCGGCTCGTTTCTGACCTTGTTCGGCTGGGTCACAATGACAATCTCGCCTTTTTGGGGGTGCGAGTCAAAGCTGCTGACAAACAACCAGTCGCCGTCGTCAAGTGTGGGCACCATTGAAGTTCCCTCCACTCCTACGGGACGGATGATGAACGCAAACACGATGAAAATTGCAATAACGGCTCCGACAATTGAATCGAGCCATTCATATGCGCCGTCACACAGTGCGGAAAATCTTCCGGTTTTTACGGCGGCTTCGCGCAAAATTTCCTGCGGGAAGGCAACATTGTATTCGTTAATTCTGCTCAGCGAAAAAACTTCCTCTCGGGTAAATACGAAACCAAAGTTTATTATAACAAAAAAGCGGAGCAAACGCAAGGCTTGCTCCGCCGTTTTTACAAAAAATGATGATATTTTGCCGGGTTGTGTTATTTGATTCTTGACTTAACCTTGGCAGCCTTGCCGACTCTGTCGCGCAAATAATAGAGCTTGCTTCTGCGAACCTTGCCGAGACGGACTGTTTCAACAGCAGCCACGTTCGGGGAATGAAGCGGGAAAACTCTCTCCACGCCGACACCGTATGATACGCGGCGAACAGTGAAGGTTTTGGAAATGCCGCTGCCTTTTTCCGCGATGACAATGCCTTCAAACGCCTGAATTCTCTCTCTCTCTCCCTCACGGATTTTGACGGAGACCTTGACGGTATCGCCGATGTTGAACTTGGGAACCTCGGTTTTGAAGCTGTCCTGTGCAATGATTTTGAGTGCGTCCATTGATTTTCCTCCTGATTTTTTCAGACGTTCGTAACATATTATATGATGACAGAGGACCGTCAGCTTTAATTTTTGCATATTAAACCCCGTTGCAGGTTACAACGGAACTAAACGCCGAATTATAATACCACAACAGTTTGCAAAATGCAATACAATTTCGAATATTTTTTTGCAGATTTTTTTCAGTGTGCGGATAATACATTATGATGCCGGCAGAAGTGCCTTCATTTTTGCCGCACAAAAGAAGCCGCCCGGTGTGAGCGGCTTCAAATCTTGTTTGCGGAAGCGGGAAATTAATACATTCCGCCGCCTTGCGCTGCCATTGCCGCAGCGTTGGCTGCCGCGTCTGCCGCGGGGTCGGGCTTGTCGGCAACAAGTGATTCTGTTGTGAGAACCATTGCCGCGACGGAAGAAGCGTTCTGCAAAGCGGAGCGCGTGACCTTTGTCGGGTCAAGAATACCGGAAGCGATCATGTCCACGAAAGCGTCCTTTGCAAAGTCATATCCGTAGCCGTCCTTGCCGGATGCCTTGATTTCGTTGACTATAACCGAGCCCTCGAGACCTGCGTTCTCGGCAATCTGACGGACAGGCTCCTCAATCGCCTTGAGGACAATTTTGATTCCTGTTTTCTCATCTGCGTCTTCTGTCTTTTCAAGCAGAGCCTCAACATAAGGAATGGAGTTTATCAGTGCGACGCCGCCGCCTGCGACGAAGCCTTCCTCAACTGCTGCCTTAGTTGCCGCGAGAGCATCCTCGATGCGCAGCTTCTTTTCCTTCATTTCGGTTTCGGTTGCTGCACCGACTCTGATGACTGCAACACCACCGGCAAGCTTTGCAAGACGCTCCTGCAGCTTCTCACGGTCAAAATCGGAGGTTGTGGTTTCAATCTGTGCTCTTATCTGCTGAACGCGGGACTTAATTTCGTCCTTGTTGCCCTCACCGTCAACAATGATGGTGTTTTCCTTGGAGATCTTCACCTGACGCGCACGGCCGAGCTGGGTCATCTGCGTTTCCT
>CAZIMM010000018.1:0-5962 GCA_964540415.1 uncultured Eubacteriales bacterium
TTGCGGCGGAACAGGCTGCGCGTGAAGAAGCCGAGAGACTTGCCGCTGAACAGGCTGCGCGTGAGGAAGCCGAGAAACTTGCGGCGGAACAGGCTGCGCGTGAAGAAGCCGAGAGACTTGCCGCTGAACAGGCAGCGCGTGAGGAAGCCGAGAGACTTGCCGCGGAACAGGCTGCGCGCGAAGAAGCCGAGAGACTTGCGGCGGAACAGGCTGCGCGCGAGGAAGCCGAAAGACTTGCCGCGGAGCAGGCGGAGCGCGAGGAAGCCGAAAAACTTGCGGCGGAACAGGCAGCGCGTGAGGAAGCCAAGAGAATTGCGGCTGAACAGGCGGAGCGTGAGGATGCCGACAGACTTGCCGCGGAGCAGGCTGCGCGTGAGGAAGCCGAGAAACTTGCCGCGGAGCAGATTTATTCACTTAATACAGAAACATCCGCCGAGCCCTTTTCAGAGATTGAGACGACAGCAAAAAGCAAGCGTTCCCGGTTTTTGTTTGGAAGAAAGAAAAAGCTTGCTTCGGACGATACGCCCGTGCCTGAAAATATACCTGAATCGGACGATACACCCGTACCGGATAACACACCCGCACCTGACGATACATTAGTGCCTGAAAATACACCTGTGCCGGACAACATACCCACGCCCGATGACATCGCGGCGTTCTCAATAGATTTGTCTGTCTTTGACGAGCGGGAGGACGAGATTCAAAGCTCCGCACCGAAAAAGAAAAAGAAAAAGCATTCGCCAGCCCCGGAACAGACTCATACGGACGCTCCGGTAACGGAGCAAGATAATCCGATTGCTCCGGCAGCAGAGCAGGATGTTCCTGCTGCGAAGGCTGATACCTTGCCCGAAAATTCTGATTTTCTTGCCGGTTTCTTCACCTCCCCGCCGCAAAAAGCGCAGGAGGAAAGTATCGGATTCTCAATAGATATTTTGGCCGACTCCGAAGGAAATGCACCTTCAGATCAGGTGGTCAGAAAAAAGAAGAAAAAAAAGAAGCCGGCAGAAGCCGTGCAAAAGGAGGAAGAAGAAATGAAAGACGAGTATCCGCAGGACGTGACCGGGCAGAATGCTCCGGAGGCGGAGGCCGGTGAAGAGCCGCGGGCAAACGAGGTTCCGGAGGAACAGCCGCCTGTTCGGAAGGAAGAAAAAGCGGAAGAGCCGGAGATTCTTTATGATTTGGATATGTTCGATTCGGACAAGTCCTTCAGCACACCGTCGTCCCGTGTGTATTCGCAAAGAACCTCGGACTCCGGCAGCGTGTCCGATACATCCGCTCCCGCGGTAAAGCCGCTGTCGGCAATCGGCGGAGGAGAAGAATTCGGCATGGATGATTCCTGGTTTGACGGAGTTGAACAGGAGACCACGGTTGACGCTCAAAAGCTTATGGAGGCAGCCGAAAGAAGTGCCGAGGAAAGCTTTAACGTGGAAATCCCGGACGATGCTGAGTTCGACGAACAACAGACGCAGATAGGCGACGATTTCGGAATCAAAATTCCGGCAAATCTCGACGTCACAGTTCCGGGCAAAAAGGGTGATGAATTCAGCAAAAACTATGCATCATCCGCAAAACCGAAAAAGAAAAAAAGCAACTGGTTCAAAAGAAATTTTGTCCCGGCGAAAGGAGACTCTGTACTCGAAGTGAGCAGAAAAGCAATTATGATTCTGGCAGTGCTTGCCATCCTCGGTTCGGTCGGATATCTGGCATATGACTATGTTATTATGCCGTATATTAATGACCGCAAAATTGAGGAAATCACAAGCAACTCACCAGGCACATCTTCAGCAGACGGAACAACCATTGAAGATTCAAACATCAACCTTGCGGAAAAATATCCCGGGGTTTCGTTCCCACAGAATATGCTTGTTAAGCATGCGGACCTGTTCGCAAGGAACAGTGATTATGTCGGCTGGATTAAAATTCCGGGAATTGACAAAATCGATCTGCCTGTTGTCAAGACCACTGATAACAAAAAATATCTCGACGCTGATTTTGACGGAAAATACAGCCGCTACGGTACGCTGTTTGTCAACTGCGCCAATACGATACAGACCCTCGGCAGAAACACCTCAATCTTCGGTCACCACATGAGGGACGGCGCAATGTTTGCCGGTTTGAAAGCATATAAAACAATTGACGGTTACAAAAAAGCACCTATAATCGAGTTCAGCACCCTGTATGCGGACTATAAATTCAAGGTTTGCGCGGTGTTCATCACAAACGGAACCGCAAGCGGCGATATCAACGGATATGTGTTCAACTATATTTTTTCAAATCTTTCCAGTGACGATGTTTTTGTTGAATATCTCAATCAGCTTAAGCAGCGCAGTCTGTATTATCCTGCGGTTGATATCCTCCCGACAGACAAGATTATCACTCTCTCAACGTGCATTTACGATTTTGATGAGGCAAGGCTGGCAATTGTCGGCAGACTTCTCCGCGACGGTGAGAGCGAGAATGTTGACGTTCAGGCAGTCAAAAAGAACAGCAATCCGCGTTATCCGCAGGGATGGTATTCGGCGATGGGTCAGAGCAATCCGTATAAAAACGCGACGATGTGGTTCCCTCACTAATAATTTAGGAGTGTGGCATTATGGGTAATTCAAATTCCGTGATAGTTCTCGGCGTGAGCAACTGCGGCGAGAAAATGTGCGCAGCCGGCGGCAGAATCTCAACTCAGGAGGGCTGCGCCCTGGACATCTGGGCAAAATCACAGGATGAACAGAAAAACGCGGCACTTATCGCAAAGGTTACGCGCTCCGGGCATAACTCCACCGTTGAGCACGTGTTCTATAATCTTGCATTCAACGATGTTTCTGTTGTTGTTGAGCAGTTTATGATTGAGTTCCGTCTGGCTTCGTTTACGGTCAAATCGCGCCGCTACGTTGACTTCAGCGACGCCGGATACTATACTCCTCATTTCGGCAGTGACGAAAACGCAAAGCTTTATCACGGCTTTGTGGATTCGCTGTTTGCGGATTATGCCCAGCTCCTTGAAATGGGCATTCCGAAAGAGGACGCCAGATTTGTTTTGCCCTATTGCTTTTACAGCAACTTCTTCTGCTCACTCAACGGCAGAGAGCTGCTCCATGTTCTCCATGCGATGCTTGACGGCAGAGGACGGAAGTATCCGGAGATATTTGCCCTGGGCAAGCAGCTGTTTGATCAGGTTGAAAAGCTGACCCCCGGTCTGGTTGCGGATTTTGATCAGCGTGCACCGCAGAAAAGCGATGAGCTTGATCTTTCCTTTGTCAAGGGCAGGAAGAAATATCCTCATGAGCCTCCGGTCAGGCTGTTGGCATACACTGCCGAGGCGGAGAAAACCGTTGCGCTCACAGCTTTGCTCGGCAACCGGAATATTGCGCCGGATGCAGCCCTGACGGCTGTGAACGACCCAGAGCTTCGTGCAAGGGTAATCAAGGCGGTTATTGATTCTTCACGCCCGAGGGCGCTTGAAAGCGTCTCATTCACCTTTGAACTGAACAAGGTGAGCCTTGCATGCCTCACGCATTTTGCGCGTCACCGTATGCATTCGCTCATTGTGCCGTCTCTCACGCAGGCTGACCCGAAGAGCTACATAGTGCCGGAGAGTGTGAAAAGCGATCGCGGAGCTGAGCTGATTTATGAAAGCTGTTTTGCAAGAAGCCTTACATTAATGAACGAGTTGAAAAAGCAGGGTGTGCCGAAGGAAGCACTGGTTTATTTGCTGCTTGCCGGCAACACGCTCGACATTGTTTCAACAATGAATGCGCGAGAGCTGTTGTTGTTCATGAAGCTCAGGTGCTGCACGAGGGCACAGTGGGAAATTCAGGAGTTTGCCAATCTTATGCTTTCCCAGCTGCGAAAACAAGCCCCCGAGCTGTTCTGCCGGTACGGTCCGAGCTGCTTCAGCGAAGGAAAGTGTCCCGAGGGAAGGCTTTCATGCGGCAGAACGGCTGAGGTAAACGACAAATACACCGTGCTTTAATCAGGCGGTTAATAAAGAAAAAGATGCCGTATCAAATGTTCCGGGAGGCACAGTCCTCCGGCATTGGTACGGCATCTTTGTGTTCATTTGTTGACAGAGAGCGTCTGCAGAAAATGCTGAAAAATCAATCGATTGCGTCGGAAAGCTTTTTGATGCACTCTGTACAGACGTTTTTGCCTTTGAAATCGACAACATCGTCCATTGATTCGCAAAAAATGCAACTCGGGGCATACTTCCTGAGAATTATTTTGTCATGGTCGATAAAGATTTCAAGTGAATCAACGTTGTCTTTTAGATCAAGAGTCTTTCTCAGCTCTTTTGGCAAAACTATTCGGCCGGCGCCATCCAGTTGTCGCACAATTCCGAGAGACTTCATAGTTCAACCTCCTATTTTATATTATAATTATTAAATAGCGATTCACCATTCAATGCAAAATTATACCATATATTTACATAAAAGTACAGCATTTTTTCTAAAAAACCTAATACAAATTTTTGTCATCATTTTGCGACATCGGGTGTTTCTCCAGCCTTGCTTTTTTGGGCAGAAGTGGTATAATAATACAAAGCAATATTTCGCCTATGCCGGAGCCGGTTTTCGGAGGGCAGGGGCGGCTTATGAAAGGACTTGAAGCAAAATGAGCAATTTGTGCGTGCTGACCGGTGCCTCCGGCCATGTTGGTTATGCTTTGCTGAGGGAGCTTTGTGAAAAAGGCGAGCGTGTACGTATTCTCATAAGAAAAGACCTCCCGATATTTGATGAGTTTGATTGCGAGAGGGTTTACGGTGACGTAACCGATTACGCCTCTCTCGAAAAGGCATTTGACTCGGCGGATTATGTGTTCCACCTTGCCGGAATGATAGACATTTCAAAGGGTCACGACGATAAGGTCTGGGCAGTCAATGTCGGCGGCACGGAGAACGTTGTCAAGGCCTGCCGCAAGTGCGGAGTCAAGAGGCTGATTTATGCCTCGTCCGTCGACGCGATTATCCCTCTGCCAGGCAATCAGCTTATGAGTGAGGTCAGCGTTTTTGAACCGGAGAAGCTCGAGGGTACATATGCAAAAACAAAGGCTACCGCAACAAACTTTGTGCTTGCAAACCAGGGCATGGACGGACTTGACGTTGTTGTGACTCATCCGGGCGCTTGCATCGGGCCTTACGATTTCAAGGTTTCGAGTGTCGGTGAGATGGTGAGAATGTTTGTCAACGGCAATTTCCCCGTGACATTGCCCTTCGGCGCTTACAACTTTGTTGACATCAGAGATGTTGCAAAGGGCATGTATTCCGCCGCATACAACGGCCGCCCCGGTGAGTGCTATATCCTTACGGGCGAGGTGATGACTGTTGAGCAGCTGATTGTGGTGCTTGCCAAAAAGACGGGGCATAAGGTTCCGAAGATTAAGCTTCCTCTGAAGCTTGCAAGTGCCGCCGCTCCGCTTTGCGAGATATATTATGAAAAGGCACACAAAACCCCGCTGTTCACGCCTTATTCAATCCGCAAGCTGCTTTCAAACTGCAACTTCTCCTGTGATAAGGCAAGACATGAGCTGGGCTACAATCCCATGAGTGCCGAACAGTCCTTCAGTGATATGGTGGACTGGATATATGAGAATGAAGGCAAAAAATAATTAACCGTATTATAAACGGCGCAGACCTAAGATTAAGGCCTGCGCCGTTTTTTGTTTACTGCTGTTCCGTGAAAGGCATTGTCGGCGGTGCGGCGGGAGGTGTGCTCAGCGGCAATTTTACGGTTGCCTTGAACAAATCTCCGTCAATTTCAAGAATGAATTCACCACCCTGAAGCTCGCAGAGGTCTCTGGCGATTGCAAGCCCCAGACCGCTGCCCTCACCGCTGCGTGAGCTGTCGCCGCGCACAAAGCGCTCTGTGAGCACCTGAGCGGGGATATCAAGCGGATATTTGGAAATGTTCTTGAAGGTGAGCAGACCGAAGCCGTCCTCCTCACTGACGGTGACATAAGCGCGGCTTCCGGC
>CAZIMM010000018.1:5972-31204 GCA_964540415.1 uncultured Eubacteriales bacterium
AAATGAGGTTTTCAATCACACGGTAAGTCTTTTGCGAATCTGCGCGCACTGTCGGGCGCAGCTCGGTCGGAGATATCCGCGCTTCCACTCCGCTGTTGTCGAGTGCATCGCTGTTTTCCGCGAGAGCCTGCATCGCAAGCTCAAAGAGGTTGACATCAACAGGGTGCAGCTCAATGTTGCCGGTTGAAGCCTTTGTTGCTTCTATTAGGTCTTCAATAAGCTGTTTGAGCCTGTTGGACTTTTCAATGAGCACATCAACATATTCGCGTACTGTTTCGTCCTTAATGTCGGATTTTGCAATCAGTCCGGCATAATTGATCACAGAGGTCAGCGGAGTTTTCAGGTCATGCGACACATTTGTGATGAGCTCCGCTTTCATTCTCTGGTCACGGACTGCGGAATCCACGGCAATTTTCATGCCGTCCTTCATGTCCGCGATTTCCGCTGACAGGCGGCGCATGGTTGCCGGCATTTCGGCGTTGAAGTCTGCGTCATAATTCCCCGCATGTGCCTGCTCGACGGTTTTGCGGATGCAGTCGAGGGCAACAGCGTATTTCCAGAGAAAGATGACTGCGACGATTGTGCCGCCGAAGAACAGCCATGCTGCGAATAAAAACATCAGGAAGCTTTCGGTTCCCACAGCAATCAGTCCGAAAATGGCGGAGATGCCGACCAAAGCCCCGTACAGCCAGAGAGATGTTTTGAACTGACGTGTAACACCGTTGTCAAGCTTTGCGTTATCCCTGCCGATTTTTTTGAAAAGCCTTATCGCAAGACGAATCGGCAAGGTGACGAAGGTATGCTTCACCAGAGTATGATTTTTGAAATGGCGTGCGTTTGACAAAAGATATTCAGAAAAAATCGCAAAAACTCCGACAGTGCAAAGTGCGAAGGCAATTTGCAGCAGGGAAACCAGCGCACTTCCGGCAAGGTCCTCGTTCAGCGCATTTTCGGCTGCTAATACACCCAGAGCACCGACCCCGAAGACTGCGGCGCCGGAAAGGCAAAAGTGAATATCGTTATAAATTCTGTCGATGAACGCAAGCTTTACGGGTCCTTCACGATACTCTCTGCCGGTTGTTGCAACAAGGCAAAGCAGAATAATGAAAGCAAGCAAAAATGCTGAGGCGCAAATAATCGAGTTGACAAAAAGGTCAACCGCGGCATCGGTGTAACTGTTCTGCATGCCGGTCAGTGCGTCGTCGGAAGAACCGTAGGTATACATGAAATAAATATCAAGGTTATCAGCAGCATCTCCGGCGGCATTGTCCAGAAGCTCATCAACAGAGAAGCGGATACTGTCGCTCCCCGAAAACTGAATTGAATTTCTGATGCGCTGAATATATGTCGATTCGGGAATGCCGTCGCCGGCAAAGTTCTCGGCAGGCAGGTCATTGTAGCCGTTTGTAATTCCGTAATTGCTCAGCCGCTCAATGGATTTGCTCACCGCAAGCTTTCCGTCGGAGGATGAATAGTGATAACCCCAGGAGAGGTCGTCAGCCTTAATATCCTCTGTATATTTTTGCGGTGTCAGCCCTTCTGAGTTTGTGTAAGTTTTGCCGGTGGAATTGTCAACAAGCAGATATTTGACGCTCCCGAGGGAGTCGAGATGGGAACAGATTGAGCGGTAAGACTGCTCGGCATCCTGCATTTTGATGTTGTAATATGATTTATAGGTTCCGATGTTTTGCTCAGCCCGCTGCATGCATTTGTCTTCATCAACACTCGGAACACCGTTCTCGTCAAAGGTATAGAGGCCGTTTCCGAAATAAACGGCGAGAGCAGTGGTGTAATCATAGTCGTCATAAGAACTGTATTTATCCTCTGAATAATTGTAATAGCTCTCTAGTTCATTTTTTGCATCGTTGAAAACATTATCGTATTCCGCTTTGAGTTCCTTATCGTATGCAGCTTTAATAATGTCATCAAGCCTGCCGTCTGTCAGCAGTGCACCGTCTGCATAAACAATGTGCCTGCGGCGCGCATCGGAAACAATGCTCGCAAACTCATCGAGAGCCGCGTTCGAAAGTTCAAAATGCTTGTAGCCGGTCAAAAAGTCAACTGATGTAATGCTGCCTGCCTTTGCAATAAAAGAGATAATGCCCATCGCACTGTATCCTGCACATGCCACCATCAGCAGGCTCAGCAGAAACGCAACGGTTTTTGTGACGCGTGAATAACGAAAGCTAGATTTTCTCGATCTTGTACCCAACTCCCCACACCACCTTTAAATATTTCGGGTCCTTCGGATTGATTTCGATTTTTTCTCTTATTCTGCGGATGTGCACTGTGACGGTTTTTTCCGTTGAGTAGGAAGGCTCGTTCCAGACCTGTTCATATATTTGTCCCGTCGAGAGAACCCTGCCGAGATTTTTCATCAGGCATTCAATGATGCCGTACTCCGTTGCTGTGAGCTTGACTTGCTCACCGTCAAGAGTCAGCTCGTGAGCCATGGTGTCAATGACAAGTCCGCCGGTTGAAATGATGCCTTCCTTTTTCTCGCTGCAGCCGAGATTGACAAAACGGCGAATCTGGGATTTGACGCGTGCAACCAGCTCCAGCGGATTGAACGGCTTGGTGACATAATCATCAGCGCCGAAGCTGAGGCCGGTAATCTTGTCGGTGTCCTCACTTTTTGCAGAAAGCAGAATAATCGGAATATTGTGCTTCTCACGCAGGCGCAGGGTTGCGTTGAGTCCGTCAAGCTCGGGCATCATGATGTCGAGAACGACGCAATGAATCTCGTTTTCGGCGACGGCCTTCAAAGCCTCTCTGCCGTTGGAAGCCTTAATGACGTTGTAGCCCTCAAGCTTCAGGTAGATTTCTATGGAATTGACAATTGCCGTGTCGTCGTCGCAGACAAGAATGTTATACATACCCTTTCCCTCCATGGTCGGCACAGATTCATGCCGTGATAATATTGTAGATTGCGGTTGTTACAATTTGGGCGTTAAGAAAGTTAAGAAATTTCAAAGCTTTGCGGAACTGTCCGTAATAAACTGTGCGGTGGGGTGGGCACAGCTTACAGTAACAGTATAATAATATTAGTGATTCAGGTCAAGAGGCAAATCCATCAACAGAAAACAGTGAAACAAAAGAAAAACGGCGAACATCTAAGATGTCCGCCGTTTGTTGTTTTGCGATTAACTATCCGAGTGGATTAGTCTTCGTTCTTCTTGCAAACGAAAGCAGCAGCAGCAGCAACAGCGAGAACTGCGAAAGCAGCAATGCCGGCTGTGGCAGCGTCGCCAGTCTCAGGAACAGCAGCCTCAGTTGTGGGAGCCGCAACTGTGGTCTCAACAGCCTGAACATAACCGAAAGCGTTAGCAAGGAAGCTGAGGAGCTGGTTGGACTGAACTTTGTTGATGATCTCGTCATAAGAAATGCCGAGAGCGCCGAGCTTCTCAACGATGCTGTCAGCGAAAGCTGCCATATCGGAAGCACCTTCAACATTGGCAAGACCAAGCTTGTCAGCGATGGAGTTAAGGCCGGCCTTGACATCAGCAAGATTCAAGCCGCTGAGGAAATCTTTAACCTGTGCAGCTGCATCGGAAGCGTTGGCAGCAGTGTTGGCAGCTGTTGTAGCAGCAGCGGTTGTAGCGTCGTCAGCAACGTCATCAACAACAGCAACTGTGGTTTCTGCTTCTGTAGCAGCGACTGTGGTCTCTGTTGCAACAAGAGTGGCATCAGCATCTACGTCTGCTGCTTCCTCAATTGCGAATGCTGTCGCGGAGAGGGAAAGGCAAAGTGCAAGTGCTACGATAAGTGAGAGAACTTTTTTCATGGGGAACAATCCTTTCTTCTTTTTTGTCCTAAATTTGTTTGATTTTCGGCGCATAAAGAATCTGCACCAATTACCATTGGGATAATGCAATCTTACCACCGCGCAAATGATTTGTCAATACCAAAATTCATTTTTTTTGGTTTTATACGCTTTTTACAGCAATAAAACTGACAGTGCTGTGCAGTTTGAACAAAACATGCGGCGAGCGGTAAAACCGGCTGTGGTTAAACGTCTGCGTTTGAGGGAGCGGCAGTCTGCGGAGCGGCTGTGGGAGCAGCTGTTGTCGGTGCTGTTGTGGGGGGCACCGTTGCCGCTGTGGGAGCAGCTGTCTGAGGTGCTGCGGTTGTGGGAGTTGCGGTTGTGGGAGCCTTGGTGGTTGTTGCCGCCGCGGTTGTTTTTGAGGTTGTGACTTTCTTATCCTGATCCATATACTGCCAGACAAGATCGACAACATTGCCTCTGTAGGTGTATTTCTCAGTCTTGTTGATGTTGATGTTTGAAACATAGCTGAAGCCGTTTCCGTCAAGTGCCTTGCAGAACGCCTTGCGCATTGCCTCATCCTTCATCTCAAGCTTGGCAACAACTTTAAGTTCGGAACGGTCGGCAAAGCTCTTGAGCTTGCCGGGAACAAAGCCGGTGACCCACCAATGCTTTGCATAGGGCCTTGTGAAGAGCGGGTCAGACACGCCGTCACGGTAGAGCGTCAGCTGCATATTGATTTCCTTGTCGCTTTCTGCGCAGTTGTAATGCTCGGTGAGGGTGGAGGTATTCTTATAATAGAGACCGATTTCGCCGCCGATGAAGAGCAGGCCGTACTGACCTTTCCACATCTGGACCATCCAGTCGAGATTGTTGTATGTGAACTTGAATCTGACTGTGTCATAATACATCACAACGTAAGCCGCGCCGATATCATACAGCTTGTTGAAGCCGACCTGGCGCTGCCAGGGATCGTTGTCGGTGTAGAAGTAATCGCCGGTTTCGTCGTAGGAATAGCTTGCCGCAATTGAGCCGTCGGGCTTTACGATGCCGACAGAGCCGTCATTTCTGACTGTGACTTCATTGCCCTTGTCATCTTTTGCACCGTTGACAATCGTACCGGGCTTTGCGGTGGTTGTCGCCTTCTTTGTGGTGCTTGCTTTTTTTGTGGTTGTCGCTTTCTTCGTGGTGTTGACCTGAGTGCCGCCGGCTACTGTTGTTTCTGTGCCGGAAAGGTCGCTTAAGGTCTCATAGTCATCGAGGAAATTGTAAGTAAACTCATCTGTCGTGTAGTCCAGAGTGATGCTGGCGCCGGGATCGGTTTCAGGCTCAATGGAAGCTGTGGGAGCTCTGAAATGTCTGATTGCAAAAAATGCGCCCAGACCGACAACGAGAACGCCGACGATGCCGATAATTATGTTTTTTGTTTTGCCGTTCATTCTGTCCTTCCTTCCTTTTTTAAAAATTTTATTGCGGAAGGCTTCCCTTCCGAAAACCGACGGACTGCGAGCACGGTCTCACCGTTTTCCTTGATATTATATCAGATGTTCACAGTTTAGTCAAACAATTTTTAACAAAAATTCATTAAAAATTTCACAATAAATCGTGGTATATCAACCGCCGAAACTGTGCAGAATGCAGAAACATTAAAATGAAAGCTCAATATCAAGCTTTTCGGCGCTTTGGGAGCCTGAGGCGATAATGTCGCGCAGGTGCGGCGCGAAATGCAGACCCGGTGCTCTGCCGAGAGGATAAAGCTCCAGCAGGGGGAGCATAACAAACGCTCTTTCGAGAATACGCGGGTGCGGCAGGGTCAGCTCGAAAGTGTCACTGTGCACGCAATCATACAGAAGTAAATCAAGATCCAGCACACGCGGCCCGTTTTTGATGCTTCGTACGCGCCCTGCGGCAGCTTCGATTCCGAGGCAGGCACCCAGAAGCGTCAGCGGAGAGAGCGAGGTTGAAAGCATGATTGCCGCGTTGAAAAAATCCTCCTGCGAGGCGTAGCCGACGGGAGCGGTTTTATATACGTGCGATACCGCCTTGACCGAGGTCTGCGGCAGCAGGGACAGCGAGTGCAGCGCAGCATCGAGATTTTTCTGCCTGTCGCCGAGGTTGCTTCCCATTCCTATGACGGCGGTTCCCATTCTGTCAGCCTCTTTTCCTTTCAATTTCAACCGCAACATACGAAAAATCCGCCTTAATCGGAGCCTCGGGCTTCCTGAGGCGGATTTTGACGCTGCACACCGGCGGATATTCGCTCAAAATCGCATCAGCAAGCTCCTGCGCTGCATATTCAATCAGGTCGCAGCTGCTCTGACCTATAATGCGTATTGCGGTTTTCGACACAGAAGAATAGCTAACAGTGTCGTCGAGATTGTCTGTTCTTCCGGCAGTGTCGAGCGGAAGGCTCAAAAAAATGTCAACATCAAAATTCTGACCGTCTCGCTTTTCCTCGGGATTGACTCCGATGTGTGAAAAAATCCGCAGGTCTTTAATTACAATAGTATCCATATCACAGTTTCCTTAATTCCTTTTCAAGCATACAGGCGAAGCCCTGAGCGGCAGGCATAACGTCAAAACGTGAGGAGTAATGTGCAATTCCCATGGTGTCTCCCTGCGCGAGGTCGATTTTGCCGTCGCGCCTCGTTGTTCCGCAAAGAAATTCACGCGCAGCAGAGGCAACAGCCGCATATTCCGCGTTCCCGGTCGCTTCGGCAAGCACGGCAAACATATAACCGAGCATTCCGGTTGCGGTGGATTCGCCGTGAGTCTGAACGCCGAGCATTGCGGGAAAACCGCCGTTTTTCAGGCGGAATTTCAACAAATCCGAAGCATACTTTTCCATGCACTCAAGCAGTTGAGCCGCTGTATCCCGCAAGCTTTCATTCTGCTCAAGGAGGGAATATGAATCCGCAAGCCCGAGCGCAAGCCAACCGCAGCCGCGTCCCCAACCGTAAATGCCGAGCGGAGCGGATGAACCGATGTTGACGCAGTGTACGGGAATTCCGAGCTGCGGGTGCAGCCCGACATGAAGGTATTCGGAAAGCTGTCTCCGGGCAAGCTCGAGTGCAGCCGTGTCACCCGTGTCAAGATATCTGCTTATCAGAAACGGGCAGACCATGCCGACGGCGTCAACAAAACGCAGCTCCGGCAGAGCCTTATTGTAAGGCAGAGTTCCGGTTCCCGCGGATTCAAGCAAATAAGCGGCAGTTTCCTCGGAGGCAGGGAAGAATGATGTATTGTCAATATATTCCGAGCGACGTGCGGCAAAAAGGAGCATCGCGGTGCCGCAGGTGACATTATTTCTGAGTGAGCCGTCGGGGTTAATGAAATTTTTTAACAGCTCTCTTGCTGCGTCCGCGTCCGTGCAGCCGGAAAGCACCGCCGCCGCCTGCCATTCGGAAAGGTGGAGGTTTTTGTATTGTCCCCTGAGACGGTCGACAACCGTCAGCCGTTCGTTGTCCGTGAGCGGAATGCCGGGCATACGTTTTGAGTAGGAATTGCAGCGGGCGAAAACAGAATCGCTCCACTCGTCTCCCCTCATTCTGCCGGTATGTATACGGCTCTGCCAGCGCCAAAAAATCGGCACCGCATCAATGAGCAGCGCCGTAACAGCACAGGCGGATATTACCCCGAGCGCGGATGCAACAGCGTATATCATCCCTTATCATCTCCGTCGGAATTCTTTAATCTGCGTAAATATTGCTTGTCCTCACGGTTAAGCTCTGCGTTTTCGAGCATATCCGGACGCCGTTCAAGTGTTCGTTCAAGCTGCTTTTCCCTGCGCCATTTTTCAATGTTGGCGTGGTGACCGGAAAGAAGAACGTCCGGAACGGCTTTTCCGTGCCACTCCGGAGGGCGGGTGTATTGAGGGTGCTCAAGCAATGACGAAAAATGGCTTTCACATGTGAAGCTTTCCTCACTGCCGAGAACCCCGGGGAGCATACGGCATATGCAGTCTGTCACAACAAGCGCCGGAAGCTCTCCGCCGGTCAGAACATAATCCCCGATGGAAATTTCCTCGTCGACTATTTCTTCAAGCACGCGCTCGTCAACACCCTCATAGTGACCGCACAAAAACGCAACAAACGGAAGCTGAGAAAGCTCCCTCGCCCTCTGCTGGGTCAGCACCCTGCCCTGAGGTGAAAGATAAATCAGGTGCGGTTTTCTGCCGATGTCGTCGCACAGGCTCATGAAGCAATCGTATATCGGCTGAACCTGCATGACCATTCCGGCAGAGCCGCCGTAGGGCGAATCGTCAACACGGTTGTGCTTGTCAAGAGTATAATCCCTGATGTTCCGGCAGCTGATTTCAACCAGACCGCGTTCACGCGCCCTGCCTATGATGCTCTCCTTGAGCACATTTTCACACATTTCCGGAAAGAGAGTGAGAAGGTCAATCCTCATCGTCAAAAATACCTTTCAATGGTCGGATAACAACTCTGTTATTGTCAACATCGGTTGAAACAACAACATCCGGAATCGCCGGGATAAGGTATTCCCTGCCGTTTGCGCCCCGGATGTGCCAGACGTCGTTTGCACCGGTCTGGCTGACATCGCAAAGCTCTCCGTAGCTCTTGCTTTCGTTGTCGGCATCAACCGCCTCACATCCGAGAAGGTCGGCAATGAAAACGCTGCCCTCGGGCAGGTGAGCGTCTTCACGGCGCATAAAAAGCACTCTGCCGCGCAAGGATGCAGCCTGCTCGGGAGTGTCGATTCCTTCAAATTTTACGAGTGCAATGTTGCCGTGCACTCTTGCGGAGAGCACACGCTTTTCGTTTTTGCCGTCACGGTCGAGACAAAACCTCTTAAATCCGCAAAGAAAATCGGGCGTATCGCACCAGGGCTGCACGCGCATTTCGCCGTGTACACCGTGCGTTCCGACAATTTTTCCGATTTCGAGAAGAGCCTGCCTCATTCCTCAATCCCCTTGAGAGCTTCAAGTTCCTCCTTGTTCACCTGAATCTGCTTGTCCTTGATAACCTTTACATCGTGGCGGTGAACGCTCAGCGGAACACCCTCCGGGTTACGGTCAAGCTTGATTTTGAGCATACCGGTGAGAAGGTTTATGTCAACCACGGTGCCGCGTCCCTGTTCGGTTTCGACAATGGCACCGTATTTCGGCGTTACGCGCAGCAGATGCTCATACGCATTCTGCTCATATTTCAGGCAGCACATGAGCCTGCCGCAGGTTCCGCTGATTTTTACGGGGTTGAGGGAAAGCCCCTGTTCCTTTGCCATGCGGATGGACACGGGCTGAAAATCGCCCAAAAAAGAACCGCAGCAGAACGGACGGCCGCACATTCCCAGGCCGCCTATCATCTTTGATTCATCGCGAACGCCGATTTGGCGAAGCTCGATGCGTGTGCGGAAAACACCTGCAAGGTCCTTGACCAGCTCGCGGAAATCCACTCTGCCGTCCGCTGTAAAATAGAAAAGTATTTTGCCGGAATCGAGAGTGTATTCAACTTCAACGAGTTTCATGTCCAGATTGTGCGCGGCAATCCGTTTTTCACAAATCTCAAAAGCTTCCTTTTCCTTTTGCTTGTTTGCGGCGAGCTTTGCAATGTCGTCTTCGGTTGCCACGCGGATAATCTTTTTGAGCGGCTTCACGATTTCGTCAGCCGAAACATCCTTGTTGGCAATTGCCACCTCTCCGCACTCAACTCCGCGCACGGTTTCGACAATGACCTTTTGTCCTTTTTCGACAGTTATGTCGTTAGGGTCGAAATAATAGACCTTGCCGACGTCCTTGAATTTGATACCGATTATATTCATTATATGATACCTTTCTGAAATTATTTATTGACAGCGCCGCGCAGCAAAGAGCACAGGCGCGTAATGTTAAGGCTTTGATTTGCGTTTTTGTCCGTGGCGTCGCCGATTGTCTGCACGCAGTCCGACACCCGGAGAAGCTGAGAAGTTGAAAAGCTTCCGGAAAGAAGAACAACGCACTCGTCCTTGTCGCCCGGTACGCCTGAACGCAAAACAACCGAACGGCGCAGAAGCTCCGTAAAATGAGCCAGGGAGGGACGCAGAAGTGAATAGTCCTTTTCAAAAACAGCAGTTGCCTGCATCAGCTCAAGCTCGTTCTGAGCCGGGAGAGCATGTGCAAGTGCTTTCGCCGCAGAAAATGCGGGAGAATCCTCATCCTCACCCTTTGAGGGCAGGCTGAAAACCGTGCAGCGCGAAACAACGGTGCGCAGCAGCGAAAACCGCGAATCGCATGTTAAAATGAAACAGACGCTTCCGGGAGGCTCCTCAAGTGTTTTCAGCAGGGCGTTCTGCGCAAAATCGTTCATCAGATGGGAATTGCTGATGACAAACACCCGCCGCTGTGCCTCGTTGGGCATGATGTATGCCTGTTCGCAGATTTCTCTGATTGCTTCAACCTTGTGGGCGTTTTTGTCTTCACCGCACTTGAGAACGGAAATGTCGGGATGAAAGCCGGCATTGCTCTTTATGCAGTCGGGGCAGATGCCGCAGGGACGTTCACCGTCCCCGGAGCACACACAGCACTTTGCCAAAAAAAGCGCGAGAGAAATCCTCTGCACGGTATCTCCGCCCTCAAGCAGCACGGCATGAGGAAGCTTCCCGGTGTCAACGGCCTTGCCGAGCACCGAGTAAAGCTCTTTGCCGATGTCAGGGTTGTCTGATCGCATTGATTATGTCCTTAAAGCCTTAAAAATTTTTCGACATCCAGCACAAAAACCGTTGCGCCGCCCACTGTGATTGACACGGGAGGGGCGAAAACGCCCTGAGCAAGATGCGGTGCGAGCAAAGCGGTTGTCTCTGTGCGCTCGCTGCAAAACTCGCGCAGAATGTCGATAACCTCGTCGAGCTTTTCATCCTCAACACCGATGAGCAGCGTAGAGTTGCCCGCGCGCAGGAATCCGCCGGAGGTGGAAAGCTTTGTGGCGCCGAAACCGTTTTTTGAAAGTTCGGCAAGCAACGTGTGGCTGTCGTCATTGTTGACGATCGCAAGTACCATCTTCATCTGAAACGCCGTCCTTCAATTGTTTTTCTTTATATTCGGTGAGAGCTCTTGCGAGCTGGTCAGGGCAGGAGGTGGACTTGAATCCGCAGGGAATGCCCGAAAACTTTTCAATAACGCTGTCTACGCTCATTCCCACAACGATTTTTGAAATGCCCGTCAGATTTCCGGCGCAGCCTCCCTGAAATTTTACGCTTTTTATAATTCCGTCCTCGATTTCAAGGTCAATGCGTCTTGAGCATGTTCCCGAGGTTTTATATGAATACTTCATCAGAATCCGGTTTCCTTTCAGCTGCGCATGGCGGAGATAACCGCAACTTATTTATTTTAGATTACATCAAAAACTAAAAAAAGTCAATACAGCGCGAGACATCCGCAAATAAGCTTAATAAAACCAAATATATGTTTGCATTGACTTTTAATTATGAAGAGAGTATAATCATATAAAATATTGTACTAATGTTCAGTACGGAATCTTTATGGGGGCGTTGCTTTGAGAACGCGTAATTATGACAGCATGATAGTTACGACAAGAAAAGCCATTCTCGTCATCGGAGACATTATTTCAGTCAATTTTTCGTTTTTGTTTATTACCTTTCTTCACTACGGTATGATGCTGCCGAACGATATCAAAGAAGCATTGCTCGGCAGATGCTTGATAGTTACGGCTGCCTACATATTGATTTTTTGGCTTTTCCGGCTTTACAACAGTATGTGGGAATATGCCGGACTGTATGAAATGACGCAGTGCGCAATTGCAAGTGCTCTCGGAACCGGTGTATCGGTTGGCATTGACAGTATATGTCAGAGACTCGGACTTTTTGATGCTCAGGTGCTGTCTGTCGCAATATATTTCAGCGCCATGCTGATGATACTCGCTCTCTGCGGTGGCACCCGTATAATTTATCGCATGACAAGGCGCTTCAAGCGAATGAATGACAAGCGCCGCAAAGCCGGCAGAAACAGACACGTTATGATAGTCGGCGCGGGCGATATGGGCACTATGATTGCAAAGGAACTTGAGTCCGGAGGCTACAAACACGGCAGACCGGTTGTGTTTGTGGACGACAATGCCGTCAAGCAGGGCAGACGAATCGGCAGCATCCCGATAAAAGGTGACTGCTCGAAAATCCCTGAGATTGCCCAGCGCTTTTCCATTGATGAAATTATTATTGCCATTCCGTCTGCAGGCGAGGAGCGGGCACTTGAAATAATGCGCATTGCAATGAAAACGAACTGCAAGCTCAAAACCACTCCCACCCTTGTTGAAATGAATGAGAAGGGTGAGGATCAGCAAAAAATCAGAGATGTTGAAATCACCGACCTCCTTTCCCGTCCGGAGGTCACTCTGGATGCCGAGGTCTGCGGCTACCTGAAGGACAAGACTGTGCTTGTCACAGGCGGAGGCGGCTCAATCGGTTCGGAGCTTTGCCGTCAGGTCGCACTCTATTCCCCGAAGCGCATTGTGATTTTCGATATATATGAAAATAATGCTTTTATTCTGCGCGAACAATTGTTGCATGACTACAAAGACAAAATCAAAATTGATGTGCGCATCGGCTCTGTTCAGGACATCAACAGACTCCGCCAGATTTTTGAGGAATTCAGGCCGGAGGTTGTTTTTCACGCAGCAGCGCACAAGCATGTGCCGCTCATGGAGGACAGTCCGTGTGAGGCGGTCAAGAACAATATTTTCGGAACATTCAACACCGCGACTGTTGCGATTGAATATGAGGTTAAAAAATTTGTTATTCTTTCAACCGACAAGGCGGTCAATCCCACAAGCGTGATGGGTGCGACAAAGAGAGTGACGGAGAGAATAATTCAATATTTTGAGCGAAAAAACACAAAAACGCATTTTGCCGCGGTTCGTTTCGGTAACGTCCTCGGCTCAAACGGCAGTGTTATTCCGATTTTTGAAGAGCAAATCAGAAACGGCGGCCCGGTGACGGTTACTCACCCCGAAATAACGCGGTATTTTATGACGATTCCCGAGGCTGCTCAGCTTGTCGTACGCGCGGGCGGAATATCAAAGGGCGGAGAGATCTTTGTTCTGGATATGGGCGAGCCTGTAAAAATCCTTACACTTGCCGAAAATCTGATAAAGCTTATGGGTTATCAGCCGTATACCGATATTGAAATTGAATTTTCAGGCCTTCGCCCCGGAGAAAAGCTCTATGAGGAGCTGATTCTCAGTGAGGAGGAGGGTGATATGCACCTGACGAGCAACAACAAAATTTACGTTCTTGCTCCCGTTGATGAGGACGATGAGCTTTTGGTGCAGACTCTCGAAAAACTCAAAACTGCCTCACGCGAAAATGTTCGCGAACTGCTGAAAAGAATTGTTCCGAATTTTTACTACAAAAAGAAATCATTTGAGCAGCAACAATAAACACCGGGATGTGAATTATACTTGACAGTTGAATGCCTGATAGTGCTTCTTGCAGCCTTCTTCGCGGCAATGCTCGGAACTTATGTCACGAGCGGCAGACCGGGTCTCTACGGTCAGCCCAAGCCGAACTTTCTGTTCGGCTTTTTCGCGCCCGCCATCACGTTCACGGTGTTTTCGGGCCTGCGTAATTCCACGGGTGACACCGTGTTTTACATTCACTCATATAAGCTGATGCAAGAGGAAATCGGTGAGCTGTCCTATTCGGACTACGATTTGCTGTTCGACAAGCTGCAGGTGTTTCTCATCCGTAACGGCTGTGACTACTCGGTGTTCATAATGCTCACCGCAATTGTAACCCTGGTGCCGATTATCTGGGTGCTTTACAAGTACTCCATGAACATAGGCATGTCGGTTTATTTTTTTATTGCGTTCGGCGTATATTTTTCAACAATGAACGGAATCAGGCAGTATGTTGCCGCCGGAATAATGCTGCTGGCGACAAAGTTCCTGTTTTCCGAAAAAAGAATTGATTTTATTCCCTATGTTCTGATAGCGTTGTTGGCGGCACAAATGCACTCGTCTGCTCTGATTATGATACCGATTTATTTTGTTGTGCGCAAAAGAGCGTGGTCGGCATCAACATTCGGAATAATTTTCGGCAGTGTCGCCGTGCTGTTCCTTGTAAGTCAGTTCCTGCCGGGTTTCCTCGGAATGCTTGAGGACACGGAGTTCAGCAGCTATACAGACGATTGGTTCACTTCGGGAAATGAGGGAGGAACGCAAATTTTCCGCATCCTGCTCAACTGCGTCCCGACAATTCTGGCGGCATTCAGTTACAGAGAATTTCGAAGATCGGGTCCGATCGGCGATATACTCGTCAATCTTTCCGTCATCAACGCCGGCATATATCTTATCTCGTCCTACAACTGGATATTTGCGCGCTTTGCAATTTACACCAGTGTTTATTACATTGTTCTTCTCACAAATATAATGATGACCGGATTCACAAAAAGCAGGAACAGTTATGTGAAGTATCTGTCTTACCTCCTGTTCTTTTTGTACTTTATTGAAACAGTCAACAGCGGAAGAATCAAGAGGTACAGCAGTGAATTCTTCGACAGCCATGTATTTTGGGAGGTGTAAGTTAATGAACAAAACTCTGCACTTTTTTTGGTTCGGCGGTGCGGAAAAATCCGGACTCATTGAAAACTGCATTGCCTCATGGAAAAAATATCTGCCGGATTTTGAAATCAAAGAGTGGAACGAGAACAATTTCGACGTCCGCCAGAACAAATACATCAGTGAAGCTTACGATAATCGCCGTTTTGCGTTTGTTTCCGATTTTGCGCGGTTTCAGATTCTCGAAAGATACGGCGGACTGTATTTTGACACCGATGTCGAATTGCTTGCCGATATTCACGACCTGCTGGAGCTTGACGGCTTTGCATGCCGTGAAACCGAAAAATATGTTGCTCCCGGGCTGGTGCTTTGGGTGAAGGAGCCGCACAATCCGGTTATGTCGGAGATGCTGAAAAAGTATGAAAATCTCAGCTTTATCAACGAAGACGGAACGCAGAACCTTGTCACCGTTTGCGTTTATTTCACCGAGATTTTAAAGCGCTTCGGGCTTGAGGACGGAGATTCGACGATGCGGTGCGGGGATTTCACCGTGTTTTCAAAGGAATACTTCTGCCCCCTGGACGACCTTACAGGTGTAATGACAAAAACAAAAAACACGCGCGCGGTGCATCTTTATGCCAAAACGTGGATGGATAAAAGTGCACAGCGGCGCAACAGAATCACGCGCGTGCTTCACAGGCTGTTCGGAACAAATGCGTTCGCGTTTCTGAAAAGGTGGTGAATGCGGTGAAGAAAAGTGTGCTGATTTTGGGAGGCTCAATGGAAATCGGAGGAATAGAACGGAGCCTGCTTGCCCTTCTTTCGGCTTTTGATTACGATAAATATGATGTTGACCTTTTTTTGCAGTCACACACAGGTTGCCTGCTCGGGCAGCTTGACCCGCGTTGCAACCTGCTTCCGGAAAGCTTTGTGTGCGCGTCGCAGACAATGCCGATAAGCAGTCTTGTTCGCTCGGGTCATTTTATTCTTGCCGCGGAGCGGATTGCGGCAAAGATTTTCGGTAAAATCCACGGTTGGAACGGAAACAAGGCTGAATTCGGTCTGCTTCAGAGTTACATGCGCTCGGCGGTCCGCCATGTTCCGGAGTTCACAAAAGAATACGACGTTGTTCTGAGTTTTCGCTGGCCGCACGATATAGGTGCGCTGAAGGTTAAAGCAAACAAAAAAATCGCATGGATACACACAGATTATTCGTCCGCGCAAATGAACTTCCGCAGGGATGAAAAAATCTGGAATATGTTTGATTATATCGCCGCAGTCTCGGACGACTGTGCAAATTCGTTTGCCGGGGTGTTCCCGTCGCTCGCGGGAAAGCTTGTCACAATCGAAAACCTGCTCTCTCCGCAGTCTGTGCGCTCCGAAGCGGAGGCGTTTGTGCCTCCTGAGTATGAGGGTGTCGGGCAAAAGATTCTTTCCGTGGGCAGAATATGCAATGCAAAAGCATTCGACCTTGCGGCGGAGAGTCTGAAAATCATGCTTGACTCGGGATGTAACGTGAAGTGGTTCATCGTCGGTGTGGGCCCGGACGAGCAGTCGGTGCGGCAAAAAGCCCGGGAGCTCGGAGTGGAGGACAGCTTTGTGCTGCTCGGCAAAAGGCTTAACCCCTATCCTTATATGAAGCATTGCGATGTTTATGCCCAGCCGTCACGCTATGAGGGCAAGGCGGTCACGGTGCGTGAAGCGCAGATTCTCGGTAAGCCCGTACTGATAACGGACTTTGCAACGGCAAGGAGTCAGGTTGAATACGGCGTGGACGCGGTTGTTGTTCAACAGGGTGTTGAAAACGTTGCAAAAGGTCTCACGGAGCTGCTCGGCAACGCTGAAAAGCGCGGGGAGCTGTCAAAAAACTGCCTTGAGCGGGATTACAGCAACTCAAGCTATCTCGGCAGACTTTATGAGCTGATGGGGGATTGCAGCCGTGAATGAGATTATGGTCAGCGTTGTGGTTCCGTCGTATAATGCAGAAAAGACGCTTGAAAAATGCGTGCGCTCTCTCACAGCACAGACGGCTAACGATAAAATTGAAATCATCCTCGTTGACGACGGCTCTGCGGACGGCACCGGCAAGCTCTGTGATGTCCTCGCCTCGAGCTTTGAGCGGGTGAAAGCCGTTCACAGAGAAAACGGGGGAGTGTCCGCAGCGCGAAACAGCGGAATTGCCGCGGCAAGCGGAAAATATCTCGCCTTCGTTGACAGCGACGATGAGGTAATGCCCGAAATGTATGAGCGTATGCTCACCGGAGACGGAGCGGACATGGTGCTTTGCGGTTATGTCAATGAAATTGACGGCGGAAAGATGCAGGTTGACTATCCGTTTGAAACCGAAAAAATGCTCGGCGAGGATTATCTCGCAGATGTTGTCATTCCCTTTTCGGCAAGCAAGTCGAGCATATATTCGTGTTGCAACAAGCTGTTTCTGCGGAAAATCGTCATTGAAAACGAAGTGCGGTTCCCGGAAGGAGTCCGTTTGGGGGAGGATATGGCGTTTTTCCTTGCGTTCATTGCAAAGGCAAAAAGCCTCTATTATATTAAGGATTATCTTTATATATACAATGATAACCCGGTGAGCGCAACAAGGCAGATCAGCGGTGACGTTATTGAGAACTATTCCAACCAATACAGCGTTATGCGCTCTTTCCTCAACGGTATGCAGGGGATTGAAAAAGAGAAGTGCCTCTGTCTCAACGCAGTGCGGACAGTGCGCAATTATATGACGGAAATGTATATAGCATGCAGAGATTTGAAGCTTGCCGATGCCTTCCGGGCACAAAAAGCAATTGCGTCGCATCCCGTGTTTCGGGAGGTTTTGGATGAAAGCAGAGGCAGCGCGGAGCTGCAAAGAAGAACAAACAACCGCGTGGAAAAAATGCTGCTGCGCTATGCTGACAGGAAGCAGTCGCTTCGTGCCGTTCTGCTTGTCAAAACGGTTGAATTGATTCTGAAGCTGAGGGGAAAAACGTGAAAAAAACAACTGTCATGATGGCGTGCAGTGTGCAGTCGGTTTACGGCGGAAACTTCATAGCATCGCTGATGAACCTTGAAAAGCGCCTTAACTCTTTGAACACAGAGGTTGTGTATGTCTTTCCTCCGAAGGCGGGGGAGCGGCACTGGTGCAAAAAGATGATTGAAATGGGCAAAACGGTTGAGTTCTGCGATGATATGCAAAACCTCGAAAGCATGAAATCTGAGCTTTACGAGCTTGCCGTCAAGCATTCCTGTGATATTATCCACACGCATTTCGGCAGCTATCTCAACGCTCTTGGTCAGTGCAGGAAGCTCTTACCGAATATGCGCTTCTTTATTCATATGCATTCGGATTTTACGGGCGGGAAGTCGGATATCAAGGGCTTTGCACTGCTCAAACGGGATTGCAGAAATCTTGCCCGCAGAATCCTGAAACCGAACGCGAATGCAAGAACAAAATATATTTTTGTTTCCGACACATATTTAAAAAAGATGAAGCGCGCTTACGGACTGCCGAAAAGCAAGTGTGTTTACATTCCGAACGCGCTCGCACCGGAACGGTTTTGCGATGTGAGCCTGAACAGGCAGGAGGCAAGAAGCCGCCTGAAAATTTCCGACGACGAGATAGTGCTGCTGATGTTCGGCTGGCACATTGAAATCAAGGGCGTTGACATTGCAATGAAGGCGCTGAAAATCGCACGGGAAACAATGCCGCAATTGAGACTCGCTCTGGTTCACGGAACAAAAAAAGAGCACATGGAAAACCTCATGAAATGTGCTTCCGAAATCTTCGGGGCGCCGCTTGAAGAAAGCGGTGTGCTTTTGCTGCCGCCCACAGAGGATGTTTTCGCCTATCACAGAGCCTGCGATATCTTTCTGTCCGCCAGCAGGTCGGAGGGCCTGCCCTATTCATTTATTGAAACGATGAGCGTCGGCAAGCCGATTGTCACAAGCAGGATTGACGGCACTCTCTGGGCTGAGGAGTTCAGTCTGACAGATTATTTTGAAAGTGAGAACGAGCACGACTGCGCGCGGGCAATACTCGAGGCGGCGAGAAAGCTTCCGCCGCCGGAAAAAGCCGTCCGCCAGGCTGAAATGCTGATCAAGGAAAAGTACGATATCGAAGACTGGAGCAAAAAAATAGCAAGGGAGTACGGACTGCTGTGAAAATACTTCTCTTTAATCACTCCGGCTCGCTCAACAGGGGCTGCGAGGCAATAGTGCGGACAACCGTGAATATTGTTGACCGTGCATTCGGCGGCTGCGAATACCTGTTGTTTTCCTACAATCCGGACAGTGATGCGTCACTGTCGGATTTGAAAAACGTTGAGGTGCGCAGATTTGCAAAGCACAGTCTCGGCACTGTGCAGCGCGCGGCGGCGTCGTTGAAATTCAGGCTCTCCGGAGATGAAAGCTATTCAATAGAAAAGCAGTACTCCGATTTTTTGTCCGCGGCATACGGCTGTGATTTGTGCCTTTCAATAGGCGGCGACACTTATTGCTACGGCGACAATTCCGTCATCCGCGCTCTCACCGACGCGATTATGCGCCGCAAAATCAAAACAGTGCTTTGGGGTGCGTCAATCGGCGCAGATGACCTCACAACGGAAAAAGAGGAAAACCTCAAACGGCTTGACGGTATTTTTGTGAGGGAATCGCTCAGCAGGGATGTGCTTTCCGGAATCATTGACAGCAGCCGCCTGCGCTGCTTCGCAGACCCTGCGTTCACGCTTGAAGCCGAGGAACTTCCTCTTCCGCCGGAGTTCATTCCGGGGAACACAGTCGGTGTCAACGCGAGTCCGCTTGTTGCAAATATCAATCCGAAAATAACTCAGGCGGTGCAGGAGCTTTGTGAGCACATCGTCTGCACAACAGACATGAACGTGATGCTCACTCCGCACGTAACCGAAATCGGCAACAACGATTTTGAATATCTCAACTCAATTGCACAAAGAATCGCCCGCCCGGACAGAGTGTTCGTTTTGCCGGACAATCTGACCGCTCCGCAGTACAAAGGCTATATTTCAAGAGCAAGACTGTTTGTCGGCGCGCGCACCCATGCAACAATCGCCGCGTATTCAACAGGCGTTCCGACGATGGTTCTCGGCTACAGCATCAAATCCAAGGGAATCGCAAGGGACTTGTTCGGCTCGGAAAAGTTTGTTTTTGATGTAAAGAATATTGCAAATTCGCAGCCGATGATTGCGGAATTCGAGCGCCTGCTAGGGCAGGAAAACGACATCCGTGCGGCTCTCGGGGAAATAATCCCGTCAACCGTTGAAAAATCCTTCGCCGCGGGAAGGGAGCTGCTTTCAATTTGAAAAAGAAGCTGCTTTTTATAATTCCGTCTCTGTGTGCCGGAGGAGCCGAAAAATCTCTGGTGACTTTGCTCAATCTTTTTGACTATGACCGCTTTGAGGTTGATTTGCTTGTTTTTCGCCGCGAGGGGCTGTTTGCCGATTCCGTTCCGGAACAGGTTACGGTTTATACCGCGGGTGATGATTATCTGATTTTTGACGGCCCGATGACATCCGCCGTAAAAAGCTTTGCTCCGCGCGGAAGGGTCGGGCTTGCAGCAAAAAGAATTGACTATTCCTTCGCACTCAAAAACGGAGACAGAGCAAAAACCTGGAAGCTGCTGAGCTCGCTCATCAGCGTTCCGGACAAGCAATACGATTGCGCGATCGGCTATCTTGAAGGCAACACAATTTATTGCTGTGTTGACAAGGTAAAAGCCGCAAAAAAAATCGGCTTTATTCACAGCGATTACGGCTTTACGGGGCTTGACCCGGATTTTGACCGTCCGTATTTTGAAAAGCTGTCCGCGGTTGTGACGGTATCCGAGGTCTGCAGGGAATCGCTGCTCGGCTTTTTCCCCGAATTCAGTGAAAAACTGAAGGTCGTTTATAACATCCTATCACCCGGCATGGTTCGAAGGGGAGTTGCCGCCGGCAAAGGGTTTGACGACGGCTATGACGGGCCGCGTGTTCTGACAGTCGGAAGAATCGCCGAAATCAAGGGCATTGACCTTGCCGTCAGAGCGTGCGCCCTGCTGCGCGACAGAGGGTATAACTTCCGCTGGTATGAAATCGGGGACGGTGAGAAACGCGGTGAAATCGAGGCGTTGACAGAGGAGCTTTCGCTTCGGGAACACTTCATCCTGCTCGGCGAACGTGCAAATCCGTATGAATTCACCGGACGCTGCGACATATATGTTCAGCCTTCACGGATTGAGGGAAAATCAATTGCAATTGACGAAGCAAAGGCACTGCAAAAACCGATTGTGTCCACGGCTTATCCGAGCGTGGCGGATCAGATTGCTCATGAAATCAACGGACTTGTGTGCGAAATTTCGCCCGAGGGCATCGCAGACGCGGTCGGACGGCTTCTTGACGATGCCGGGTTGCGTGAAAGCCTGAGCACCCAGCTTGCAAGTGAAAAAATCGGCAACGAGGAAGAAATAGAGAGGCTTTACGAACTGCTGTAAAGGAAGGGAAAGCGCTGTGGAATATTGGTATTTATATTTACTTCTCGCTGTGCTGATAGTAGCCGCGGTTTTTGTGTGGCGCAAGGCATTGCTCGCCGCGGCAAAGAGAAAAAAGATTAACGATGAGGAACTGGCTCGGCTGAAAAGAGAAAAAGAACTGCGCGAGGCATATTCCGATTTGACGGAGGAAAAAATAGCATCGTCCCCTGCTGAGGAGCTGTTCAACGGAATTGCACTGTGCCTTGAGCACCGGTTTCAGAAGGTATCCGACCTCAACTCCGCTTTTGATGAGCTGAACACCGAACAGCAAAATGTTTATGCCCTTTATTATCTCGCACAGGACGACTCCGCAGCCTGCTTTTTCCGTTCGGGCACCCAGCCCTTGACAGGTGCGGGACTCAGGGCGATAGGCGAGGTCTTCGGCGAAAAGGCGTATGCTGCGGCAATGCCGCTGTTTAGGATGTTTGACGATGCCGATGAAACAGTTTCGGCTGACACTGCGGAGGCATCAAGGCTTGACACCGTATTTAAGGAAAGTTTTTTACACAATGGAAATTTCTGCGTCAAAGTGGGTAATTATATCAAATCAAACGCAGAAAAATTTATATAATTTTGTTGAATAAAGTCATTGAAAGAAAACCTAAAATAGTATATATTGATAATGTAGCATCAGATAAGCATTTTGAAGAATTGTTCACAGTTATCAAATTTATCTGGAGGTTTAACAATGGAATTTAACGGCAGCAAAACGCAGGCAAATCTCATGGCGGCATTCGCGGGTGAGTCACAGGCTCGCAATAAGTACACCTACTATGCATCCAAGGCAAAAAAAGAGGGATATGAGCAAATCGCAGCCATCTTTACCGCAACGGCGGACAACGAAAAGGAGCATGCGAAAATCTGGTTCAAGCAGCTTCATGACGGCGAGATTCCCGACACTTTGACAAACCTTGAGGACGCGGCGGACGGAGAAAAATACGAATGGACCGAGATGTATCGTGATTTTGCGGAAACGGCGGAGGAAGAAGGCTTCACCCAAATAGCCACGCTGTTCAAGCTTGTCGGAGACATTGAAAAAGAGCATGAGGAGCGCTACAGAAAGCTGCTCGAGAACCTTCAGGAAGGCATTGTGTTTGAACGCACAAACGAGGTTGTGTGGATCTGCCGCAATTGCGGCCACATTCATGTCGGCAAGGCTGCACCCAAGGTTTGCCCGACCTGCAAGCATCCGCAGGCGTATTTCGAGATTCAGGCAACAAATTATTGATTTTTTGTTTATGAGGGGACGGCTGAAAACGCAGCCGTCCCTTTTTTTGCAAACAAAAAAGAGGACAGAAATGCCGAAAAGATGAGCTCGTGCCGGAACATTCAAGACTTTTTGTATTCTCTGCGTTTGAATTCTGAATCAGATTTTTGCGTTGTTCCGGCGCATTTATAAGAAAAAACTGTAAATTTGTGGTTTTCACCAAATTCGGCGCATCATTTTTGTAAAAATCAAAAGTGAGCATTTGCTATGAAAAACGGAGCAAATCGAAGAAAAACGGAGATTTTTGAACGTGGATTAAAAAACTTCGAAATAACTGTTGACAAGTATTGATGCTTGTGCTAATATAATCGGGCATTCGAAAAACAGCAACTTATTGGAGGAATAACTTATGTCAACTTATATGCCTAAGGCGGGCGACATAACCCGCAATTGGTATGTTATCGACGCCGCCGGAAAGCCCATGGGCAAGGTTGCGGTTCAGGCGGCAATCCTGCTTCGCGGCAAGAACAAGCCGACCTTCACCCCGCATGTCGACTGCGGCGACCATGTAATCATCATCAACGCCGAGAAGGCAGTTCTCACCGGCAACAAGCTTAACCAGAAAACTTATTATCATCACACCGGCTATATCGGCCATCTCAAAGAGGTCAAATACAGCACGCTGATGAAAACTAAGCCCGAATTTGCAATGCAGCTCGCTGTTAAGCGTATGCTTCCCGACACAGTTATCGGTCGTGACGCATTCACAAGGCTTCGCGTTTTCAGGGGCGCAGAGCACATCCACGCCGCTCAGCAGCCGGTTGAGTGGGATTTTTAAGAAGGGAGGCAGTTTTAAATGTACGATAGCAATCCATATTTTTACGGCACAGGCAGGAGGAAATCCTCCGTTGCGCGTGTTCGCGTTTATGCCGGCACAGGCAAAATCGTTATTAACGACAGAGAGATCGACGATTATTTCGGTCTTGACACCCTCAAGCTCATCGTGCGTCAGCCTCTTGAGTTGACGGGCACAACAGACAAGTTCGACATCGTCTGCCGCGTCAGCGGAGGCGGAGTAACAGGTCAGGCAGGCGCAATCCGTCACGGCCTTTCCCGTGCCCTCCTGCAGTATGACGAGGAGCTTCGCGGCGCATTGAAGAAGGCAGGCTTCCTCACCCGCGACCCGAGAATGAAGGAAAGAAAGAAATACGGTCTCAAAGGCGCACGCCGCGCACCGCAGTTCTCAAAGAGATAACAATTCAATCATCACCCCCCGAAGGCTCAACGCTTTCGGGGGCTTTCCTTTATAGATGTCAATAAATAACCAATAACTAGTGCAGAATAAGACAGTAGCTTTTCTGCCATTTCAAATTTTCGTATAATATGCTAAAATTTGTCTGCCGTGAATTTCTTTTTTTTGAAAGGATTTGCCATAGTTAATCGTGTTATGAGTGAAGTCGAAAATGACTTATACTTATTTTGGAGGTAAATCCACAATGAAAAAGCTCGTTTCAATTATTCTGGCATTTACTATGGTCTTGACCGTGTGCACGGTCAGTGCTTCTGCTGTCTCGCAGCAAAGAAGCGGCAATTATGTAGATGCGGACGGTGACGGTGTTTGCGACAACCGCAATTCGTCCTGCCCCGGCAACGCAAACCGCGGAGAAAACTGCAGCAATTATGCTGATGCGGGCGGCGACGGTGTTTGCGACAACCGCAATTCAACCACCCCCGGCAATGGAAACCGCGGAGAAAACTGCAGAAATTATGCTGATGCGGACGGCGACGGTGTTTGCGACAACCGCAATTCAACCACCACCGGAAACGGAAGCCGCGGTGAAAACTGCAGCAATTATGCTGATGCGGACGGCGACGGAGTTTGCGACAACTGCGGTTCTTCCTGCCGGAGCGGCAGACAAAACGGCAGAAGATTCGGTTCGGTTTTCAGCTGGTTCTATCAGGCATTTTGCCGTATTTTTATGAGGTGAACAATGCGGAGTGAGGCAGAGGTAAGCAACGCTGTTGACAGGTACGCCGACACAGTCAGGCGAATCTGCATGGTGCATCTGAACAATTATGCTGACACGCAGGACATATTTCAATCGGTGTTTTTGAAATATCTCCTGCACTCTGCCGATTTTGAAAGCGCTGAGCACGAAAAAGCCTGGATTATCCGGGTTACAGTCAATGCCTGCAAGGATTTGCGAAAAAGCTTTTTTCGTAGCCGGACTGTGTCCATTGATGAAATAGCCCCGATTCAGACCGAGCTTTCATCTCAGCAAAGCGAAGTGCTTGAAGCTGTTCTGTCTTTGCCCGTAAAATACCGCGATGCGGTTTATCTTTTCTACTACGAGGGCTTTTCTGCCCCCGAAATCGGCAAAATCCTCGGCAAGAATACCAACACGGTTTACACTTTACTTTCGCGTGCAAAAGGGCTTTTGCGCGAAAAACTCGGAGGTGAGACAGATGGATAACAGAATAAAAGATGCCTTTGACGGCATTCACGCAGAGGAATCACTCAAGCAAAGCACAAAAGCGTTTTTGGTTGATAAATCCCGGAGCAAATCGAAACCTGCACGCGTGTCATACAGGAGCCCGATTACCGCGTTTGCCTGTGCAGTTCTGATTTTCATAGGTATGAGCGGATGCATCTTGTTCTTTACACCGGTGACGGCGATTGCCATGGATGTCAATCCATCCGTCGAGCTTAGTGTGAACCGTTTTGAAATTGTTGTTTCCGTGAGCGGATTGAACGAGGACGGAAAGGCATTGGCAAAGAACAGCGATGCAAAGTATAAAAACTATCTTGCCGCAGTTGATGCACTGATGGAAAGCGAAGAAATGCAGGAATGTCTTGCCGACGATGCGACAGTGTCTGTAACGGTTATCGGCAACAATGAAAAGAAGAACGAGGAAATGATGAACAAAATTTCTTCGTGCAAGTATTCAAAAAATTTTGAGTGTACCTGCGCCAGCCGTGAGGATGCACAAGCGGCGCGTGAAGCAGGGCTGCCGTTGGGCAAATACCGTGCGTTTCAGCAGCTGAAAGCCCTTGACCCGGCAGTTACCGCGCAGGATATTCAGAAGATGACAATGAGACAGATCCGGGAAAGAATTGCGCAGCTTTCGGGAGAAGGAAAAAACAACAGCGAAACCGTCAGCGGTGCAGGAAACGGAAACGGAAGCAACACTGCTGAAGCCGACTGCACAAAGGTTGATGGCAACAGCGGCGGTTACACAAAC
>CAZIMM010000019.1:0-1606 GCA_964540415.1 uncultured Eubacteriales bacterium
GATGAGCAATTGAGCCTTGCAACACATGCTGAAAATAAAAAGCAGAAACCCATGAAGGCGGACATTCTTCTCAACGAGGGTGACGAGCTGAAGGTCGGGGACACGACACTGCGTGTCATTCACACGCCCGGCCACTCCGCAGGCGGGGTTTGCTTTGTGTGCGACAGTGAAAAGGTGATTTTTTCTGGTGACACTCTGTTTTGCCGAACAATCGGACGAACCGATTTTTATGACGGAGATTTTGACGCGCTTATGAACAGCGTGAATCGCCTGACAGAGCTTAAGGGCTATACCGTTTATCCCGGCCACAACAGAGCGACGACAATTGACGATGAAATTCTGAAAAATCGCTTTCTGAGGAAACACTGATGATTCTTTATGTTCTTAACCATACGTTCCGTTTTGAAACAGAAAATCTTTGCCGGGTGTTTTTCCCCGATGAAAAGCTGACGGTCTTGTATGCCGATTCGGGCGAAGTGGATGATTTCAAGGTATACACCGCATTTGACGGTGTCAGAATGACGTCAAAGACGGTCAGTGCCGGAAAAAACGGATTTGAGTTTTCCGAAACGCCTTTGTCATCGGGCGGGGACGACATGGAGTATTCCGCCGCTCTTGCGCTGTTTAAAACGCTTTCCGCAAGCACCGGGTATATTCCCGAGTGGGGTATGCTCACAGGTGTCAGACCGTCAAAGCTTTTTCACACCCTTTCGGAAGAACTCGGCGAGAGCGGAGCATACGATTATTTTACACGGAAATTGCTTGTCAGTCCCGAAAAGACCAAACTTGCAAGCAGTGTTGAGAACGCGCAAAAAAGTATTATTGCCGGCAACCGTCCAGAAGATTTCAGCCTTTATGTTGCAATTCCGTTTTGTCCGTCCCGCTGCGGATACTGTTCTTTTGTTTCACATTCAATCACAAGCGCCGGTGCTAAAAAGCTGCTTGAGCCGTATGTTGACTGCCTTTGCAGAGAGCTTGAGGCAACTGCCGAGATTGCCCGCGGACTTCACTTGAATTTGAAAAGTGTTTATTTCGGCGGCGGTACGCCGACCGTTCTCTCAGAAACGCTGCTTGCAAAACTGCTCAACAAGGTCAATGAGGTGTTCGACCTTTCAGCATGCGCCGAGTTTACGGTTGAGGCGGGCAGACCGGATACGGTGACACCCGAAAAACTTCAAACACTTAAAAAAGCAGGCGTCGAAAGAATAAGCATCAATCCGCAGAGCTTTGACGACAGTGTGCTTCGCGAAGTCAGAAGAATGCACACCGCGGCAGACACGGTTGCCGCCTTTGAGCTTGCAAGAAGCGTCGGCTTTGACTGCATCAATATGGATCTCATCGCGGGCTTGCCCGGCGATACAGCAGAAGGCTTCTCCGCTTCCGTGGACAAGGCAGTCGGTCTTGGTGCCGAAAACATAACTGTACACACTCTTGCCATGAAACGCTCAAGTGAACTTACACAAAGCGGAGCGCGTGTCGGACGGGGCGAAGCGGCGGGCAGGATGCTTTCATATGCGGCAAAAAAGCTTTCGGGCAGCGGATATTTTCCCTATTATATGTACCGCCAGAGCCGCTGTGTCGGTAATTACGAAAACGTCGGTTGGTG
>CAZIMM010000019.1:1616-31013 GCA_964540415.1 uncultured Eubacteriales bacterium
TCCCAGGTGCTGGCCGAGGGGGACACCGACGAGCTGATCCGCGCCGTGGGGCATGTCGCCAAGGCGCGCGGCATGGCGCAGATCGCCAGGGATTCCGGCCTCGGGCGGGAGAGTCTCTACAATATCGTGATGATGGAGGAAATCCACACAGTTCTTGCGGCAGGTGCGGGTGCGGTGACAAAGCTCAGGCAATTCAATGGGAATTATATTGAACGCATTTTTAATTTCAAATACCCATATGAATATATTGAAAGATTTGGCGAAATGCTCAGTCGAAAGGACGGTATAAGCAAATTCTATTCAACATACAATTAATTTGAATTCGTTTTTGAAAGGAATTGCAATGTCTAAAATATTCAACAGAGCTGACGAAATAAACAGAATGATGCTCACCACGCCGCAAGCTGTTATTTCCGGCGCTGAGGAGCGTTATGCCAGAGTTATTGATATTTCCGTGGACTGGATAACCTCAATGGGTGGACGCGAAATTGTTATGCTTGCGGGACCCAGCTCGTCCGGAAAAACTACTACTGCTGGCAAGATAGCAAAAGAACTGGAAAAGCTCGGCCACAAGGCCTTTACGATATCGCTCGACGATTTTTACAAGGACGCGAGGGAAGCATTGCGCAATGACGGCGTTCCGGATTTTGAAAGTGTCGATGCTCTTGACCTCGAACTGATTGATGAGGTTTTCAACCGCCTGCTCACAACAGGAGAAAGCGAGATGCCGATTTTTGACTTCAACCTCGCAGCAAGAAGCAAAAAAACAAATCATATTGTTCTGCGCGATGAGGATGTCATAATCGTTGAGGGACTTCATGCGCTCAACCCGAAGATTACAGACCATCTTCCGGAAGACAGACTTGTCAAGATTTATATCAGCGTCAGCTCCCGCATTGTTGACAAAAGCGGTGCCGTGATTCTCTCAAAGCGCGACCTGCGCTTTATCCGCCGGATGGTGAGAGATTATAAATTCCGCAACAGCAGTGTTGAAAACACCTACAAAATGTGGCCTTCTGTTATGCGAGGCGAGGATGAGTATCTTACCCCGTTCAAAGACAATGCAGACATACGCATCAATTCCATTCATGTTTACGAGCCATGTGTTTTTCGCCCAATCGCAATCCCGCTGCTTGAACAGGTTGAACGGGACAGCGTGAACTATGAAAACGCGAATCATCTCATAGAAGTTCTCTCAGGCTTCGTCGCGGTGGACTCCGACGTTGTGCCGCCCGAATCCCTGCTTCGTGAATTCATCGGAAAAGCCGAATTGCCCTTGAACAGATAAATTCCTTGATTACAATGGCAAAATATAGTATAATATAAAATCATAAACCTTGTAAAACTTTGTTTTCCAGGGCGCGGGTTTGCGACACATTTTCATTTCACAACATATTTCGGGAAGTGTTAGCTTGCAGCGAATTAATACCCAAAACAAACCTCAGTCAATGCTCAACGGCGCTTTTGTGCTGCTTATTGCGACGGTTCTTGTCAAGATAATCGGTGCACTTTACAAAATTCCGCTCACCGCCATGATTGGAGAGGTGGGCATGGGTTACTTTACCTCGGCATATGAAATATACAACCCCGTCTATGCCATTGCAATGGCGGGTTTGCCCATTGCGGTGTCGCGAATGGTTTCCGAAAATGTGGCACTGGGCAGGTTCAGAGACGCGAGGATGATTTTCAAGGTTGCCAAGCGCATCTTTTTGTTGGTCGGAATTATCGGCACGCTGTTCATGGCAGTGATTGCTTTCCCGTATGTTAAGCTCGGAAAGGCTCCCGACAATATCTACAGCATCATGATGATTGCTCCGTCAATTTTCTTTTGCTGTTCAATGGCAACCTACAGAGGCTATTACGAGGGTCTGCGCAACATGACCCCGACCGGTGTGTCGCAGGTTATTGAAGCGGCGGGTAAGCTCGCACTTGGTTTGGCATTGTCCAAGTACATATTTAATTACGGGGTTTCGTGTTTTGAAGCCGGCAAGGCTGTTTTCGGCAGAACGGTGACGACACAGGCGGAGGCTCTGAGCGCAATTTATCCTTTTGCGGCGGCAGGCGCTGTTGTCGGAGTGACAGTCGGCACAATGATTGCGCTGCTTTATCTTATGGTGCTCAAAAGGATAAAGGGAGACGGCTTCACACGCGAACAGCTTGTCAACTCGCAAAAGCCGATGGACTCGCAAAAAATCCTCAAAATGCTTATCACTGTTGCAATCCCGATGGTTATCAGCGCGGTTGTGCTCAATGTAACAAATCTTATCGATAACTTTACAATCAGAACCCGTCTGGCACACGCAATCGGCGAGAACATCACATTGATAAAAAGCATGTACAGCTATTCGCTGCTCGGCACCCAAACACTTGACAGCGATATCGGGACATATCTTTACGGATCCTACAGCACTGCACTCAACCTGAAAAATCTTGTGCCGATGATTACCATGACCCTCGGCATCAGTGCTATTCCGGCGGTTGCCGCCGCCCGTGCAAAGCACAATACGAAGGAAGTCAATTCACTTATTGAATCGGTTATCCGCGTGGTGCTTTTGATTTCTTTGCCTGCCGGTGTGGGTATGGCATTGCTTGCCGAGCCGATACTGACTCTGCTCTACGGCGGGTCAAGGCCGTTCCTCATTCCCATTGCCGCTCCGATTGTTGCAATTTACGGCTGGACGACGGTGCTCTATTCCATTTCGGCTCCGCTTACAAACCTTTTGCAGGGCTTGGGCAGGGCTGATATTCCGGCAAAGATCCTCGTCGCAGGTGTTGTCGTCAAGGTGATAAGCAACTTTTATTTTGTCGGAATGCCGAAATATAACATTATGGGTGCGCCGATCGGCTCTGTTCTCTGCCATCTGATTATTGTCGGGCTGGATCTGTTCTTTTTGTTCAAAATATCAAAGGCGCGTATCAATCTTGTTTCAACACTGGTTAAGCCTCTGATTTGCACTGTGTGCTGCGGCATTGCGGCGTATATGTCTTACGGTATTTTTGCCCGGATTCTTCCCGGCGAACCGCTTCACGCGTGCCGGCTTGCAACTGTTGCCGCTGTTTGCATTGCGGCGGCTGTTTACCTTGTTGCACTGCTCGTTTTCCGCGGAATAAGCAGGGAAGACGTTGTTGTTTTGCCAAAAGGCGAAAAAATTGCAAAAATACTTGAAAAATATGGATTTTTAGGGTAAAATACTTTTTGCTGTGTTAATCTGATTTTCGGGGAATTAAAATGGTTGATAATTTCAAATATAAAGCCAAATACGGCGTTGAGGATCTTGTCAAAATACTCGAGGCTCTGCGCGGCGAGGGCGGTTGCCCGTGGGACGCTGTTCAGACCCACGAGAGCATAAAAAAGAACCTGATTGAAGAGACCTACGAGGTTATTGAAGCAATCAACAAAAAGGACAGTGTTCTTCTTTGCGAGGAGCTCGGCGACGTGCTCATGCAGGTCGTTTTCCATGCGCAAATGGAAAAGGAGAGCGGCAGCTTTGACCTTTCCGATGTTGCGGACGGTGTGTGCAAAAAGCTCATTGAACGCCATCCTCACGTTTTCGGCGATGTAAGTGTGTCCGGTGTTGACGATGTGCTGACGAATTGGGAAGCTATCAAACGCAAATCCAAGGGCATGGACACAACAACCCAGTCCATGCTGTCCGTTCCCAGAGAATTGCCGGCACTCATGAGAAGCGAAAAGGTTCAGAAGAAGGCGGCAAAGGCCGGCTTCGACTGGAGCAGCGCCGTCGGCGCACTGGACAAGCTTGATGAGGAGATTGCCGAGCTGAAAAAGGCAATTAAAGACGGCGAGGGCATTTCCGATGAGTTGGGCGATGTTTTGTTTTCTGCTGTCAATGTGTCAAGATTTGTCGATGTTGATGCAGAAGAAGCTCTCACCGGTGCAACGGACAAGTTTGTTGACAGATTCACCGTTGTTGAAAAGCTTGCTTCCGAGCGCGGAATTGACATGAAGAACGTCGATCTCACAGAACTGGACAAGCTGTGGGACGAGGCAAAGGCCGTTCTGAACGGCTGAACATTATTATGGGTGTAATACCGCAGTGTATTATATACAAAATTTTTAATGGAGGAAAAACGAATGAATAAAAACGATCTTGTATCCAAAGTTGCCGAAAAAGCCGGCTTGAGCAAGAAGGATGCCGACGCAGCGGTTGCAGCAGTTTTTGAAGCAGTAACAGATGCTCTTGCAAACGGAGATAAGGTTCAGGTTATCGGTTTTGGTACATTTGAGGTTCGTGAGCGCGCCGAGAAAGCATGCCGCAATCCGAGGACAGGCGAAGCTATGGTCGCTCCCGCAGGCAAGCTCCCCGCTTTTAAAGCCGGACAGTCGCTCAAAAACGCTGTTTCCAAATAATTCAAAATGAGTTTATGCCGCAACCTCCCTGTGAGTGTTGCGGCATTTGCCGTGTTTCGGGAGGTTACATCATGCGACTTGACAAATATCTTAAGGTTTCGAGAATTATTAAACGCCGCACAGTTGCAAATGAGGTCTGCGATGCAAAGCATGTGAGTGTCAACGGCAAGGTCGCCAGGGCCTCGTATGAGGTCAAGCCCGGTGATGTTCTGGAAATCACAATGGGGTCAAATAAAGCAAAATATGAAGTGCTGAGCGTCAACGAATATGCAACAAAGGCTGATGCTTCGGAAATGTTCAGAGTGCTTTAAAAGCGCTTTGTCATATGCTGCCCGGCGTAAGCATAAGTATGATTGACTTATGTTACGGAGGGAAATTTATGCCTCAGGAAAAAGCATCGGAGCAGTTGCTGCCGCACAATCTGATTATTGAGCAGAGGAAAACTCTCAACGCATCCGGAGTGAAGGATGTTGACAGCTTTGATGAGCAGACGGTTGTTGCCGTAACTCAGCTAGGGGAACTTACCGTCCGCGGCAACAATTTGCGTATAAGCAACTTCAACGCTCAGACGGGAGACCTTTCTGTTGAGGGCAGCATTTCATCTGTGAGCTATTCTGACGATAAGCCTGTCAACGGCGGCTTTTTCAGCAGGGTATTCAGATAATATGTATACCATCGGAATTGCTTTTCAGACAAAAGTTTTTTTGCTTTCGCTCGGACTGGGTTTTATTTTGGGCGTGCTTTATGATGTGTTCCGAATTGTGAGGCTTATTGTGTCCGCCGGCAAAAAAGCGGCAGTGGTCCAGGATATTTTGTATGTTCTTTTTGTCACGTTTTTCACATTCATTTTTATGTTGGTGGTTAACGAGGGACGGCTGCGCTTTTATGCGCTTCTCGGTCAGACCCTTGGCTTTTTTGTTTACTATTTTGCCTTCGGGGCAGTTGCAATAGCCTTTGCGCAAAGAGCGGTTGTTGTTTCAAGAGGAGCACTGAAGCTGTTCAGCCGCATTGTTTCCGCGCCGTTCAGAGCATTGTTTTCTCTTTTCTCAAAATTATTTGGCTTTTTACACTCTTTTTTCAGAAAAAAGCTTAATATTTTTAGAAAAAATTTAAAAATGTACTTGAAAAAACTGTCCGGAATGATGTATAATCTTATTTGTAAAACTGGAGATTAAAGTGCTGTAATATTTGGAGAAAAAATGAAAAAGAAAAAGACGGCAAAAACCTCAAAGAAAAAAAGAAGCTTTATCTTCACTCTCGCTGCACTTGCCCTTGTCGGCTGCTTTGTCGTAACTGTTGTTCGGCTGCAAATAGATATTCGTCAAAGAGAAAAAGAGCTTGATACAATCAATGAATCAATTACCTCGCAACAGCAGGAAAATGAAAAAATTGAGAAATCGCTCGAAGAAGAAAATGAAGACGAATATATGGAACGTATCGCCCGCGAAAAGCTCGGATACGTAATGCCGGATGAAAGAGTATATGTTGATGCGGCAGCAGGGATAGACTGAGTTATTATTTAAGGAGGCAAATTTTGTTTTATGCAAGTTGAGGTTGGGACTGTTGTTGTCGGCAAGGTAACGGGATTAACAAACTTCGGCGCTTTCGTCTCTTTGCCGGATGGTTCCACCGGGATGGTTCACATCTCGGAGGTTGCCAATACCTATGTCAAAGAGATCAGAGATCATCTTTCCGAAAACCAGGAAGTGAAAGTCAAAATTCTCGGCGTTTCACCCGAGGGTAAAATCAGTTTGTCCATAAAACAGGCGGAGCCTCCTGCAGCACCCGCGCAGCATCACGGGCAGCATCAGCAGCAGGGGGGCAGTCAGCGTCCGGGGCAGCGTCCGCAGCAAAGGCGCCAACCCAACGTTTGGCAGGGCAACAAGCAGACACAGTCAACAGGAAGCGACTCGTTTGAAGACATGATGGCAAAATTCAAACAGGTCAGCGATGAAAAGATTTCAACACTCAAGCGTTCCAATGATTCACGATACAGCGCATCGCCGTCAAGACGCGGCGGCGGCAAATAAGAGCCGAAATTCTGCGCACGAACATAATTGCCTTATATAGCTTTTTGAGGAACGGCTCCTTCGCTTGAAACTGCTTGGGAGTTGTTCCTTGTATTTTTTTATCAGATTGGAGTAATACTTTTGAGAGAGATATCCGCTTCACGGATAACGCAGGCGATAGCAGAGCTTTGCGTTGATGCCAACAAGCATTTGCCTCACGATTTGAAGGATTGCATTGCCTGTGCCCACAAAAGTGAGGGCAACGGTCTTGCAAAGGATGTTCTGAATGATTTGCTCGACAATATTGAGGCGGCGTCGCAGCTTGATATTCCGGTGTGTCAGGATACCGGCATGGCAGTGGTGTTTGCCGAAATCGGTCAGGACGTGCACATTGTCGGAGGTGATTTTGAAGCGGCGGTTAACAGCGGAGTTGCACGCGGATACACAGAAGGCCTGCTGCGCTGTTCGGTTGTTGCCGACCCGCTTATTCGCGTGAACACGAAGGACAACACTCCGGCAGTGCTTCATACGCGTATTGTGCCGGGAGATAAAATCACTCTGATTGTTGCGCCGAAAGGCTTCGGAAGCGAAAACATGAGCAGACTGAAAATGTTTACTCCGGCAGCGAGCAGAGAAGATATTATAGAATTTGTTCTTGAAACCGTCAGCACGGCGGGAAGCAATCCTTGCCCTCCGACAGTGCTCGGAGTCGGCATAGGCGGCGATTTTGAGCAGTGTGCGCTGCTTGCAAAGCAAGCGCTTTGCAGAAATGTCAGTGAGCGCAACGGCAATCCTTTTTATGCGGAGATGGAGGATGAAATTCTTCGCCTTGCAAACTGTCTGAACATCGGTCCGCAGGGGTTCGGCGGCAGCTGCACAACACTTACCGTCAACATTGAAACCGCGCCGACCCATATTGCCGGGCTTCCGGTTGCGGTAAATGTGGGATGCCATGTCACCAGGCATTCACGAAAAGTTATATAGCCATAAAAAATGCATAGTTTTTTTACTGTTTCTACTTTATTTTTCTGTGCATATGTGCTATAATAATCGCAGATAACCTCCCGTAAGGGTAAATATATACAAAAGGGGATGTCTTTTATGAAGATTCAGACTCTGGGACGCAGATGTACAATCCGGGACTCCTTCAAGGAACGCGCAGAGAAAAAGCTTGCCAAAATCGAAAAGTTTTTCAACGATGAGGCAGAAGCAAAAGTCACGGCGACGGTCGAAAAGAACACCCAGATAGTTGAAGTCACAGTCAACGGCAACGGCATGATTTTCCGTGTCGAAGAAAGTGCGCCGAACATGAATGACGCGCTTGACAAATGCGTTGACTCTCTCATTCGCCAAATCCGCAAGAACAAGACGCGCATTGAGAAAAAACTGAAAAGCGGTGCTTTCGACGATTATGTAAACGCCGAACCGGTCACGGAAGAAGTTGATTTTGAGGTTGTCAGAAGCAAGAATGTCAGAATGAGGCCGCAAAGTGTCGAGGAAGCCATTTTGCAGATGAACCTTGTCGACCATCAGTTTTATATGTTCCTCAATGCGGATAACGGCAAGGTCTGTGTGGTTTACAGGCGCAAGGACAATGGCTACGGCTTGCTGGAGCCGGATTTCGAATAATCTGTTTAGCCATTGACTTATTTTTAATTTTATATTATATTTGTGGGGCGGAGCCAAGCTTCGTCCCACGTTTTTTGCAGCACGGTTTATTCGTGCGGAAAGGCTTGATGCTAATAATGAAAATCAACTTTGTAATACCTTGCCTGCTTGGGCTTGAATCCGCAATTTCCGGTGAGCTGAAGGAGCTCGGGGCTGAAAATATTGCTGCCGAGAACGGACGCGTGCTGTTCAGCGGAGACGAAAGCACTCTAGCCCGTGTCAACATTTGTTCGAGGTATGCGGAGCGTGTGCAGATTCTTGTCGGCTCGTTTGAAGCACACAGCTTTGAGGAGCTTTTTGAAGGATGCAAGACACTTGAATGGGAAAATTGGATTGGTGAGCGTGACGCGTTCCCGGTTAAGGGCTATTCAATCAATTCAACGCTGTTCAGCGTGAGCGACTGTCAGGCTATAATCAAAAAGTCGGTTGTCGAGCGCCTGAAATCAAAATACGGTATTACATGGTTTGAGGAAACAGGTGCTGTTCATCAGATACAATTCTCCATAATGAAAGATAAGGTCAGCCTTTTGCTTGACACCTCCGGTGCAGGACTGCACAAGAGGGGATACAGAACACAGGCAAACTTTGCCCCCATAAAGGAAACACTTGCCGCTTCGCTGTGCTCATTTTCGCGCCTGCGCCCCTATCATAAGCTGTATGACCCCATGTGCGGCTCTGGCACGATTCTCATTGAGGGCGCGCTCATGGCGGCAAATATCGCCCCCGGCATACGGCGTGACTTTTCTGCCGAGAGGTGGGATGTAATTGACAGGGACGTCTGGAAGAACGAGCGCGAACGTGCCAGGGCAAACGAAAGGGCGTGCCCGGATTTTCACGCTTTCGGCTCGGACATTGACGCGCAGGCGGTGGAGCTTTCAAAGCTTAATGCAAAGCGCGCAGGTGTTGAAGACATGATATCTTTCAAAGTTTCGGATGTTGCCGATTTTGCGCCGGAGACAAACACCGGCACGCTCATCTGCAACCCGCCTTACGGTGAAAGGATGCTCGACACCGAGCAGACAAGCCGTCTCCACGCTGTAATGGGCAGGGTTTTTGAAAAAAAGCACGGCTGGTCATACAGCATAATCAGCCCATCCGAAACGTTTGAGGAGGAGTTCGGCTCAAAGGCGGACAAACGACGCAAGCTGTACAACGGCATGATCAAGTGCCAGCTGTTTATGTATTTTAAGTTTTGAGGTGGAAAAAATGAAGCATATTTTTGTAGTGAATCCCTGTGCGGGAAAAAAGGGAAAAGCAACTTCGATTATTCCGGAAATTAAAAAGGCCTGCGCTGAAAAAGGCGTGGATTATGAAATACATCTGACCTCCTCACCGGGCGAAGCAATTGATTATGTCAAAAGCTTCAGCGGCACACAGGAGGAGGTTCGCTTTTATGCCTGCGGCGGTGACGGAACGCTGTTTGAGGTTGTCAACGGTGCATACGGAAATCCGAAGGCTCAGGTTGCGGCTATACCTCTCGGCTCCGGCAATGACTTCATCCGTCTGTTCGGCAGCAAGGAACAGTTCGTCAACGTCCCTGCGCAGATTGACGGCACAGCAGTCTCGCTTGACGTGATAAGGTGCGGTGACAAAATCGCAATCAATCAATGCTCAATGGGCCTTGACGCCGAAGTCTGTGCAAAGCAGGCCGGTTTTAAGAAAATACCGATATTCAACGGCGAGACTGCGTATACTGCTGCTCTTCTGTATTGCTTCATCGGAAAAATGAAAAGCCGTTTCACAATCAAAATTGACGACGGAGAGGAATTCACTCAGAATGTTCTGTTCTGCTTTGCCGGGAATTCGCGCTGGTACGGCGGCGGCTACATGGCTGCACCGCATGCAATGCCCGATGACGGCCTTCTTGATTTCATCATTATGAAAAAGAATATCAGCCGTTTGAAGCTGCTCGGCCTGATTAATATTTATAAACAGGGCAAACATCTCGACATGGATATAACAACGTTCAAAAGAGGCAAAAAAATTGCTGTTCATTCGGATTCACCCGCAGCCGTGAATGTCGACGGTGAGTGCGAATATGTCAACGACAGTGTGTTTGAAATCATCGAAAAGGGCATCAGCTTTGTTGTGCCTACCACCTCAACATACTTTGATGACGTGAAATCCGGCAGAATCAGCGCCGACCATGCATTGACTTAATGTTTTTTTCTTAACTATTGCATTGTTTTTATATATTTGGTAATATTATGCTATAAACATTGATTGGAGGGATAGATATTAACAAATCTGTAAAAACAAGAATGCTCGGCCTTGTTTTGTCACTTGTGATGACATTGGCCATTATGCTCCCGCTCGCCGTCCCTGCTTCTGCAGCATTTCAGGTGACTGTGGATACTCAGGAGAGCACAACTGACAATGTGATAACCTATAACGGACATTATGTCGGCATGAATTTCTTCTATGACAGAACCGCCGGTCAGCTTTACGGCAACAGGGGCAAGGGTCTGCTTTGGTTGGGTTTTGATTTGGACACAAAGCAGGATGTCTGGTATTCTGCAATGTATGCCTGGCAGCGCGGCTGGGGCTTCGGCCAGACCTATGACAACCTTGCACCGTATGTGAGGATGTATTACCGCACTCTGCGCTTCACATTTGATTACAACGGCAAGAACTGGCTGATTCAGTGCTGGAAGGGCAGATACGGCATAACCACCGGCGCTGAAATCGGAGTATACAACAAGGAAGCGGGCTCCTCGCGCTCGATTTACAGCACGGTTACAGATGACGAGCGCCTCGAACTCGGAATGGTTGTGCATGACAAGACGAAGCTTTTGTTTGAACGTCCGGTGCAGACCCATTGGTGGATGACAGGCTTCCTTCTTAATTATTATACCGACCACAACTATATTAACGTGAAATACACTTTACGCTTTCCGGACACTGAAATGCTCAATGCTTTCACCAAGAGTGTTGACCTCTCGGGATATGACACTCCTTATGCGGTTGAAGGTAACGAAGTCAGGCTTTATTGGTACGGCAGAGACAACAGCGGAAAGTTTTTCCTTCCCGTCGAGGGAGAATGATTAAAAAAACAGCACCCGGTTCGGTACTGAGCTTCAGTTCCGAAACCGGGTGCTTTTGCTGTTTGCAGCTTTTATTTTTTAAGAAGTGATGCGGCAGCCTTGTCTATGTATATTGTCACATCAGCGTGCTGCTGAAGAACAGAAGCGGGGCAGCGGGGAGTGACTTCACCCTCAATCATGTCCTTGACAGCCTGTGCTTTGCCGGCACCCGTGGCAACAAACATAATCTTTTTTGCTCTCATTATTGAGCCGATGCCCATAGTCACAGCATAACGCGGCATTTCAACATCGTCAAAATAAATTGAATTTGCATCAATCGTGCTCTGAGTGAGCTTGACTCTGAAGGCCTCGTCCGTGAACGAGTCAGCAGGCTCATTGAAGCCGATGTGACCGTTGTGACCGATTCCGAGCAACTGAACATCAATGCCGCCCGCGTCTTTTATGGACTGTGCGTAACGGCGGCTCTCGGCATCGTAATCGTCAACATTGCCGTTCAGAAAATCAATGTTTTCAGGCTTAAGGTCGATTTTGCCGAAGAGATTGTCCATCATGAACATATAAAAGCTGTTTTTGTGCTCTTTGGGAAGGTCGCAGTATTCGTCAAGATTGAAGGTCTTGACTCCGGCGAAGCTGACCTCGCCGTTTTTGCAGGCATTTGCCATATATGTGTATGTCGGGACAGGGGACATTCCTGTTGCAAAACCGAGCACTGCGTTCGGATTTGCCTTGACATAATCAACATAAAACTTTCCGAGCGCCTTTCCGATTTCTTCGGGGGTTTCCATAACAATAACTTTCATTTTATCACCTTCAAAAATTAATAGGAATATAATAACAGTCTTTTCGACAATTGTAAACACGTTTTGCACAAAAATTGATAAAATTTGCCTTACAAGTGTCTGCGGTTATTGACAAACCTGATTCTGTTAAGTATATTGATTAGTAATAGCTATACATAAAGGGGAGTTCTCAATGTTCAGATTTCCAATCGGAGTGATAATCAACAGCTTCAAAACCGACACAAAAACCGCGGTTGAAAAGGCTGCTCAGGTCGGCGCGTCAGGTATTCAGGTTTATTCAACCACGGGTGAAATGGCACCCGAAAATATGTCTGCTTCAAAGCGTGCAGAATTCAGAAAACTCGTTGAGGGCAACGGGCTAAAAATATCGGCGCTGTGCGGTGACCTCGGCGGAGGCGGTTTCGTTCACCTCAAGCAAAACGCCGGAAAAATCGAAAAATCAAAGAGAATTCTTGACCTTGCGTTGGAGCTCGGCACAAACATTGTCACCACACATATAGGCGTTGTGCCCGCTGACAAAAATCACGACAGATACAAAATCATGCATGAAGCCTGCTTCGAGCTGAGCAGATATGCCGACGAAATCGGTGCGCATTTTGCCATTGAAACCGGTCCGGAGCCTTCCGCGATTCTCAAGGGCTTTCTTGACGGACTCGGCTCAAGAGGAGTCGGCGTGAATCTTGACCCCGCAAATCTGGTTATGGTCACGGGTGATGACCCTGTCGGAGCGGTGTACAATTTGCGTGACTACATAGTTCACACTCACGCCAAGGACGGAGTGCAGAATTATTATCTGGACCCCGACATTGTCTACGGCATGATAAAGGGTGACGAGGTGCCGACGGGACCGTCGTTTGAAGAAGTGCCGCTGGGTGAGGGCAGTGTTAATTGGAGTGAATATCTGAACGCGCTCACTGACATCGGTTACACGGGCTTCCTGACAATCGAACGCGAGGTCGGAGACGACCCAGAGCGCGATATACGCAAGGCAGTCCGGTTCTTGAACGGAATGATGAACTTATAATCGGGAGGATGAATATAATATGAAGTTTTCTGTCAGTTCATACAGCTTTCAGCGTCTGCTCAACTCGGGAAAAACTACGCAAAGAGAGCTTGTTCGCACAGTGAGGGACATGGGCTTTGACGCAATCGAGTTCACCGGTCTCATGCCGGAAAACGGCGTCAGCGTTCAGGAATACGCGCAGGTGCTGCGCAACGAGTGTGACAAGCTTTCATTGCCTGTCGCAAATTACACAATCGGTGCGGATTTGCTCAACACCGAAAACGGACTGGATGCCGAGGTGCAGAGGCTTTTCGGTGAGGTTGAAACAGCAAGAATTCTCGGCGCCGGCGGCATGAGGCATGATGCGACGGGCGGATATAAGGACGGCAGAAAATCGTTCATGACTTTTGACAGTGCACTTCCCGTTCTGGCCGAAGGCTGCCGAAAGGTTACTGAATACGCAAGCAAATTCGGCATCAAAACAATGGTTGAAAACCACGGCTATTTTTGTCAGGAGGCACTGCGGGTCGAAAAGCTAGTCGGTGCGGTTGACAATTCAAACTTCGGTTTGCTTCTCGACATGGGAAATTTCCTCTGTGCGGATGATGACCCTGAAAATGCATACGGCAGACTCGCACCTTTTGCAAAGCATATCCATGCAAAGGATTTTCATGTCAAAAGCGGCTCGGAGCCTTCTCCGGGTGAGGGCTTTTTCACTTCACGTTCCGGCAACTATCTTCGCGGAGCGATTATCGGCCACGGCAATGTTCCGGTTTATCAATGTCTGCGGATTCTTGCCGCAAATGGCTATGACGGCTATGTCAGCATTGAGTTTGAAGGCATGGAGGACAACATGAAAGCAATTGAAATCGGTTTGAAAAACCTGAAATACTACTCTTCAATAATCTGAGAAATAGAAATACTTTACAAACTTTTTTGCGCCCCATTTTTCAGAATATGAAAAATGGGGCGCTTTTGTAATAAAGTTGAAATTTATGTTGTGCAATTTAGACAATTGTTTATGGCAAAATATGCAGGAAATATGGAAGGCAAATGATTTCATAAAAGGTGCGTCTTGTGCAATATGCACAAACACAAGTACATCGGTTTGTGCATTATGTCTTGACAAATTTTGTAATCGGGTGTACAATACAGCTATCAAAACAAAGGGAGGCGAGCAAAATGCTCGAGAAAGATCTGATCAAAATTGAAATGGAGCTCATCAATGAACTGCAAGCGGAAAAGAAGTTCACTCTGCATACTTTTATCCAGGGATTGAAGCTCAGCGCTATTACACGGGCATTTCGCGGAGTATGACGCCAGAAGTATTCCGTCGGTAAACCGAAAGGTTTCCAATGCGCCAAGATGTAAGCGGCGGAAAGATTCCTCCGCATACTTCATTAATATACAGCGCGGACCGCAGCCGAAAGACTGCGGTCCATTTCTTTTTAAAGCGAATAATAAAAAACTTCTTGAAAACATTAAAACATATGGAAAGAGATGGCATTGTATGATATACTTGTGTATGGAAAGGCGGTGCTGTTATGAAAACATATGACATTGTTGTTGTCGGCGGAGGTTTCGCGGGTGTCGGTGCCGCGATTTCTGCCGCGCGTGAGGGAAAAAGCGTTTTGCTCATTGAACAGTCGGGGTCTCTCGGCGGCGCCGCGAGCAACTGCCTTGTTATGCCGTTTATGGAATACTGGACATATCCGGACGGCACTAAGGAAAGGCTTTTCCTTGTTCGGGGAATATTTGAAGAAATTATGGATAAGCTCCGCAAAGCCGGTATGGCTGAAGATACTGCCTTTAATAGCGAATTCCTGAAAATTCTGCTTGACAGAATGATGAATGAATACGGAGTGCAGGTTCTTTTCCATACAACGGTAACCGGTGCGGTCAAGGTCGGCAGACAGCTTCGTGAGGTGAGCGTTGCAACGGTTGCGGGAGTGATGAACTTTGGCGCAAAAATTTTCATTGACGCAACAGGAGATGCAAATCTGTGCGCTTTGTCCGGGTGTGACTTTATGCTCGGACGGAAGTCGGACAGTTTGTGCCAGCCGATGACACTTTGCTTTCGCCTGTCGGGAGTTTCGTGGGACAAAATGCTTTCGGAGCGCGATGCCATGCAGAAGCTGTATGAACAATACCGTTCGGACGGAAAAATCAAAAATCCGCGAGAGAATATCCTCCTTTTCAAAACACTTGATAAAAACGTCATTCATTTCAATTCAACAAGGGTTGTGAAACTCAACCCGACCGATCCTTTTGAACTGAGCCGTGCTGAGGTTGAGGCCCGTGAGCAGATGGCGGAGCTTGTCGGGTTCTTGAAAGAAAACGTCAGTGCCTTTGCAGACGCGCAGATTGTTTCAAGTGCGTCATCAATCGGCGTGCGCGAGAGCCGTATGGTTGTCGGCGAACATATTCTGACCGGTGATGAGCTTATTGCAACGTTGAAGTTTGACGATGCGGTAGCTGCCGGCAATTATGATATTGACATACATAACCCCGAGGGCAGCGGAACATCGCATTATTATTTTCAGCGTGGAACTTATTACACAATACCTTACAGGAGCCTTGTTGCAAAAGACTTGGACAATATGCTGGTTGCAGGCAGGTGCATTTCCTGCGACCATGAGGCGCAGGCGTCAATCAGAATTATGCCTATATGCTGTGCAACGGGTGAGGCTGCGGGTGTCGGCGCGTCGGTTGCCGTGTCGGATTGCTGCGCGGCAAAATATGCCGATATATCAAAAATTCAAAGCACACTCAAAAAGCATGGGGTCTTCTTTTAACTGCCGCATGCAAAAAAGCAATAAAACTTATGATGAAACAGCTTCGGCAATGACAAGGCACGACTTTTGCGTCGGGAACTCATTGCGGGCGGGAATATGATTCTTTGTCGGAGGCTTCTATGCATTTCGTCAATGCAAAGGGAATATTGTCATCCAAAAACGGAATGAATACTTACCGCGGATGTACGCACGGCTGTATTTACTGCGACAGCCGAAGTACCTGCTATCAGATGAATCATGCTTTTGAGGATGTTGAGGTCAAACAAAACGCTCCGCTTCTTCTGGAGGACGCACTGTGCCGCAAGCGAAAGCGGTGTATGGTCGGCACCGGCTCAATGTGCGATCCTTATATGCATTGTGAGGCAAAGCTGGGGCTGACCCGCAAATGTCTCGAAATAATTTGCCGCTACGGCTTCGGTGCAAGCGTAATAACAAAATCCGACCTTGTTCTGCGGGATCTTGATCTGCTCAAGCGCATCAATGAAAACGCAAAATGCGTCGTGCAGATGACCCTCACAACCTTTGACGAAACACTGTGCAAAACGCTCGAGCCGAATGTCTGCACGACAAAGCGCCGTTTTGAGACCCTTGAAATTCTGCGGAACAACGGTATACCGACCGTCGTATGGTTTTCTCCTGTTTTGCCTTTTATCAACGACAGTGAGGAAAATCTGCGCGGGATTCTCGATTATTGCTTCACTGCCGGAGTGAAGGGAATCATCTGCTTCGGCATTGGTGTGACCCTGCGTGACGGAGACCGCGAATACTTCTATTCGGCGCTGGAAAAACACTTCCCGGGACTCAGACAAAAATATGTGCGCAAATTCGGCTTGTCCTATGAATGCTTAAGCGACAATAACAGCGCTTTGATGAAGATATTTCATGCAGAGTGCGAGGCACACGGAGTAATGCACAACGCAGATGAAATTTTCGCATATCTTAACGACCTTCCGGACAGTCTTCCGGGGCAGTTAAGCTTGTTTTGAACGGAACATAATTCCGATGTATTTGAAGATTTTTTGTGCATCAGAGAGCTTTTGCAGAAAAGGGTGAGAAACGAAAACTTAATGTGAATATATTTTAGAATAGTTTATACAGATGTTTTTTCGAAGAACATATTTTGAAAAGAGTGATAAAATGGACACAATCAAAACAACCGGGTTGACCAAGTTTTACGGAAAGGCGAGGGGAATTATTGACCTTGACCTGTCTGTGAAAGAAGGCGAATTTTTCGGCTTTATCGGACCGAACGGTGCGGGCAAAAGCACAACTATCCGTACACTTCTCGGGCTTATTGCACCGACAAAAGGCAGCGCCGAGATTTTCGGCAAGGATATTGGAAAAAATAAATGCGAGATTCTTTCAGATGTCGGATATCTTCCTTCTGAGGCAGTTTTCTATTCGGGTATGAAGGTATCGGAGCTGCTGAAGCTTTCCGCGAATCTCCGAAAAGCCGATTGCTCTGCTGAATCGCGCAAGCTGTGCGAGAGATTGCAGCTTGACACCTCCCGTAAGGTTGATGAACTCTCTTTCGGCAACCGAAAAAAAGTTGGCATTGTCTGTGCCTTGCAGCACCGACCGAAGCTTCTCATCCTCGACGAACCGACGAGCGGGCTTGACCCGCTGATGCAAAGAGAGTTTTACACAATTCTGCGCGAAAGAAACACAGAGGGCGCAACGGTGTTTCTTTCTTCTCACGTTCTTTCGGAAATCCAGCGCAACTGTCAAAAAGCCGCCATTATCCGTGAGGGCAAACTGATAGCCTGCGACAGCGTAGATGCACTCTCAAAAACAAATGCCAAGCGGGTTACGCTTCACGGTGATTTTAATATGAACAAATTGACCGGTATCCGCGATTTGCAGAAAACGCACGACGGTGTCAGCTTCCTTTACAGCGGAGATATTAACGAGTTGATTCAATTTTTGTCAAACGGCGTGCTGACCGACCTTTCCATCACGGAGCCGGACCTTGAAGAAATCTTTATGCACTATTATCTTGATGGAGGTGAAGCGAAATGACAATTCTAAAACATGAAATAAGGCAGGGCTTTAAGTCTTTTGTCATATGGGGTGCTTCAATTGCGTTCTTGCTGATTATATGCGTTTTCATGTTTCCTCAAATGAAGAGCGAAATGTCGGAAGTCAGCGATATGTTTGCTTCAATGGGCTCGTTTACCGCCGCCTTCGGTATGGACAAAATAAACTTCGGCTCACTCATCGGGTTTTATGCTGTGGAATGCGGCAACATTCTGGGACTCGGCGGCGCATTCTATGCCGCTCTGATTGCGGTCGGCTCACTTGCGAAGGAAGAAAAAGAACATACTGCCGAATTCCTTCTCACGCACCCGGTCAGCCGTGTGAAGATAATCACCGAAAAGCTCACAGCCTTACTGCTGCAAATTGTTGTGATGAATGTGATAATCTGGCTGCTTTCGATTGCATCGGTTGCTCTCATTGACGAAAGCATTCCGTGGAAGGAAATGAATCTGCTCCACCTGGCTTATCTTCTGATGCAGATTGAGATTGCGGGCATCTGCTTCGGAATATCTGCATTTCTTCGCCGCGGAAGCATCGGCATCGGTCTCGGAATTGCAGCAATGATGTATTTTCTGAACATAATTGCAAATATATCCGAAAGCGCCGAATTTCTCAAATATATTACACCATTCGGTTACACTGAGGGAGCGGATATTGTTGCGAACGGAAGTCTTGACACCGGGATGGTGCTCGCGGGTGCTGCCTTCACAGCCGTCGGTATTGCGGCGGCGTATATAATGTTCAGCAAAAAGGATATCGTGGGGTAAATAATCAAAACGCCGAATCAAAACCGCGAGGCAGGGGAGAAATCCTCTGCCTCGCGGTAAATGTTTTTATTCCAAAATCGGTCACACCGTATATGTTCCGCCCGTATTGTCCTTATTCAGTGTGCCCTCAGCCTCAATCAGCAGACATTTGACCAACGTTTTGCACACGGGTCTGTGAAGTGTTCCTTTTGGGATGATAATAAAATCCCCCTCACAAACATGCGTCAGCTCGTCCTCAAATTCAATGTCAAATTCGCCCTCAATGCAATAAAACATCTCGTCGGAGTCTTCGTGAACATGAAAATCCAGCGTTCTGTTCTCTGCCTGCAAGACATTGAGCATATGGTTGTTCAGCGTCCCAACGCATTGATATTTGAAAAGCTCGCCGACGGAATCGGCTTTTTCTTTTAAATTGACTTTTTTAATCATACTTTGACACCTGTTTTTATAACTGCAAATATGCAGGATTTATTTTGCTTTCGTTTGCTTTTTATTCAGCTTCAGCGTAACGCCGCGCTGCTCAGCCATATCCTCAAAATGCTTCCGGGCAATTGCCGCTTTTTCTTTTGGGGTTGCGTCCGCCTGAATTTCGTATTCGATTTTGTTCATAACTGTTTTCAAATCGGACAGCTCCGAAAGGTTCGCCGCAAGGCAAAAAAATGTCTTATGCCGTCCGTCGTTGCAGCTGTTCAGAAGCTTTTGCAGCAACGTGGCTTTTTCCTCAAGCACGGCATGATAGGACGCGATGCCGTCTTCCTTCATCTTTTGCATGTCACCGAGCTGACGGCGGTGTGTGATGAAGGAATCATACTGCTCGATATTATTGTATCTTTCGCAAGGATATTCACCGCATTCACAGCAGTATGAGATTTTTCCGTGTTCAAGGCTGCACCGTGCAATGGAGCAGCCTTGATTTTCGTCTCCGCCGCCGCAACCGGGGCAGTATCCGTCAAGCTTCATTGAGCACAAGGCGCAGTTCAGCCCGCACAGAGAAAACTGCAAATCGTTTCTGACAAAATGTTTCATCGGATATAATCTCCTTATGCGGTGCGCTCCGATTTCGCGCTTCTGCGGATATGAATAATCGTCAGCAAATCCTCATATTTAGCATCTTTTTCTCTCTGATCAAACACCATCCATCTTTGACCCATGCCTTCCTGTGTGCCGTTATAGATTGTCTGCATCTCTTCGGACATCTTCGGCAATAAAGCCTCGACGCGCTCCTTTTCATTTTGACCGACCACGATGAGAACATTGAAAAATCCGGGATTAGGATAAAGCCTGCACAGGGTTTTGCCTGCTTTATAAAACCTTACGTTCCAGCCGGGAAGCCTGTTGTCTCCGCTGAATGCAATTTCCGAATATGCCTCATATTTGTTTTGCATATAACTGCACAGCTCATCAAACAGGGGATTGCCTATGTACCCGGAGAGTTCTATAAGATTGGGTTTGTATGATTTGTCGGTTATACTTATCAATTGCCCGCACCTCACTTCTTGAAAAGCATTATAACATTTTGTTTATTAAAATGCAATTAATATATTAGCGCGCCGTGTGATGCTTGAGTTGAATCAACTGCGGCAACGCAAGCAGATCCTGTTGAAACCCGTCTCCCGGCAGCAATGTTCAAATACTTCATATCTTAAATAATACTGAACAAAATTACATGTTGCATTTAGTGGAATTCTGCAATCCGGAATCCGGGTGAAATAAAAATATTTCTGTGAATATTTCGCTTTCGGTGTTTAAAGTAATTGACAAAGCAGAAATATTCTGATACTATTATGAAATTAAAATTAATTTACAATTTTTGTAAAAATTAACACTCCGTAAAATTAATAAGCTGAATTTTTTCAGCTGAGTTTCCTTCCTGCCTTCGTTGATACTTCGTGTTCAGCAGCCCGAGATTATTTACATAAATTCGTAAACCCGCCTTTAACTCGGGAACTATGCTTGGCGCAAAAGAATTTCATCTTAATATCCGCGAAGCTGACTCAAAAGCTGTATGAAGCTGCGCGGAGTTTAGGTTTATTGCAATACATCAACTCAGAAAAATGAATACTTCTCAGCTTTTGCACCAACAGAGCAGTGTGTTTTTTGAAATCTGCGCTGCCGCGGCGTAGATTACGGCTTTTTGTATTTTCTCGGCGGCAGAACGGAGTATATTATGGGTATAAAGCAAAAGCTTGTCAGCATGAAAGATGAAATTCTCCGAAACCCGTCATTCACTGTCAGGGAGCAGCTCGGCTACGCAGGCGGTCAGTTCGGTAACGCCATGGGGCAGGACAGCGTCCACACCTATGCCGACAAGTTTAACCGCGATTTCATGGGGATTGACAACAGATATCTCACCATCAAGGGGAACATTTCCGAGATAATCGGCTTCATTGCACCTCCGATTGCGGGCACGATACTTGACCGTCCGTCAAAAGCAGGCAGGTTGAGCAACACGCAGAGAATTATAATGACAATGCCGATTCCTTTTGCAATCACGTCAATGCTGCTGTTCATTGTGCCGTCAAGCAATCCGCTTTATAACTTCATCTGGACTTTCTTCCTCAGTATCATTTTCAGTTTTGTTGACACTTTCTATGACATAGCTCTAAACGCCCTTTCGCTCAGGATGACCAACAACCCTAATGACAGGAAGAATTTCTACACAGTTGCAGCTTTTGCATCAACCCTCGGCTCAATGCTGCCCGGGTGGCTCATTCCGATTGTCGTCGACACTACGGATGACGCGACAAGGCAGAAATGGCTTTATTTCTTCGTTGCACTTGTATTCTGCATTATCGGTCTTGTCACAATGTATACTCCGTTCTTCACTCTGAAGGAGAAGGTCGGTATCATAATTCAGAATGAAAACGAGCCGAAAGTACACTGGAACAGAGATGTTATCCGGGCAATTCTTCACAACCGTCCGTTCATAGTTTTGGAAATCAGTTCACTGTTCGAAATGATCAGGCAGATAACATACAAGTCGTTGCCTTATCTTTATGACAACACCTTTAATGATTACAAAATGAAAGCGGCTATTGATGCTTTCAGCGGCGGACTTTCATATGCAGGACTTCTTGCGGTTCCGTTCGTGGGCAAAACTGTTTCTGCGCGCAATATGATGATCGGCGGCTATGCATACACCGGCTTCTTCTATGTGTTAATGTCATTGTTTAATCTTCGTTTCAGCCTTAACTCCATACGCAAATACAGATACATAATCGGCATTCTCATCGGCTTTGCCGGTATGCCGAATGCGGCACTCGGAGCAGCAAGGAGAATCATTATTGCCGATTCTGCGGATTATATGGAGTGGTATTCTCAAAAGAATTACGGCTCTCCGATACGCAGTGACGGTATGCTTTGCGCAGCAATGAGTATCATTAGTAAAGGTATTGACCTGATCAAAACAAATCTTTATTATGTACTTTTCGGTCGTATCGGCTACAAGGAAGGCTCCACCGACCCTGTCACGGGTGAAACTATAAAAGCCGTACAGACAAATTCAACTTTGCGCGGAATTTACTCAATTGTCACTCTGTGCGGTGTGCTGGGCAATTTGCTTCCTTCCGTATGCTTCCTGTTTGACGATTACACCGGAAGACACAGGGAAGATATTCTTGCTGAACTTTCGGAAAAAAGAAAGCAGCTGGAAAAACAGATGGCACAGATCGATTGAAAAATTAAATTCTCCTGATAACACAATTAAAACATAAAAAATCGTACGCCGGCATTTTTATTGTCGGCGTACAATTTTTTGTGCAGTTGAAGAAATTGAACTGTATTAAAGAAATTTCACGGAATCTGATGCTGATGCCTCATACCGTAGCAGTATACCGTTATTATCATTTCCGTTTTCTCCATTATGTTATCCGAATATAGACATTGCAAGAAGATAAGCCAAAAGCCGTATCATATAAACTGACCATCCGATGCCGGTAACCAAATCGGTGTAAAATTTCTCTGCTCTTTCACGGAATGTCATGTCCTCGGGAACATTTGAAAAAACTGAGATTTCGTCGGAGCAAATAACGCTTCCGTCGGGGTCGACAAGCTCCGCAATCACTGTGAACTTTCCGTATGTAATAGATGTGAGCTTGAATTTTTCCGGTACGCCCTCTGCACTTTTTTCAATATACTCGATTTCGCAGGCGTCACCCTGAGTTCTGAATTCAACCCTTGCGTCCGTGTATTTGTCAGTATAATAGCAAAAATAGAACTCGGAGGATTCGCCCTTTTCCAAACGTGAACTTGAAAACGCGGAATCATATGGACGGATTGCGCAGTAAGGCTCCGGCTCCTTGCCGTTATAATACACTACGTTCAGCCTGCCCCACGCGGAAGCTGTGTGATAACATTCGCGATCAATAACCTGAGTTTTGTCTTCGTTGAAAATAAATATAAAAAGTTTTTCCCTTACCTTGCTCCAATCCTTATCCGAACCCGAATAACGAAATACTCTCTGCTGCCCCAACCCCCACATTTTACTCGTGAATGAGTTGATCTCCCAGAATTCAAGGCTCAAGGGCAGGTTTATTCTGTAATACCGCTCGCCGCCAAATTTGAAAGCATAAGAGCCTATGCTTGTTACGCCTTCTTCAACAGTAATCAATTTGATGCGTTCACGATATCCGTACCATGGCGCGGCTTGATCGGTATCCTCTTTTCCGTCAGATATATCCAGATAATACCATGCCATTTCGCCCGTGCCGCTTATGACAAGCTCGCCGTCGTCATAGAACTTCCACGTCAGATTTCGCCTTGCGCACCGCAAAAGCCGGAGTCAACAACCGTTCGCGTTTCCTCCGCGAAGGCGGGCGTTGCAAGCACCGGAATCATGCAGATGATCAGAAGTGCCGCAAGAAAATGTTTTGTGTGTTTCATTATAAACTTCTCCCTTTTTATGTAATATCTGAATTATTATTTGCCGAATATTTTCTCCCACATCATTTTCGGGTATTCATAGAATAAAACGTGAAGACCTGCCCCTGAAAATATGCCCATATATGCGAACAGCAGGAAAAGCTCAAAAAAGAAGCCGCCGATATAGTCGAATATTGTCGGCTGTTTGACTTTCATCGTAAAGCTCTCGCTCTGCACTCTGTATTCCGGGTGCTCGGCATTATACACAATATAGTAATACTCACCGTCCGGATAACGGTTGCTCATGTTTGAATAGATGCTGTCATGATAGAATTCGCCGTTCAGATAAAGCTCATATCCGAGTTTTGAGCCACCGCCGCTCGGAATGTATGCCTCAAGCCCACTCGGCACAGAGCTGTCACCACCGTTTTTGTACAATTCAAGGTCGTGCGGCTGTGAAGTAATAACAGGCATATATTTCTGGTCGAACGGTTCCTCATCTGCCGCCATGGCAGGTACGGCAACGGTGAACAGCATTGCAATGCAGAGCAACACGGTGAGCAAGCGCTTGGACAAATTCATACAAATACTTCCTTTCTTAATTAAATAGAACAACAGTCTTTCATCACATAAATGATTCTCCGTTTCACCAAACTGTTTATCAATATTTTACAGATTATTTTTTTAAGAAACAAGTTCACAAATCCTTAATATTTGATTAAGAACTGCAAAAATTTGAGCATACTCACCGTAGACTGATGTGTACGATACTTCGGTGGAATAATTAAACTGTCTTGTAAATCTTTTGTGACCAGACTGCTCGGCTTTTTGCAGTATATGGAAAAAAAGTTGAACAATAAAAAATGTTCACAAAAAATTCACAAATTTCATATCACGAAACGCTCTTTTCATGTGTTTTATATTTGTAATGACTTTTACTGACGGTGGGAGAAATGGGAAATGATTTTCTGACAGACGTCAATCAGGATACACGATATATTGAAATGGCTGTGGAAAAGTACAGTAAGATGCTTTTCCGCATTTGCTTAGTTATACTCTGCAACCGGGCGGACGCAGAGGATGCCCTTCAAGAAACCTATCTGAGATATATCACTAAGGCGCCAGAGTTCACAGGCTCTGAGCATGAAAAAGCGTGGCTTATCAAGGTTGCAACCAACGTCAGCAAAAATATGTCTCGCTTCAGGCTTTCCCATCCTGTTATGGATTTGGAAGAGATTAAGAATGTCGGCATACCGACGTATGACGCGGATGTTTTCGAAACAATCATGGAGCTGCCGTCGAAATATAAAATTGTCATGGATTTATACTATATCGAGGGCTATAAGGTCAGCGAAATTTCCGAAATAATCAATGTTTCTGCAGTTGCCGTCAGAAAGCGGCTTCAATATGCAAGAGCCATGCTGAAAAAAGAATTTGAAAGGAATGACAGAAATGGTCTCAATTAAACAGGCTACAGGTGAATATGTTCGTGTAATGTCCTGCGTTGATGTGAACGAAGAGACCAAGCGGCAAATTATTGAGAAATGCTCAACGCCCGCGCGTCCGTTCAAACTTGAACCAAAGCCGGCAATCGCCGCGATTTCATGCACGGCCGTGCTGGTCGCGGTGGGAACACAGATTTATAAATTTGCTCGTCGAGCCCAATAAGCTCGACTTGTGTTTTTTGGAGGGAAAATTAATGCAAAAGAATGAATCGCTCATCTACAGGAGCCTGAGACCTGGGTTCTGCTTTTTTTTCTGCCTGTTCAGAAACCCTGTCATTGAGGGAATTGAAAACATTCCGCAGAGCGGAAGTGTTGTTCTTGCAGGGAATCACACAAGCCCGAACGACATCTTTATTTTAATTTCTTCGACAAAGCGGGTTATTCATTTTCTTGGGAAGGATGAACTTTTTAAAGGACCGATGAAAAAGTTCTTTACGAGCGCCGGAGTTATTCCGGTTAACCGCCGCACGAAGGACGGACACGCGCTGCGCGCCGCGGAGGAGGTGCTGCAAAACGGCAGGGTCATCGGCATTTTTCCGGAGGGCACAACAAAGAAGAATGCGCCCGTAACCATTCTGCCGTTCAAAATCGGAGCAGTAAAAATGGCACACGATACCGGCGCACCGATTGTGCCGTTTGCTATCACCGGAAAATACGGCTTTTTTCGCAAGACTGTGAAGCTTAAATTCTATCCACCGTTTTTAGTTGAAAGTGACGACCTGACATCTGAAAACGAGAAATTTATGGAAAGGATAACGCAGTATATTCTAAATGAAGAGAATTAGAGAAAAGATAGTAAATCCGTTTGTCTCAAGAAAAAAAGTTGTTGACGATTGTCTTGATGTTCCGGATATTTCTATGTATGAGATGGTCAGGCGTTCAGCCGCGAAGCATCCTGCCGCGCCGGCGTATGATTACATGGGCAAAACCTGTATTTATGCCGAGCTCGTCAAAAAAATTGATGCCTGCGCCTGCGCCTACGCCAACCTCGGTGTAAAGGCGGGCGATGTAGTTACAATTTGTATGCCCAACACTCCCGAGGCGGTTATCAGCATTTACGCTCTGAACAAAATCGGCGCGGTTTGTAACATTATTCATCCGCTTTCAGCGGAACAGGAAATAAAAAAATATGTGGTTTCCGTCAACAGCAACGTGATACTCGCAATTGATTTATGCCTCAAAAAAATAGAAAGTACCATTGATGAAACAAATCTCAAAACGGTGATTGTCGTTTCGGCGGGAGATTCAATGCCTGCCGTGCTCAAGGCTGCCTACAACATTGCCAACAAGCCGAAGGAACTGCTCAAGAATACCGACAGCAGGATTCTCAGCTGGTCGGATTTCTGCAAGCGCGGCATCGGCACCGATTTTCGCGGAGCTTACATTGGCTCAAATGATTTGCCGTCAATTATTCTTCACAGCGGCGGCACAACGGGAATTCCAAAGGAAATTGTGCTTTCAAATCATTGCTTTAACGCTTTCGGAATTCAGTCGGTCATAACTCTTCCGGATGTTTCGGTGGGCGATTCAATTCTTGCAATTTTGCCGATTTTTCACGGCTTCGGTCTCGGGGTATGCGTCCATGTCGCATTTTGCTACGGCGCGTGTTCGGTGCTGATTCCCCGCTTTGACGCAAAAAAATTCGGAAAGCTCCTGAAAAAGCATAAGCCGACAATGATATTCGGTGTGCCGACGCTTTTTGAAGCACTCATTAATTCTCCGCGCACCGAAAAACTGAACCTGTCATTTTTGAAATATATTGTGAGCGGCGGAGACTCTCTTTCGGCTCCTCTCGAAAAGAGAGTTAACGATTTCCTTGCCCCTCACAAGGCTAAGGTGAAAATCTCACAGGGCTACGGTATGACCGAAAGCCTTGCCGCAACCTGTCTTGCGGTTCACGGCGGCTATAAGGCGGGCAGCATCGGCAAGCCTCTCATCGGCAACAAATTCTGCATTGTAAAACCCGGCACGCAGCAGGAGTTGCCGGCAGGGGAGGACGGCGAAATTTGCGTCTGCGGACCAACAGTTATGCTGGGCTACCGCAACAACGAAAAAGAGACCAACTCGGCGCTCCAGCTCCATTCTGACGGCAGAATCTGGCTGCACACCGGGGACATCGGCTGCATTGATGCGGAGGGCTTTGTGTTTTTCCGCCTCAGACAAAAAAGAATGATTGTCTCCTCCGGTTACAATGTGTATCCTCAGCACATCGAAAAAACCATTGAGGAGCATGAAACGGTGCTGAAATGCACGGTCATCGGTATTCCGCATAACTACAAAATTGAGGTTGCAAAAGCATATATCGTTCTGAAAAACGGTTTCGAGCCGACAGAGCAAATCAAAGCATCAATTAAAGCACACTGCATAAAAAATCTCGCAAAATACTGTTTGCCCTATGAATATGAATACCGCACTTCACTTCCGAAAACCCTTATGGGCAAAACGGATTTCAATCAGCTGAAAAAGGAACATCTTGAACAAAAGGAGAAAAAGGAGAAAGAAATTGAAAAGAAACAAGAATGATCCCGGAACATTCGGTTTCAGACTCTTGACACCCCCCATGAAACCGGTTTTCCGGCTTTGGTATAACCCAACACTGATAGGAAAAGAAAACATTCCGAAAAGCGGAGCACTTGTTATCGCAGGCAACCACAAGCACGTTCTTGACCAGTGCCTGACAATCATTGCAACCCGCAGACCGATTAACTATGTGGCAAAAAATGAGTATTTTAAGGGCAAGCTAAAGCCTTTTTTCAAGTTCGCGGGCTGCATCCCGGTTAACAGAAACGGCAGAGATATTGAGGCTGTGAAGGCGTCGCTCACGGTTCTGAAACGCGGAGGCGCTCTGGGAATTTTCCCCGAGGGCACACGCAACAAAACAAAAGAATTGCTCCTGCCGTTCAAGGAAGGGGCAGTGTCAATGGCTCAAAAAACCAATGCGCTTGTTCTGCCGGTGGCAGTGACGGGCGATTATGTTTTTCGCAGCAGAAATTTATGCGTCAGGTTCGGAACTCCCTTTTCGGCTCAAGGCATGACCGTTGAGGAGGCAAACAACATGCTGCGCAATCAAATTGCGGAAATGATGACAGAAAATGCGAATTTGAGGAATTAGGTTAAATGAAAAAATGATGCATTGCGGCTGCATCGTCGGAAGGAGAAAACCATGCAAATAGGTTTGGATGTGGGTTCAACTACGCTCAAATGCGTCGCACTTGATGACAACGCAAATATTGTATATAAGGCATATGAACGCCACTATTCACAAATAACGGACAAAGCAGACGCAATGCTCACAGATGTTCTGCGTGAGCACCCCGAGTTCTCGCGCTCGTCTGTAAGCGTTTCCGGTTCAGCCGGAATGGGCTTTGCGGATGAGCTGGGGCTCAATTTTGTGCAGGAGGTTTATGCCACGAGGGTGGCGGTTTCAAGGCTGCTGCCCCAAACCGACGCGGTAATCGAGCTGGGCGGCGAGGATGCAAAAATACTGTTTTTCACAAACGGCGTTGAGGTTCGAATGAACGGTTCGTGCGCTGGCGGCACAGGTGCTTTCATTGATCAGATGGCGTCATTGCTTGCAATCACACCGGATGAAATGAACAGACTTGCCGGGCAAAGCGACAAGACTTATGCCATTGCATCAAGATGCGGAGTGTTTGCAAAATCGGATATTCAGCCGATTCTGAATCAGGGCGCAAAAAAGAGTGATGTTTCGGCGAGCATTTTCAAGGCGGTTGTGAATCAGACGGTTGCCGGCCTTGCTCAGGGCAGAGAGATAAAGGGAAGAGTCGTTTATTTGGGCGGACCTCTTTCCTTCCTGCCGGAGCTTAGAAAAAGCTTTGATGAAACCTTGGGCATCACCGGTCTGTGCCCCGAAAATTCGCTTTATTATGTTGCAATCGGAGCAGCGCTGTCCGGCAATGCGGGCGATGCGTCGCTTGAAGACATAATTGAAAAAATCAGGTGCTTTCACTCCTCACAGGGCTATATCAGCTGTCACGCGCTCTTTGAAAATGAGGAAGAATACAGCGACTTTTGCGAGCGCCACAGCAAGGACACTGTGAGCGAAAATGCCGCGTATATTCCCGGCGAACGGCTGTTCCTCGGAATCGACGCCGGCTCCACCACGGTCAAATCCGTTCTTATAAATAAAAACAGTGAAATCGTTTTCAGCCGCTATCAGCCGAACAGCGGAAATCCGGTTCCGATCATACGGCAGTTTCTCATTGATTTCTATGCCTCGTTCCCAGGGGCAAAAATTGAGTCCTGCGCCGTCACCGGCTACGGTGAGGAGATTATCCGCAGCGCTTTCGGCATTGACTTCGGTGTGGTTGAGACCATTGCGCATTTCACCGCCGCAAGAAAGTTCAAGCCCGAGGTTGATTTTATTATTGACATCGGCGGTCAGGATATAAAGTGCTTCAAAATCCGCAACAACGCAATCGACAACATCTTTCTCAATGAGGCTTGTTCATCGGGCTGCGGCTCGTTCCTGCAAACCTTTGCAAGCGCCTGGGATTATTCAATTGCCGATTTTGCAAAG
>CAZIMM010000020.1:0-4486 GCA_964540415.1 uncultured Eubacteriales bacterium
TTGTGGTGGGCTTGAGGTTGCCGTGCTTATCATAGTCGTCATCATCATAGACCTCAGAGTTCAGTATCTCCGCGTCCTGAGAGTTCATGTATATGCTGATGTCGCGGGTGGTAATAACGGGTTGCCTGTCGGTTTGCGCCTTGACAGTAGTCTCATCGCTGTAGACGCTGAAATCAAAATTACACGCGGTGAGAAGCGATACGGCAAACAGGACGCACAAAATTGCAGTAATTTTGCTTTTCATCAATGCAAACCTCCGTTCTTTTTATATTATAAATACTTTCAACATATTTGTCAACCGTTTGCAATTTATATCTTCAACATAATATTTTAATAAATTATTGTTACGTTGTTGATGCTTTTTTTTCGGTTATGTGATATAATTTATACGTATTTGCCACAAACGGGAAATTCACGGAAAACATGTTCGCTGAACCTAAGGGGGAGGAAAATGAATGCTGTTCTTTGTTTTGGGGAGAGCCGGCTCAGGAAAAACAACCCATGTCAGAAAACTGCTGGGTGATTTTGTCAAGATATCACACGAATCACCGATACTTATAGTTCCTGAACAATATTCTTTTGAGAGCCAACGGAAAATGCTTGAGCTTCTCGGAAACGAGGACGCGCAGAATGTTGAGGTCACAAGCTTCACGCGCCTTGCAGAGGCTGTGCTCACCGATTCCGGAAGGCGTGAGCGTGCAAAAATCAGTGAGGCCGGAAGAACCGTGCTGATGAGCCTTGCGCTTGAGCAGGTTGCGGATTCCCTGAGTGTGTACGGAAAGAGCTCGAAAAATATCGGCGTTCTCAGCGAAATGCTGGGGCTATCTAAGGAGCTTAAGCAGTGTGCCGTCAGCCCGATTGAGCTTGAAGCCGCGGCACAGCAGACTCAGCACGCCTTGTTGCAGGGCAAGCTGCGGGATGTGTCGGTGATACTTTCGGCTTATGACGCTTTGGTTGACGAAAGCTTTGAAGAACAGAGAGATACCCTGACGCTTGCCGCACGCGAACTTGCTCATAGAGGTTATTTTTGCGGGAAAATAGTGGCTCTGGACGCGTTCCGGGGCTTTACACGGCAGGAGCTTGAGATTGTTGAGCTGATAATCGCTCAGGCGAAGATGGTCTATGTGTCGCTGTGCACCGACGTGATCTATTCACCCGAGCCCGACATGAGCGTTTTTGCCCACACGAGGCAAACGGCGCGCAGACTCATTGAGCTTGCAAAGAAGCATAATGTACCGGTGACCAATCCCGCCCGTCTGTCCGGTGAGAACAAATTCAACAACTTCCCGCCGATGATTCGCCGCTTTGAAAGCGATGCTTTGCGCACGGTTGAAAACGGACTTTATTCTCCGGAAGCAAGCGTATTCGCCGAAAAGACAGACGATGTAACAGTGTGCGCCGCGAGGGACGCGTATGCCGAGTGCGACTACGTTGCTCTGCGCGTGCGCAAGCTTCTGCGCGAGGAGGGATACCGCTGCCGCGATATCGCAGTGATTTCGCGCGGCGACGGTGAGTATTCCAAGGCAGTCAAGGCATCGTTCAGAAAATACGGTGTTCCGGTGTTTGAGGATAAACGCCAGAGCGTGGCGGTTCAGCCGCTTGTTGTGCTTGTCCGCTCGGCACTCGAAATTGCGTCGAACGGTTATTCTTCAGATGCCGTAATGCGAGTTCTGAAAACAGGGCTGACAGATGTCAGCTCGCAGGAGACATCAATTCTGGAAAACTATGCATATATGTGGAACCTCGGCGGCATGAGCTGGCTTGCGGAGCAGACGGCGTCTCCCGGAGGGCTGACACGTGAGGCGAACGATGACGAAAAGGCTCTGCTCGCGCAGATAAATGAAATCAGGGCGCGTGCCGTTGAGCCTCTCGAAAGGCTTCGTTCAAGGCTGCGCAGGCAGAACGGAAAAGACATGGTGGAGGCGGTTTACCGTTATCTCGAGGAGGTCGGCGCAGGGAAAAAACTCACTGAGCTTGCTGAAAAGCTTGAGGCAACCGGTGAGAGCGCACTTGCAGTTGAACAGGAAAGAATATGGGATATGCTCATGGAGGTTTTCGATCAGTGTGCTTCGGCTCTCGGTGACAGAAAGCTGAGTGTGAAGCGCTTTGCAGAGCTTCTCGGGCTGGTGCTCAGCACAGGTGACGTCGGAGATATTCCGGACGGGCTTGATGAAATTCTCGTCGGCTCGGCGGACAGAATCCGAGCCTCGTCACCCAAGTGTGTTTTTGTCGTCGGCGTCAACGAGGGTGTTTTTCCGAGGAATGACAGACCCGCCGCAGTGTTTACGCCGGCTGAAAGAAAGCGCCTTGCCCTTCAGGGAGTCAACGTGACGCAAAGCGGGGAATATCATGTCCTCGAGGAACGCTTCATTTCCTACAGCACCCTTTGCTGTGCATCGGAAAAACTCTTTGTCTGCTATCCCGCCGCGGATTTTTCGGGGACGCGTGTCGCACCGTCTGAGCTTGTTTCTCAGGTTTTGCATCTCGTCCCGAATTGCGAAAGGGTTGACACGGCGGCACTCAGCGACGAATACAGGGTAGAGGGCGAACAGCCGACCTATGAGCTTTGCGCAGAGCTGTGGAACAGCAGCACACCGCTGTCGGCGGCGCTGAAGGAATATTTTTCCGGCAGGGTCGATTATTCTGACAGGCTGGAGGCAGTCGGCAGGATGCTCGAAAACAAGCCGTTCGCCATTGAAAACAAGGAAAATGCAACAAAGCTTTTCGGGCAGAGCATGAACCTGTCAGCGTCGCGTACGCAGGAATACCATCAGTGTCCGTTCAAATATTTTTTGCGTTACGGCATAAATGCAAAACCTATCAGACGTGCGGAGCTGTCCGCGGATGTCAGCGGCACGGTTGTACATTTTGTGCTCGAAAATGTTGTAAAAAAATACGGTGCCGGTCTTGCTTCTGCAGACGAAAACGAGGTGAGCTCCTATGTCGGAGAGCTGCTCGGCACATTTCTCGAAACGAATATGGGAGGCTCGGCTGACAAATCCAAACGCTTCATCTGGCTTTACAATTCGCTTTGCAGAGCCGTGATGAAGGTTGTGCACAGCCTTGCGGCGGAATTCGCACAGAGTGATTTTGAGCCTGTGGATTTTGAACTGCCGATCGGCTCCGAAAACGGCATAAGGGCTTACGAAGTTCAACTTGAGGACGGAGGCAGGGTATATATCCGCGGAGTTGTTGACCGCGTGGACGTAATGAAAACGCCTGACAACACCTTCCTGCGAGTGGTGGATTACAAAACGGGCAGCAAAAAGTTCAGGCTTTCCGATGTGCTTTCGGGGCTTAATATGCAAATGCTGATTTATCTTTTCGCAATCAGGGAAAACGGCGTTGAAAGATACGGCAAGATTACACCCGCCGGTGTGCTCTATGTTCCGGCAAAGGCGGAGAACACCTTGACAGACCGCAACGAAAGCCCGGAAAAACTGGAGGAAGCGCTGAGCAAAAGCGGCAAGATGAGCGGACTTCTGCTCAACGACAGCCGTGCTGTCCTCGGCATGGAGCATTCCGGTAAGGGAATTTTTATTCCCGCTTCACTCAAAAAGGACGGCACTCTCGACGGCAGTCTTGCAAGCCTTAAGCAACTCGGACTGCTCAAAGAAAAAATCGATTCGATAATTGCGGAAATGGGTCTTGCCCTTCACAACGGCAGAATCGAAGCTGTTCCAGTGTGCTCGGGAAGCTTTGAAAAGCTGTGCGAGTGGTGTGATTATTCCGATGTCTGCGCACATGAAAGCAATTCTCCGGTGAGGGAGCTTTTTGTTGCGGACAACAAAAAATGCCTTGAAATGCTCGAAAAGGAGGCGGAAAGCGATGGGCAATAAGTGGACACGCGAGCAGCAGCTTGCAATTGAGGGACGGCAGGGCACCTTGCTTGTCAACGCCGCCGCCGGCTCCGGAAAAACCGCGGTGCTCGTCGAACGGGCAGTGCGCCGCCTTGCGGACAAAGCAGAGCCGTGCAACCCGGACGAACTGCTGATTGTGACTTTCACAAAAGCGGCCGCCTCTCAAATGCGTGAGCGCATTGCGAACAGGCTGACGGAGCTTTTGGCGCTCGAACCGAACAATGCGCACCTGCTTCATTGCCGAATGATGCTGCACAGCGCAAGAATTTGCACGATAGACAGCTTTTGTCTTGACCTTGTTAAGACAAATTTTCAGGCTCTGGACATCCCTCCGGGAATTAAAACGCCGGACAATGCCATGCTCTCCGCAATGAAAAACGATGCGGTGAACGCCGCTCTCGATGAAATGTACGAACAGGGAGAAGAACCGTTTTTAATGCTCGCGGAGCTGCTCGGCGGGCGGGATGATTCACGTCTTGCACAGACAGTGACGGATTTGTATGAGCACATCAGCGCTTATCCGTTCCCGGAAAAGAGACTTGCGGAATTTGTTGAAAAATATGAAAATGCAGGAGAACATGTCGGCAAAGATACATACCGTACGGTGCTCGGTTATGTGTCGGATG
>CAZIMM010000020.1:4515-12257 GCA_964540415.1 uncultured Eubacteriales bacterium
AAACTGCCGAGCTTGACGAAACAGTGAGCAAGGCCATGTCCGGGGCGCTTGCCGCCGACCTTTCTCTGATTGAGGAGCTGCAGAACTGTGCAGAGTATGACGGCTGGAATGCGCTTTACACACGGCTGAGAAACATAAAATTTGTCCGCGCGGGAAGCATACCTTCAGATTATGTAAGTGATGTGCGCGACGCCGTGCAGGGTATGCGTGACAAGGTCAAGGATATAATCAAAAAATCATTGCCGGTCATTGTCAACTGCACACAGGAGCAGTATCTTGAGGATATGTGCGCACAGGCACCGTTGGTCAGAGCGCTGTGCGGCTGCGTTGAACTGTATGAGAAAAAATTTGCCGAGCTGAAAGAAAAGGACGGTTTGGCGGATTTTAACGACATTCTTCACCTTGCGCTCAGATTGCTCGTCACACCGGCCGACGGTGGAAAAATTGAAAAAACTCCGCTTGCACTCGAGCTTTCGCAAAACTACAAAGAGATTCTTGTAGATGAATACCAGGACACGAACCTCGCTCAGGATATGCTGTTCACAGCGCTGTCCAGAGATGGGCAGAACCTGTTCTTTGTCGGCGATGTCAAACAGAGCATTTACCGTTTCAGGCAGGCAATGCCGGAAATCTTCCTCAACAGACGGGACGGAATGACGGAGTTTGACGGAACAACTTATCCGGGAAAAATCAATCTCGGAAAAAACTTCCGCAGCCGTAAAGGTGTAACCGATGCCGTGAATTACGCGTTTTGCAGGCTGATGTCAAAACAGGCGGGTGAAATTGATTATTCGGGCGGCGAGGAGCTGATTTGCGGCGCGGACTATCCCGAACACGACGGCGCAGACGTCAGCCTCCGGGTGCTTGACATAACCGAGAACACGGAAATGTCACAGGACGCATATGAGGCGGAATACACGGCGGAAATGATAAAAGAGATGATAGCCTCCGGACTGACAGTCAAGGACGGTTCGGGAGAAAGACCTGCACGGTACGGCGATTTTTGTGTGCTTATGCGCTCGGTGAAGGGGCATTCGTCCGCTTTTGTTGAGGCGTTCACAAAAAACGGAGTGCCTGCATATGCCGACATGGACGGCAGCCTGTTCGGAAGCCGCGAGATGAGCCTTGCGATTTCATTGCTCAGGGTGATCAGCAATCCTGTGCGTGATGTGCCGCTGCTTGCGGTCATGCTCTCCCCGGTGTTCGGCTTCACTCCGGATGACATTGCGATTCTGCGCCTCTCGCAGCCGCAGGCAAGCATCTATGCCTGCACGTCATACGCTGCGGAAAACGGCAACGAAAAGTGTGCAGACTTCCTTAACTTCCTTGAAAAAATGCGCACCTTGAGCGTGACTCTTTGCGCCTCCGACCTTGTAAGGCGCATATTTGAAGAAACATCACTTGTTGCACTTGCCGGCGCAATGCCGGACGGCGCTCAGCGCAGGGCAAATCTGCTTATGCTGCTGGACATTGCAAACAGGTTTGATTCCCTGGGCGGCGGAGGAATATCCTCATTTGTACGTTTTGCCGAGCGCGCGGGCAGCATTGAAACAACAAGCGCCGACGCAATTGACTCCGGCGCGGATGTTGTGCGGATAATGAGCATTCACAAGAGTAAGGGGCTGGAGTTCCCCGTGTGTATTATTGCGGGGCTCTCCCGAAATTTTAATAACAGCGACCTGCGTGACAGTGTTGTCATTGCAAAGCACACGGGAATTGCTTTGCTCGGCAGAAACAGTGCGGCGGCGGGCAATTATAAGACACTTGCCCACGTTTCCGCAGGACTTGAACTGAAGGCCGCCTCCCGTTCCGAGGAGCTGCGCGTGCTGTATGTTGCAATGACAAGGGCAAAAGAACGGCTGGTTTTTATCACCTCGCTGAAAAAGCCACGGGAAAAGATAATGCGGCTCGCCGCAGATGGCGGGAACGGCGTAAAGCTAACTCCCTTTACTGTGAACGGTGCACAAAGTGCGTCTGAATGGGTGCTCTCTGCGTTTATGTGCCACCCTGATTTTCAGTCGGCATTTCAATTACCGCCTGATATATCACCCCGCTCCTTGCCGGCGGGCTTCAAACTCGATGTCAGAGTCGAAAAGCTTGCCGAGCAGGAGGAAAGAACACAAAAGCTTTTGCCGCCGAGAAAGCCCGACGTGAAGCTGTTGTCTATTATAAAAGAGCGCTTATCGTATTCATACCCTTACGGTCCGCTTGAAACGGCGAGCGCACTGCGCACGGCATCCACAATAGGCGATGACCCCGAAGGCGATTTCTTTGCCGCTTCGCGTCCGTCTTTCCTGGACAGCACCGGCTTGAATTCCGCCGAAAAGGGCATTGCAGTTCATCGGTTTATGCAGTTGTGCGACTTTTCAAACAGCGACGTTCAAAGTCAGATTGAACAGCTTGTAAAGCAAGGCAACTTTACAGATCAGGAAGCTGCTTCGCTGCCGTCTGCACAGTTGGAAGCCTTCCTTGCAAGCCCGCTTTGCGCTGAAATGAAGTGTGCAAAGGAAATTTTCCGTGAAAAAAAGTTTGCCATGCTCGTGCCGGTCACTCAGCTATATCCTGAGCTGGATTCCTCCTTCGCCGATGAGCGCGTGATGCTCAGAGGAATGATTGACTGTGTGTTTGTCGGTGACTCGGGGGCTGTGATTGTGGATTACAAAACCGACAGGGGAGTGACGGCCGGGCAGCTTGCCGAGAAACACGGCGCACAGCTTGAAATATACGCTGCCGCCGCCGAAAGCTGCTTCGGGCTGAAGGTTTCGCGCAAAGTGATTTATTCTTTCTCACTCGGAAAAACCGTTGAAGTCTGAACACAATGTTGCGGGATTAATGCGTACATCTTAAAATTTATTTAAACTTTTTGTTATAGGTTGCACTAATTGCCAAGCTGTGATACAATACTATAATAATGCGATATGTAATAATACTTATTTGCTTTTATTGAAGGGCAGTTGATAGCGTGAGCATTGTTCAGGAGATTGTCGGATATTTTTATCAGATTCTGAGCGTAATTTCATCGTTCAGGCTCGCTGATTTTCTTGACATAATTCTCGTCACTTTTGTGGTTTACAGCGCGATAAAACTTGTTCGTGAAACCAAGGCAATCCAGCTTCTCAAGGGATTGCTGTTGTTTGTCATAGCCTATGTTTTTATTGCCGCTTTTGAAATGCAGGCAAGTCAGTTCATTTTCAAGAGTGTTGCGAGCAACGCGATTGTGGTGCTCATTGTGCTTTTCACTCCGGAAATCCGCCACGCGCTCGAAAGCGTCGGACGCAGCAGCTTTTCAAATCTCGGGCTGTTCAGCAGCTACGGAAAAACGGAGCGTCTGCTTCGCAACGAAAAGCTGTCTCAGGCAATCAAGGCTGTCTGCCGTGCAAGCTCAGACATGAGCGACAGAAAAATCGGCGCACTCATGGTTTTTGAAAGAGGTACGCTTCTCGGAGAAATTGTCAAAACGGGAACAACGGTCGACGCCGTAACCAGTGCCGAACTGCTGGAAAACATATTTTATCCCAAAGCTCCTTTGCACGACGGTGCCGCGGTGCTGAAGGATGACAGAGTTGTTGCCGCAGGGTGCATACTTCCGCTCACACAGAACAATTTCCTCAGCAGGGAGCTCGGCACACGCCACAGGGCGGCGCTCGGAATGAGCGAGGAGAGCGATGCCGTGATAATTGTTGTTTCGGAGGAAACAGGTTATATTTCGGTTGCTTTCAAAGGCGAACTTGTCCGGGACATCACTCCCGGTGACCTTGCGTCAATGCTCAACCGTTATCTTATCGAGGCGGACGATAAAAAATCTGCCCCGGGCAGCAGAATCAAAGCACTGTTCGGCAAGGGAAAATAATGCGTGCTGAAACACGTGCTTTATAATTTTTAGACAAATCCGGTGAGAAAGGTTTGGCAGGCAGACAATGAAGAAAAAAACTTCTCTTGCACACCGTATGCTATATAATAATAAGGTTCTTCTTGTATTCTCTCTGATAATATCTTTCGTTTTCTGGCTGCTTGTGGTCATTACACTCAGCCCTGAGGACACAAGAATTATCAAGTCTGTTCCCGTGACAATTGATCTGACGAACAGCGTGCCCGCCCAGCTTGATCTGCAGGTGTTCGGCACACAGGATTATTATGTTGACGTCGAAATCACCGGCAAGAGATATGTTGTCGGAGCCGCGTCAATTGATGCCGGCGATATTCGGGTTATTGCACAGACCTCTTATGTTGATTCCGCCGGCAAGCACAATCTGCTGCTCAGAGCAAGCAAGGCGGACGAGGACGCCGAGTTTGAAATTGTCTCGCTGTCCGAAGAATATATCTCGGTCTTTTTCGATAATTACATGGAGGGCGAATACACCGTAAGCGCTGTTATTGACGCTCCGAACGGCATTGTCGCCGAGGGATGGTCAAGCGATACACCCGTGCTGTCCCTTCCCGCCGTAACAGTCTCCGGTCCTGCAACAGAAATGTCAAAAATCGACAAGGTGACAGCTAATATCAAAATTGACAAGCCGCTCGAAAGTACGGAAACCTTTGATTCAACGCTCACTGCAGTCAGCGAGCTCGGAAGCGAAATCCGCAACATTGAATTCAACAACGGCAACGCCGGTGTCACCGTGACCGTCCCGATATATAAACAGATGGACGCTCCCACAGATGTATCCTACAAAAACAATCCGGCTTATTATCTTGAAAATCCGCTCAAAGCAACAGTAAACCCGCAGTTTGTCAACGCCGGTGTACCCGACACCATGCTTGACGGATTTAAGAGCGTGAGCATCGGAACGATTGATTTTGCCACACTTAAGCCTGGGGTCAACACCTTCACCTTCCCCGCCTCTGAGGTGTCAAATGTCAGAATTCTTGACAGCGGAGTTAAAGAATTCACCGTCAGAATCGATGCCTCCGGAGTCACCGAGAAGAAGCTTCCGATCGGAAAAATTGCGGCTTCTGTTATCAATGTCCCCGAGGGCTGGTCAATAAAAAACTCGCAGGTTAATATTGATTCCATAACCGTAGTCGGCCCGGAAAGCTCGCTTGCGCAGGTCACTGCGGAAAGCCTTGCCGCCGAAATCGACCTCAACGGTGCGCAGCTGAGGTCGGGAACGAACACCGTTGCGGTCAGACTCTCGGTTAAAACACAGGATGACTGCTGGGTTTACGGCAGTTATTCGGCAAGGCTGTCCGTCGAAGCGGCGGATTGAGAAAGGTAAAGTTTGAAGTTGAAAAAAACTCTCTCAATAATAATTGTGCTGTGCCTGCTGTGCGGTCTCGTGTTCGGAGGCTGCTCCGCGGGCATAGATTCGGTTGACTCTCTGCTCGTCCCGCCCAACCCTTATGGCTCAAATTCTGCCCTGCAAACTGCTTGCAGGCGGATTCTCGGTGAGGATATCATTCTCAAAACACCTGCCTCGGGGGAATACAACTCGGCAATCACCCTTGTTGACCTTGACTCTGACGATTTGCAGGAAGCTGTCATTTTCTTTTCCGGGGCAAATGACAGTACAGGGGTTTCAATGGCTGTTCTGCGCCTGGACAACGGCGAGTGGATGCTGGTCAGACGTTTTTACGGCTCGGGCAGCGATGTCGGTTCAGTTGAGTTCCGCGACCTTGACAATGACGGGTACAGTGAAATCCTTGTCAGCTGGACTCTTTTTGAAAACCGTACAAGCAAGATGCTTTCGGTTTATTCGTCGGATTATGTTAACAACAGCTTTTCCGTTGAAATAGTCGGCAACGAGCCATACAACCTTATGCAGACAATCAATCTTTTTGACGACGGTATGTTTGAAATACTTCTCGTTTATAAGGACACCTCCGCCGCAAAGCAAAGCTGTTCGGCAAAGCTGCTGCACAAGCAGAGCGACGGAAAAATGACCCTTGTGTGCGAAACTGCGCTCGACAGCGGCATTGCATCGTTCAGCTCAATCAAGACTGACCGGGAAGAGCCGAAATCACCGTTGCGTATTTTTATTGACGCTTATAAGGGCGAAACACAGATGATAACCGAGGTGCTTCGCTGGAACAGCGCTAAGGTCAGCTTTGACACTCCCCTGACGGACGTTGCCACCCAAACCAACATTATCACTTTGCGCAACGGCTTGGAATCAAAGGACATCAACGGGGACGGGCTGATCGAAATCCCGGTTCAGATTTATCTGCCCGGCAGCGAAAAACTCGTGGAGGGTGTCGGAAACCTGTCCCAGCAAAGTCAGCAGCTGAGCCTGATAAGGTGGTCCAGGTTCTTTTATGACGGGCTTGTTCCGATGTCGTATGTTGCGGAAAACGCAGTCGGCGGTTTCAGCTTTTCTTTCCCGTCGGAGTGGATTGACTCCGTGACAATTACGCAGACCGATGAAGGCTGGATGTTCAGCAGCTGGAATCAGGAAAAGAAAGAAATGGGCGATGAGCTGTTCATGCTGATTTATGCCGGCGAGGACGCGAAAAACAAGCTTTATAGCTCAGATGAATATGAGCTGCTCGCAACCGGCGATGAATACACCTATCTTGCGAGAATCACAGCCGCCGGCACGGCTTTCGGGCTGACCGGGGAGACATTGAGCAAATATATCACACCTATTCAGACACAGGGGGACTGAGCTTTGAGTTTTACAAAAAGAGCGCTTGTCGCGGAGGATGAAACGTCAATCAGAGAATTTGTGGTCATCAATTTGCAGCGCAGTGGATATGAGGTCGTTGAAGCGGCGGACGGAATCGAGGCAATCGAGCAATTCAACGCTTTTTCCGGTGAATTTGATGTCGCGCTGCTTGATATTATGATGCCGGGAACGGACGGAATTGAGGTCTGCAAACAAATCAGAGCCAAAAACAGCAACATCGGCATAATCATGCTCAGTGCGAAAACACAGGAAATGGACAAGGTTACTGCACTGCTTGTGGGCGCGGACGATTATGTCACAAAGCCGTTTTCACCCTCCGAGCTGATGGCGCGTGTTGATGCGATTTACAGGCGTGTTTCCGTTGCCCATGCCGCTCAGAGCACTGAGGTCAGCTCTCAAAGCTTGTTGAAAAGCGATGAGTTCGTGCTCGATTTGCGCAGCCGCACACTGACTAAGAGCGGAGAGCCGATTGAGCTGACTCAGGTTGAATTTCAGATTATGGAATACTTTTTGTCAAAACCGAACACTGCTCTCCAGCGTACGGACATCCTCAACAAGGTCTGGGGAGAGGATTATTTCGGTGAGGAAAAAGTCGTTGATGTCAACATACGTCGCCTGAGGCTGAAAATTGAGGATAACGCTTCAACTCCGAAGCATATCATAACTGTTTGGGGACTTGGATATAAATGGCTGTAAGGACAAAAGGCATCACGTCACGCTGGTTCCGCAATTGTTTTTGTGTTGTTGCAGCCGTGCTGTGCGTGTTTGCTTCTTTTATCATCGTTGCCGTAAGGTCGTATTATTATGACTATGTGCGGCAGACGCTTGAAACCGGAACGGGCGACCTTGTTTCAACGTACTTCGGGCTTTATCTCGGAGATTCGGACGAGACTTTTACACAGGGTGCCGTAAGCTTTGTCGAAAATTATTCCGACAGAAGCAAAATGGAAATATGGGTTATTTCGAGTGACGGCAGCGTGGCTGTGTCCTCCTCAGGATTTGAGATACCCGAGGATGTCAAAATGCCGGACTACGAGGAAGCAAAGGTTTCCGAAACGGACGTCGGCAGCTGGACGGGCAGGATTTACGGCGATGAAAAGGTTATGGCAACAACCTGCA
>CAZIMM010000020.1:12267-29816 GCA_964540415.1 uncultured Eubacteriales bacterium
AAACGAAGCGGTGAGATACATCGTGTCACTGCGGAATGTTGACGGTCAGCTTGTAAAAATCGCCTTTCTGTCTTTTTCCGTGGTGATTCTGATTCTTGTCATTTTCGCTTTGACGAGTATGCTTTTCCTGCGTTCAATAGTTCGGCCGGTTCAGGCGGCAAACGACACTGCCAAAATTATCGCAAGCGGCGACCTTTCGCCGCGTATCCCGGAGTATGAAAACAACGATGAAATCAGTGACCTTTGCAGCACAATCAACTTCATGGCATCCGAACTCGGTGAGTCTGAAAAAATGAAAAACGATTTTATTTCCACTGTATCGCATGAGTTGAGAACTCCGCTCACGGCAATCAAGGGCTGGGGCGAAACGCTTTTGCAGCTCGGCGGCGTAGACCAGGAAATGAATGCAAAGGGTATGCATGTAATCATCGACGAATCGCAGAGATTGTCCGAAATGGTTGAGGAGCTGCTGGATTTTTCAAGGATGCAAAACGGCGATATGCGCTTGAAAATTGAAAAAATGGATGTTCTGGCGGAGCTTGACGAGGCTGTCTATATGTTCAAGGAAAGGGCAACCCGAAAGGGACTTGAGGTGATTTACAATGCGCCGACCCTGCCCGCTCCCATTCAGGGCGACCCAAACAGAATCAAGCAGGTGTTTTTGAACATTCTTGACAATTCAATCAAATATACCGACCAGGGCGGCAAGATTATCGTGCTCGCCGAGATTGAGGGCAGCACGCTCACGATTGACTGCACCGATACCGGCTGCGGCATAAAATCCGAGGACCTGCCCAGGGTCAAGGAGAAGTTTTTCAAGGCAAACGTGTCGGTCCGCGGCTCGGGCATCGGGCTTGCGGTTGCAAATGAAATTGTTCGGCTGCACAACGGTGAGCTGATTGTCTCCAGCATTTTCGGTGAGGGGACAACGGTGACTGTGATTTTGCCGATAGATCCGGTTCAGCCGGAGGAAAGAGGAACAGACGATGAGTAAAGTCAAGAAAGAAAAGAAATTTTATTCCGGTGTCGGCGGGGAAGCTGTCATTGAGGGAATCATGATGCGCGGCCCCAAGGGCGCGGCGCTTTCCGTGCGTATGCCCGACGGCACGATTTCAACCGAGGAAAAGCCCGTCAAACAGCTGGGCGACAAATACAAAATCCTGAAAAAGCCGTTTATCCGCGGCCCTATTGTCTATGTCGAATCAATGATATTTGCCTATAAATGCATGATGGACGCTGCAACGAAGGCAGGGATTGACGATGACATACCCGAGGAGGAAATGTCAAAGCTCGACAAATGGTTAAGCGACCATTTCGGCCCGAAGATGATGGCTGTTCTCGGAACAATTGCGGCTGTCATCGGCTTTGCTTTGGCGTTCGGCATATTCTTTGTTCTGCCCTCAAAATCTTTTGATTTGCTGAATGACCATGTTGCAAACGGTGCTCTGGACAGATGGCGTCCCGTCATCGAGGGTGTAATGCGCATGGCGATATTTGTTGTTTACATTGCCGCGGTGTCACTCATGAAGGATATCAAAAGGGTTTTCATGTATCACGGCGCGGAGCACAAGTGCATCTTCTGCATAGAAAATGGTCTGGAGCTGACGGTTGAAAACGTCAGAAAGCAAATTCGCTTTCATCCGAGGTGCGGCACGAGCTTCATCTTTGTGATGATAATCATAAGCGTGCTCATTTCCGCAGCCGTCAACACCGCATTCCCGCACATCAGCGATATCACTGCGCTCTGGATTTTGATGAAAATACTGCTTCTGCCTGTGATTATGAGCATCGGCTATGAGTTTATCCGCTTTGCCGGAAAGCATGACAATCTGTTCACAAAAATCCTTTCCGCTCCCGGACTGTGGATGCAGCGCCTGAGCACAAAAGAACCGACGGATGACATTATCGAGGTCGGCATTGCGGCGCTGAGCGCGGTGCTTTACGGATTCCCGGAGCAGGCAGCTCCGGCGGAAGAACAGCAAACATCTGCGCAGGCGGAGGAGAGCAACAGCAGTCAGCCGGCGGCGGATGGAGAAAGCATATAATGGCAACTGTCGGAATGTCCTGTCTTAAGGCAAAACAGACTCTCGAAAAAGAGAAAATCGAAAACGCGGCGTTTGAAGCGCGTTTGCTTTGTCAAAAGGCGTTTTCGCTTGATTTGACAGCACTGAGGCTGAAGCCGGACACGCCTGTGTCGGACGAACAGCAAAAAGCCCTTGACGGCTTCGTCTCGCGCAGAATCGGCGGTGAGCCTCTCCAATACATCCTGGGCGAATGGGAGTTCATGGGGCTGGAATTCAGCGTCGGAAAAGGGGTGCTCATTCCGCGCCCGGAAACCGAGCTACTGGTTGAAGCCGCTGTCGGGGAGATGAAGGGCAAAGAAAAGCCCGTGTGCTTTGATTTGTGCGCGGGGAGCGGCTGCGTTGGGCTTTCGGTGTCTGCGTTCTGCCCTCGGTCAAAGATTTATCTTGTTGAAAAGTCCGTCGAGTCGCTTGAGTTTCTGCAAAAAAACATAAAGCGGCTCGGCAGTGCCAATACTGTCGCTGTGCAGGGAGATATTACCTCGGGCGACGGCATCAACATCGGCACGGCGGATGTGATTGTTTCAAATCCGCCTTATGTGGAAACTGCAACGGTGCCTCTCCTTGAACGCGAGGTCTGCAGAGAGCCGTCAATGGCGCTCGACGGCGGGCAGGACGGTCTGGATTTTTACCGTGTACTGCGCCGCTGCTGGCTTTCGCGTCTGAACCCTGGCGGTTCGCTCACGGTTGAATGCGGAGAGGGGCAGGCAGCAAAGATTGTTGAAATGTTCTCCGTCTGCTTTGAAAAATCAAGTGTACTGCGCGACCTGCGAGACGTTGAACGGGTGGTTGTGTTTTCGGGTAAAATTTGACAAAACCGCTCTTTATGTAGTATCATATATTATTACTGAAATTGAGGAGATTTGAAATGCTCAGAGACCTGCTCTCCTTCGGAAGTCTGGATTCATCCGCACGCCTGCAGCTGATCATGAATGCCTGCGTCAGGGTGTTTGTCATTTTTTGCGTGCTTCCGATTCATGAATACGCTCATGCGAGAGCGGCCTATGCTCTCGGCGACCAAACAGCAAAGCTTCAGGGCAGAATGACCCTGCAGCCCACGGCACATATCGACCCGATCGGCGCTCTGATGATATTCCTTGTCGGCTTCGGTTACGCAAAGCCGGTGCCGGTGAATATCCGCAACTTTAAAAACCGCAAGCGCGACATGGCGCTGACCTCACTTGCCGGCCCCGTGTCAAACCTGCTCATGGCGTTTATCTCACTGCTTCTGATGAATTTTGTCGGATATGCCTTCGGTTCAGCCGGCGTAACAATTGTCGCGGTCATTTATTGGTTCTTCTTCTACTGCGCGATGATTAACATCAACCTTGCGGTGTTCAACCTCATTCCCGTGCCTCCGCTCGACGGATCAAGGATAGCAACCGCCGTTCTGCCGGACAGGATTTATTACAAAATCATGCAATATGAGCGTTATATTATGATTGCCGTTCTGATTTTGCTGTTTACCGGAATTCTCTCAGCTCCGCTTTCGTTCCTGTCGGGCATTGTGCTCAAAGGTCTCAATTTCGTTGCGGCGCTGCCGTACAGACTGTTTTTCGGGTGATTGTTTTGGACAGACCTCTTTATAAAATTGAAAACTTCGAGGGGCCGCTCGACCTGCTTCTGTTTCTCATCAGCAAGCACAAGTTCAGCATCAACGATGTGCCGATTCTTGAGCTTGTCGGACAGTATATTGAATATGTCCGCATGATGCAGGATGAAAACATGGAAATTGCCAGCGAATTTCTCGAAATGGCGGCACGTTTGGTTTACATCAAAACCGTGTCCCTGCTGCCCGTTCACGATGAGGCGGACAAGCTCACGGGCGAGCTTCGCGGAGAACTGTCGGAGTATCAGGACTGCCAGATAATGGCTGGCAAGCTTGCAAAGCAGGCAAACGGCTTTGATATGATGACAAAAAGCCCCGAAAAAATCGAGGCTGATATGACCTACACCCGCACGCATCCTCCGGAAACTCTGCTCAAGGCGTATCTTTCGGCTGTCGGCAAGCGTATGCGCAGACTGCCGCCGCCCGTTGAAGCGTTTTCGGGCATTGTTGCAAAAAAAATCGTTTCCGTCGGCTCCAGAATTCAGTTTATCATCGGCAGGATGATTTTCGGCAAAAAATACAGCGTCGTGAATCTTTTTGAAACCTCTGCCTCGCGCTCGGAAATGGTTGCAACCTTTCTTGCAATACTCTCTCTGATTAAGGAAAGAAAAATTTATCTTGACGGCGCCGGTGAAGGTGCGAGCATAGAGCTTTTGGGGGACGGTGAAGCAATTTGAACGTGAAGGAAATGCAGGCGGCGGTTGAAGCGGTGCTTTTCGCATCGGGTGAGCCTGTGGAAATATCAAGGCTTTCGGAGGTTCTGGAGGCGGACAGCGAGCAGCTTGTGAGCATTGCCGAAAACATTGCCGCAATGCTTGACGAAAACGGCAGCGGACTTTGTCTCCTCAGGCTCGGAGATACCTTGCAGCTGTGCTCGCGCAGTGAATATGCGCCTTACATCAGAAGCATTCTCGATTTGAAGCGCAACACCCCTTTGTCCTCAGCCGCGTTCGAGGTGCTCGCAATTGTGGCATATAATCAGCCGGTTACAAAATCGTTCATCGAGCACGTCAGAGGTGTTGACTGCTCAGCTGTTATTTCAACGCTCAGCCTGCGGGGCCTCATCGAGGAAAAGGGCAGACTCGATCTTCCGGGCAGACCCTTGCTTTACGGCACAACGCCGGACTTCCTGCGGTGCTTCTGCGTGTCAGACCTGGACGAGCTTCCGCCGCTGCCGGAAAAGACACAGGAGCAGGCAATTGAAACCTCCGAAATGGAGGCTTTGCCGGAGCAGAGCGGAGAGGTAGCAAAAGAACAGGCTGAGGAGAACCGGGTCGGCGAATAAACACAGAGTAAAGAGGTGGTAAACCGTGACGGCTTTATACATCATTCTCGGCATAATCGCTTTTTTCATCATATTACTCAGCATCCGTGTTACGGTGGTCATGGATTACCATGATTCGTTCCTTCTTGAAGTGAAATGGCTGTTTCTGAAGTACACGATTTATCCGAACGACAGGGAAAAGAAACCCAAAAAAGAGAAGAAGAAAAAAGAAAAGCCCGTAAAGGAGCAACCGGCGGCAGCTGCGCCTAAGGAACCTGCCGCAAAGAAGGACAATATAATTGTTGCATTCTATAAAAACCAGGGCTTTGACGCAACCCTTCAGCTGCTCCGGGACACCGTGAAGGCAATCAACGGCATGTTCGGAAGCATATTTAGCCACTTTATTTTCCGGGAGCTTTACCTGTTCATCACCGCCGGCTCTGCAGATGCTGCGCAGACGGCTGTCAATTACGGTAAGCTCTGCGCCGAAGTCTTTCCCGCAATGGGATTGATTTGCAGCAAGGCAAAGGTGAAAAAATATGATGTCGGGGTGATGCCGAATTTCTTTTCACCCACCAAAAGCGCCGTGTTTCGGGCAATAATATCCATACGCCCGATATTCATGATAAACGCGGCTGTTGTTCTCGGCATAAAATTGCTGTTCAAAGTGGTTATCAAGCTGCTTCGGAATAAAACACAAATGAAAAAAGAGGCGGAAAATTCTCCGCCGATTAAGGAGGAAACAACAGTATGAGCATGGGAGAATCAGGTGCATCCGGAATTCTGGGAACCGCAATAGAAAAAATCCGCGACCTCGTGGACACAAAAACAATCATCGGCGACCCGATCTTTTCGGCGGACGGCATAACAATCATTCCTGTTTCGAAAGTGACTTACGGCTTTGCGTCAGGAGGCTCAGACTTCCCGACCAAAACAAACAAAGAGCTTTTCGGCGGCGGCGGCGGAGCGGGCATCACAATTTCACCCGTTGCCTTTGTCATCATCAACAACGGCTCTGTCACGATTAAGCAGGTTCCCTCCGGCGACAATGCGGCAGAAAGAGTTGTCAGCCGAAATGTTTGACACAGTCACAGAGCTTGTCAACAAAATCAAGGGCTCCAAAAGCACCGACGGTGTTGTGCCGGACGACACAACAGTTATCTAAACATTATCATACTCCGTGCACTTCCGCGCATAGGATAGTCTGATATCTTATGCGAGAGGTGCTGTGGCTGATGAAAGCTGTTGTCCTTGTGCCTGCAGTCATTGCTTTGATGATTTTCGGAACTGTTCATGCCGGTGGAGTCTCCGTTTCGGCGCGTGCCGCCGTGCTCATGTGCGCGGACAGCGGTGAGGTTCTATATGAAAAAAATGCCGACGAGCGTCTCGGAGTTGCAAGCACAACAAAGATTATGACGGCGCTCCTCACCCTTGAAAGCGGAGCTTCCCGCAAAAACATCACCGTCACCGAGCGGATGACTGCTGTTGAAGGCACTTCCATGGGCCTTCTTCCGGGAGACCAGGTGAGTGTTTATTCACTCGCGTGCGGAATGCTGCTTGCCTCAGGCAACGATGCCGCCAACGCCGCGGCAATAACCGTTGCGGGAAGTGTTGAAGGCTTTTCCGAAATGATGAATGCGAAGGCAGAAAGCATCGGCATGACCTCCAGCAACTTTGTCACCCCATCGGGTCTTGACGCCCCGGAGCATTATTCAACCGCAAGGGACATGGCACTGCTCGGCTGCTGCGCCATAAAGAATCCGGAGTTCAAAAGCATCTGCTCGAGCAAAAGCATCAGGCTGAGTTACGGCAATCCGCCGTATCTGCGTTCTCTTTCAAACCACAACCGTATGCTCAGATGCTATGACGGCGCAGTCGGCATCAAAACCGGCTTCACCAAAAAAAGCGGAAGGTGCCTTGTGTCCGCGGCAACGCGGGGAGGTGTCACGCTCGTTTGTGTCACTCTCAACGCACCGAATGATTGGAATGACCATCGCACCCTGCTTGATTACGGCTTCACTCAAACGAGACTCGCGGAACTTGACGGTGACTTGTCCGGCATACGCATAAAAATTGCCGGAGGAAACAGTGAATCCGTCGGGGTCGAGTGCGTTGAAAAGCCGGCGGCGGGGGTGAGCCTCGGTGCGGGTGAGATTGAGCGCGAGGTGCTCATGCGTCCGTTTGAATATGCACCGATAATGAAGGGCAGAATCGTCGGCACGGTAAGATACCGTCTCGGCGGAAAAATAATTTATGAAACAACGCTCATTGCGAGCGAAAAGGCAGATGTATGGAAACAGTAAGACTTCAAAAATTTCTTGCCGACTGTTCTGTGGCTTCCCGAAGGAAGTCGGAGGAGCTTATTGCTCAGGGAGCAGTGAAGGTCAACGGAAAAACAGCACAGATCGGCGACAAAATATCCCCCCGGCACGACATTGTGACCGTCAGGGGAAAGCGCGTGTCTGTTAGTGCACAGCCGATGTATATTATGCTCCACAAGCCCAGAGGCTTCATCACCACGATGAGCGACGAGCAGGGGCGCAAATGCGTCGCCGAGCTTGTTGCGGACGCAGGGTGCAGGCTCTATCCCGTCGGCAGGCTCGACAGGGAGTCCGAGGGTCTGCTTCTCATGACCAACGACGGTGAGTTTTCAAACGCCATGATGCACCCGTCGCGCCACGTCCCCAAAGTTTACAGGGTCACAATCCGCCCGAATATACTGGACGAGCATATCGCGGCGCTTTCGGAGGGCATCGAAATCGAAGGCAGGATGACAGCACCGGCTCAGGTAAGGCTCGTTACGCGTGAAACTGAGCGGGCGGTAATCGAAATCACACTGCGAGAGGGCAGAAACAGGCAAATCAGAAAAATGTGCGAGGCGCTCGGGCTGGACGTTGCAAGGCTCAAGCGAGTCGCAGTCGGCTCGCTTAAGCTCGGAACGCTGCCTTGCGGCAAGTGGCGCGAGCTGACAGCGGAGGAAACCGAAAAACTGAAAAAGGCGGCAGGTCTGCAATGAGTCTTCTGGAATTCAAGCCCGTTGACGGCGGCACAATGGCGGCGTATGAAAATGGCGAACGGCGCGGCCTGTGCACCTTTGAGCTGGACGGCTGCAATGCTGCAATAATTTCTCTTTCCTGCGAGCAGGGCAGGGATGATATTGCCGAGGGGCTTCTTCGCTCGACGCTGAATTACGCGGCAAACAGAATGTGCTATATTGCGGAATACCGCGAAACGTCTTATGAGGAAATTGCACTTTCGCTCGGCTTCAAGCCGGAAAACGGCAGGCTGACGGCTGAAATACCCGACCTGCTCACAGGCCATTGCGGCGGTGCATAAAATTGATTGGAAGTGATAAATACGGCCATTAAGAGTATGACCGGCTACGGAAGCTGCCGGCAGACAACGGACGGCATGAATATAAATGTCGAACTGAAAAGCGTAAATCACAGGTATTTTGAGTTCAGCTGCCGTACACCCAGAGGGTACGGATTTTTGGACGAAAAGCTGAAAAATCTTTTGCAAAGCACGATTTCCCGAGGGAAAATCGAGTGCTTTGTTCAGATTGAGTGCTTTGACACAAACGATGTTACCGTCGGAGTGAATCATTCGCTTGCACGCGGATACATTGAAGCAATGCGTGATGTCGCCTCGCGCAACGGCCTTGCCGAGGATATCGACATTTCCTCACTCGGACGGTTCTCCGATGTTTTCACTGTCGTGAGAAAAGCGCTTGACGAACAGGCGGTCTGGCAGGCAGTCGAGAAGACAGCCTGCGGAGCAATTGAAAAGTTTGTGGCAATGCGTATGTCCGAGGGAGAAAAGCTGCGCGAGGATGTTCTCGGCAGGGCGGACATCATTGAGGGTCACGTTGAATTTGTTGAAAGCCGCTCTCCGCAGATTGCTGCGGAATACAGCGCTAAACTTGCCGAGCGCATAAAGGCGCTCATCGGCGACACGCATATCGACGAAAGTCGTTTGCTCACGGAAGCCGCAATATTTGCGGACAAAACCGCGGTGGACGAGGAGACTGTCAGGCTTCGCAGCCATCTTAAACAGCTCAGAGACTTTATGGACAGCACCGAACCTATCGGACGCAAGCTGGACTTCCTTGTTCAGGAAATCAACCGTGAGGCAAACACCGTCGGCTCAAAAGCACAGGATGTCGAAATAACAAAACGTGTGCTTGAAATGAAATCCGAGGTTGAAAAAATCAGGGAACAGATTCAAAACATAGAATAAAGCGGGTGTAAAATTGAAGCTCATTAACATTGGTTTCGGAAGCATGGTGAACGCGGGGCGCGTTGTGGCGGTTGTCAGCCCGGAATCGTCGCCGATAAAGCGTATTGTTCAGGAGAGCAAGGAACGCGGCAGACTTGTTGACGCAACGCACGGCAGAAGAACACGCGCGGTTATAATCACAGACAGTGACCACGTGATTTTAACCTATCTGCAGCCGGAGACTGTTTCCGTCAGACTGACAGGTGCGGAGGATGACGCACGGGAGGACAGCGCAGATGAGTAAGGGCTTGCTGATAATTTTTTCCGGACCGTCCGGCGTCGGCAAGGACACCTTGCTTGAAAGGCTCAGACAGCTGAACCCGAACATGAAGGTGTCGCTGTCTCTGACAACCAGACAACCAAGAGAAAACGAAATTGACGGGGTGAATTACAGATTTGTCACCCGGGAATATTTTGAGCGCATGATTGCGGAAAACAGAATGCTCGAATACGCACAGTACAATTCAAACTACTACGGCACTCCGCGTGACACCGTAGATTCATGGCTTGAACAGGGCAAGGATGTGTTTTTGAAAATCGAGGTGCAGGGTGCGCAAAAAATCAGGGAGCTTTATCCCGAAGCAATCGGCATCTTCATCAAGGCTCCGTCACTTGACGAGCTCTCGCGCAGGCTTGACTGCAGGGGAACGGACAGCGCCGGAGCAATAGCCAACCGCATAGAAATCGCAAAGAGAGAAATAATTCGAAGCGGTGAATATGATTATACAGTCGTTAACGATGACCTTGACGAGGCAGTCAAGGAAATAATTAACATAATCAAAGAAAACAAAGCGAGGTAATTTATTATGTTTAATCCAGATCTTCAGCAGGTGCTCAAGGACCATGTCAGTCGTTATTCCCTTGTCACCGCAACAGCAAAAAGGGCGAGAGAAATTGCCCAGATTGCCGAGGATGAAAAAGAAATAATGACAGATAAGCCCGTCAGCCTTGCACTTGACGAAATTCTCAAGGGCGAATATGTTATTGTGGAGCCCGAGGAGATACGCAATCTTTAAGAGGTGCATCAGATGCCGGATGTGAAAACCGTCAAAGTCGCGGTTGAAAACGTCGCCTTTCATTTTGACAAGGCTTACGATTACCGCGTTCCGAACGAATTGCTCGAAGCCGCCGAGTGCGGCTGTCGGGTTATCGTTCCTTTTGGCAAGGGTAATTCCGTCAGACAGGGGATAATAATTCACGTCGGCAGCGCGGATGATTCTGAAAAGAAGCTCAAAAGCATCATTTCGGTCACCGATAAAAAGCCTTTGCTCACAGACGAAATGATTGAAATGATGCAATGGCTCAAGGAACAGACTTTTTGTACGCTTTTTGAGGCTTACAAAGTGATGGTGCCTGCGGGCTTAAGCCTCAGGGTTTCAATGAGCTTCGCTGCAATTCCGGAGACTGACCTGACATCTCCGGAGATTACGCGCGACGAGACCGGAATATACGAATATCTCGATAAAACAAAGAAATATTGCGAACGCTCCGCTCTCCTGACAAAGTTCGGAATCGGTGAGAGCAGCAGAATTCTCGAAAACATGACGGCGAAGGGCTTGCTGGTGCGCAACATTGACGCCGGCAGAACAGTCGGGGATATGATGCTCCGCATGGTCAGGCTGACTCAGAGGGACAGCCTCACCGAAAACGAGTCTCTCCGCCTTTCGGAAAAACAGACGCGTGTTTACGAGCTGCTGCAAAGCGTTGAATCCGCCTCTGTCAGAGAAGTGTGTTATTTCACGGGAGTGACTTCCGCTGTTGTTGCCGCCCTTGTAAAAAAAGGTGTGGCTGAATTTTTCGAAAGTGAAGTTTACAGAAGCCCGTCGGGAACGGTAAAGCTTCCGTATGATTTCTCTTCTGTCAGGCTCAATGACGAACAGAGCAGAGCGTTCAGGAACATTCTTGCCCGCTGCAACGGCGAAAGCCCCTCAACAACACTGCTTTACGGAGTGACGGGCAGCGGAAAAACGCAGGTTTATCTGAAGCTGATTGATGAGCTGACGGCAAAGGGCAAAAGCGTTCTGGTCATGGTGCCGGAAATTGCCTTGACCCCGCAGACGCTTGCAATCTTCCGTGCCAGGTACGGCTCGTGTGTCGCCGTGTTTCACAGTGCTCTCTCTCTCGGGGAGAGGCTTGACGAGTGGAAAAGAGTGTATCGCGGCGAGGTAAAGATTGTTGTCGGAACACGCAGCGCCGTGTTTGCTCCTCTTAAAAACATCGGTGCAATCATTATCGACGAGGAGCAGGAAAGCACCTACAAATCCGAAATGAATCCAAGATATGATGCGAGAACTGTTGCAAAATACCGCTGCGCAAAGCATAACGCGGCGCTGATTCTGGCATCTGCAACCCCTGATATTGTAACGTTTGCAAGGGCGCAGAAGGGGAAAATCGCGCTGGAAACCCTTAACAGCAGATATGCCGAGGCGCAGCTGCCGGATGTGGTTGTTGTGGATATGAACGGCAGCAGGGATGTCGCAATGAGCAGTGAGCTTGTTTTGGCGCTTGAGGAAAATCTTGCGGCCGGCAGACAGTCGATTTTGCTGATTAACCGCAGGGGATACAACACCTTTGTCTCCTGCCGCGCCTGCGGAGCTGTTGTAACCTGCCCCAACTGCAGCATATCAATGACTTATCACTTTGCAAACGAACGCCTGATGTGCCATTACTGCGGCACGTCCTTCCCGTTCACAAGCGTCTGCCCGGAGTGCGGAAAGCACGAAATGCGCTACAGCGGATACGGCACTCAGCGCATCGAGGAGGAGCTTGAAACGCGCCTGCCGAATGCGCGCGTGCTGCGCATGGACGCCGATACGACAGCCGCAAAATATTCTCACGAAAAAAAACTTGATGCCTTTGCCGCGGGCGAGTATGACATTCTGCTCGGCACGCAGATGGTGGCAAAGGGACTTGACTTTGAAAACGTCACGCTCGTCGGTGTTGTAAATGCCGACAGTCAGCTTTATGATGATGATTTCCGCAGTGCGGAACGCAGCTTTTCCCTGCTCACGCAGGTTGTCGGCCGTTCGGGCAGAGGCAAGCACAGCGGAAGGGCGATTATTCAGACCGTCACTCCGGAAAATGAACTGATACGCCTTGCCGCCGCTCAGGACTATCGCTCGTTTTTTGAAAGTGAGATTGCCCTGCGCAAGCTGATGATTTATCCTCCGTTCTGCGATCTCTGCGTTGTCGGCTTTGTGGGTGAAAATCCGAACAGAGTCAGGGTGTGCGCGAAGCATTTTCTCAGTCTCCTCGAGGCAAAGGTCTCTGAGGAGTATTCCGAACAGAAGATAATGACACTCGGCCCGATGCCTCCGGGAATACCGAAAATCAGCAACAAATTCAGGCAGAGGCTCATTATCAAATGCAAAAACGGCACACGGTTCAGAAGGATGATGGCGGAACTCCTGTGCGATTATTCAAGGGACGCAAATACCTCGGACGTAATCGCTTTTGCGGATATTAACCCCGAAAATCCTATGTGATGATATAAAGAGGTAAAATACTATGGCACTCAGATACATTGTAAAATTCGGCGACCCGATTCTCCGAAAAAAGAGCAGGCCGGTGGAAAACTTTGATTCCAGGCTTGCAGTACTCATTGATGACATGGTGCAGACAATGAAAAACGCTCAGGGCGCGGGGCTTGCCGCAGTGCAGGTCGGAATTCTGCGCAGGGTTGTTGTTGTTGACGCGGGGGACGGTGTGCTGGAACTCGTCAATCCGGAAATTGTAGAGAGCAGCGGCGAGCAGTTTGAGGAGGAGGGCTGTCTTTCCCAACCGGGCAAAAGCGGCATCACAAAGCGTCCGATGAACGTTGTCGTCAAGGCGCAGAACCGCGAGGGAAAATGGTTTGTCTATTCCGGCAGCGGCCTCAAGGCACGAGCCTTCTGCCATGAGATTGACCATCTCGACGGCATTCTTTACACACAAAGACTGTATAAGGAGCAAAACTGATGAGAGTTGTTTTCATGGGAACGCCCGATTTCGCTGTTCCCTGCCTTGAAAGGCTTGCGGCAGACGGCCATGATGTCGTCGGCGTGTTCACACAGCCGGATAAACCTGTCGGAAGAAAGCAGCTGCTGACACCTCCGCCCGTAAAACTTGCCGCGGAAAAACTCGGCTTCACAGTGTTTCAGCCGGGTTCGATGAGAAACGGCGAGGCGGCGGATATCCTGCGTCGTCTCGCACCCGAGCTCATTGTTGTTACGGCTTACGGAAAAATCCTGCCGCCGGACATTCTTTCACTGCCGGAACACGGCTGCATCAACATCCACGCTTCTCTGCTGCCGAAGCTCAGGGGAGCGGCGCCGATTCAGTGGGCGGTTATTTCCGGCGAAAAGGAAACAGGCGTCACTTCAATGCAGATGGACGCGGGGCTGGACACCGGAGACATGCTTTTGCAGGAAAAAATCGAAATCGGCGAAAACGATACTGCGGAGCAGGTTCACGACTCTCTCTCCCAACTCGGCGCACAGGTGCTTTCAAAAACGCTTGAGGCACTCGCGGCAGGTGAGCTGCACCCGAAAAAACAGGATGATTCCCTTTCAACATATGCGCCGATGCTTGACAAAAACCTTTCCCCGATAGACTGGAATGAAACCGCTCTGAACGTTCACAATAGAATCAGAGGTCTTTCCCCCTGGCCGGCGGCAAGCTGTGTCTGCGCGGGAAAAAAGATTAAGGTTTACGAAAGCCGTTTGAGCGATATTCCCGGCGGTTCAGCGGGAGAAATAATAATTTCCGACGGCAGGCTGATTGTCTCCTGCGCAGACGGCAAATGTGTCGAGCTGCTTTCGCTGCAGAGCGAGGGCAAGAGCAGACTCCCCGCCGCGGATTTCCTTCGTGGCTTTCGTATTCCGGACGGCCTCGGAATGGAGTGATAAACAATGTATTGGCTGTATTTTGACAGATATTATTTTCTTCTTGTTATTCCCGCCATGCTTGTTGCACTTGCCGCGCAGGCAAGAGTAAAATCGGCTTACAACAAATATTCAAAGCTGATAAGCGCCCGAGGAATCACCGGTGCGCAGGCGGCGGCACGCGTGCTTTATCATTACGGCATAAAGGATGTGCGGATAGTCCAGGTTGAGGGCAGGCTCAGCGACCATTACAACCCGAAAACAAACGAAATCGGGCTTTCAAACGGCGTCTATTCCTCTTCATCGGTTGCAGCAATAGGTATAGCCTGCCATGAGGCAGGTCATGCCGCACAGCACGCGTCAAATTACGCGCCGATAAAAATCCGCAATGCAATATTGCCCGTGTGCAATATCGGCTCAACCCTCGGCCTTCCGCTGGCGCTTCTCGGATATTTTATGGGCTTTGAGCCTCTCATTTCAATCGGCCTTTTACTCTATGCCCTCATCGCAGTTTTTCAGCTTGCAACTCTGCCCGTGGAATTCAATGCCAGCCGCAGAGCGCTGAAGGTGATTGACGAAACGGGTATGCTTGCGGGCGACGAGCTCAGCGCGGCGGGCAAGGTGCTCAGAGCAGCGGCGATGACTTATGTTGCAGCCCTTGTGGTGTCCCTGGCAAATCTGCTGAGATTATTCCTGAGATTCGGAAACAGACGGAATTGAAAATGAAAAACAACGATGCAAGACATATAGCTTTTGAGGTGCTCAGATCCATTGACAAGGACGGAGCATACTCAAATCTTTCTCTCGACGCCTCTCTGAACTCCGCTCAAAGCGGCAGCAGGGAGGCGGCGCTTGCGAGCGCGCTGACCTACGGCGTGCTTGAACGTGAAATAACTCTGGATTACTGCTTGTCGCAGCACCTGAAGCAGCCGCTCAAAAAGCTGAAGCCGCAGGTTCTCACCGTGCTGAGGATGGGCGCTTACCAGCTCCTGTTCATGGATAAAATCCCGGCCCGGGCGGCAATCAGCGAAAGCGTAGCCCTTGCAAAATCCTCCGGCTGTGCGTTTGCCGCGGGGCTTGTCAATGCAGTTTTGCGAAATGTTGCCGAAGCCGGACTGACCCTGCCGCAGAACACTGACCGTGTTAACCGTTTAAGCGTGGAATACTCTTTCCCGGAATGGCTTGTCCGTCTCTGGATTGACGCTTACGGTGAAGAAAACGCAGCAGGCGTCATGGCGTCGGCATCCGGCAGACCGCCGTTGAATGTGCGCGTGAACACGCTCAAAACAACTGCTCAGAAGCTCTCAGGGCAGCTGACAGATCAGGGCATAAACGTCAGCTCAATTCCTCTTTGCGAAAACGCCCTGGAGCTTTCAAACTGCGGAAGCGTCGAGAATCTGCGTGAATTCAAAGACGGCCTGTTCCATGTTCAGGACACCTCGTCGCAGCTGTGTGCCGGAGTCGCCGCACCCGAAGGTCACGGCGTAATGCTTGACCTTTGCTCCGCTCCCGGCGGAAAAGCGTTCACCGCGGCGCAGAATATGAACAACACCGGCAGAATCATCGCCTGCGATGTTTACGAAAAACGGCTCGGCTTAATAAAAAACGGAGCGCAAAGGCTGGGAATCGACTGTATAGATACTCTTGTAAACGACGCGTCTGTTTTTAATCCGGACCTTCCGAAGGCCGACAGTGTTCTGTGTGATGTGCCGTGTTCCGGGCTGGGGATAGTGCGCAGGAAGCCGGAGATCAGGTGCAAAAAACCGTCTGATATTGACAAATTACCCGAATTGCAGTATCATATATTATGTGTAGCTTTACGCTATCTCAAGGAACATGGCAGACTGGTATATTCAACCTGTGCCCTGAACCCTGCAGAAAACGAACAGGTTTGTCTCCGCTTTCTGTCCGAGAATCCGGAACTGCGGCAGGTGAAGCTGTTCCCTGAGCTTGAAAGAGCAAACGGCGATTCTCCGTTTTTGACGCTCATGCCGCACATTCACGGGACTGACGGCTTTTTTATGGCTGCTTTTGAAAGGTGACGTTTTGAAAAAAGATATTCTCTCCATGAGCCTCACTGAGCTTTCTGAGGAATTCGGCAGTCTCGGCTTGCCCGGCTTCCGTGCGAAGCAGGTTTATGCGTGGCTTCACCGCAAATGGGCTCGCGAATTTTCGGAAATGACGGATTTGTCAAAACCCCTGCGAGAAAGTCTTGCAAATGAGTTTCAAATTCGCGGCTGCTCGGTTGAGCACAAAAGCGTTTCAAAGCGTGACGGCACCGTAAAGTATCTTTTCTCCCTGCATGACGGTGAGCTGATTGAAGCAGTGCTGATGAAATACAAATACGGCTACACCCTTTGCGTATCCACTCAGGCGGGCTGTAAAATGAATTGTGCCTTTTGCGCAACCGGCTCCGGCGGCTTTGCCCGAAACCTAACCCCCGGTGAAATGCTCTCGGAGCTGTACACCGCGCAAAGAGATTCCGGTGTCGTGCTGTCACACATTGTTCTCATGGGTATGGGCGAACCGCTCGATAACTTTGAAAACGTCATGCGCTTTCTCAAGCTTGTCAACAATCCGGACGGCATGAACCTCGGCATGAGGAATATTTCACTTTCAACCTGCGGGCTCGTTCCCAAGATAAACGACCTTATGTCGCTCAAACCGCAGTTCACGCTTTCGGTTTCCCTTCACGCTCCGAATGATTCTTTGCGCAACAAGCTTATGCCGGTGAACAAAAGTCGGGGTATTGACTCACTGCTCACCGCCTGCCGCAGATACGCCGAGACAACCTCACGCCGTATCTCCTTTGAATATGCGATGTTCGCAGGCTTCAATGATTCCGATGAATGTGCTCTTGAGCTTGCCTCCAAACTCAAAGGAATTCTTTGCCACATAAATCTGATTCCTGCAAACGACGTTGAAACAAGTCCGTTCAAGGCAAGTTCTCCACAGCGCATCGCCGCTTTTTCAGATATTCTCACCAAAAAGGGTTTTACCGTGACCGTTCGCAGGTCTTTAGGCGGAGATATAGACGCCTCCTGCGGCCAGCTCAAACAAAAATTCAAATGATTTCACGCACATCGGGCGTGCCGCAGCACCCTCGCGTATCACGATACACGTCGGTTGCACTCCACACTTCCCACCGATATTCAACATACGCGCCGCAGAGTCTCAGCGTATGCAAATATAATTCCGACAGAAAACGAGGACTCATCACATGAGGATTGCCGCAAAGACGGATGTTGGCAGAGTCAGAAAATCGAATCAGGACGCTTACCTGACGGGCGAGCTGCCCGGCGGAGTTGCCTGGGCTGTTGTATGCGACGGCATGGGCGGAGCAGCAGGCGGAAACATTGCAAGCGCAATGGCTGTTGAATACATTGCGAGCAAGCTCAATGCCTGCTTCCATGAGGGTATGGGTGTGCAGTCGATTGAAAACGTGCTTGAGTCGG
>CAZIMM010000021.1:0-28912 GCA_964540415.1 uncultured Eubacteriales bacterium
GTGTACAGGAAAAATGCGGCTTTACCTATCATCACAGTGAGGAAAACAAGCCTTGCTCAATTGAAGGCTTGCTGCGCACAGAACACTTTACATATCTCACAAAAGAGAATTGGTTAAAAAGCAATACCGAGCCGAACTATAAAATTCTCAACCTTGAAACGTATTACCGTCGCGGAGTTTACCGCCATTTTACCGAGGATTGCAAATGCTCAACCTCAATCACAGCACGGCTCGATGTGACACAATTATTTGACTATTCAAAGAGGACAAATACTAAGTTTTACGTTAATTTTCTGTATCTGCTCTCAAAGGTGCTGAACTCCCGTGACGATTACAAAATGATATATATGTGGCAGACAAACGTAATCAGGGTTTACGATAAAATCAACCCCATTCAGTATGTTTTTCACGAGGATACAGAAACATGTTCTCCCGTCTATACAGAATATTTTGAGGATTATGACACCTTTTATAAAAATGCTGTCGCAGATATGGAAAAAGCCAAGCAGACACGTGAATATGCTCTTGACTATGCAGGGCATCCCAACTGGTTTGATGCTTCCTATATCTCATGGCTGTCCTATGATTCTCTCAATGTGGAGCTGCCGGACGGACATTTGCACTTTATGCCGCTTATTAACTGGGGAAAATTCAGGGAGGAAAACGGCCGCAAAATGATGCCTCTGACGGTACGACTTAATCATGCCATAGCAGACGGATACCTTGTTGCAAAAGTGTTTTTACAACTTGAAAAAGAAATGGAGTTGTTCATAAAATGATAAAAGCAATCGTATTCACGTCAAAAACCGGACATACCGCTGAATATGCAAAAATACTTGGTGAAAAAACCGGACTTCCTTATTTTTCGCTGCCGGAAGCAAAGAAAAAGCTCGCCGAAAACAGCGAGATTATCTATCTTGGCTGGCTTATGGCAAGCAGAATAAAAGGATATAAACAGGCAAACAAAATGTTTGATATAAAAGCTGTTTGCGGTGTCGGAATGTCCGGAACAGGCGAACATATCGACGAAGTAAATGCTGCAAATGCTCTGCCCGGAGCATTGCCTGTATTCACTCTGCAAGGCGGTTTAAACATGAATAAGCTCAGCGGAATGAATAAATTTATGATGAAAATCATGAATAAAGTAATCAGTGAGCAGCTTGAGAAAAATGATAATCGTACAGCGGCTGAGGATGCGACACTTGACATGATAAAGAACGGTGCAAGCTATGTCTCAGAGGAGAATTTGGCAGCAGTCCTTAAATGGTATCAAAGCATGCAATAAACTATGTCAAGCGAATCTTACAATCAAAGGTAACTTAGCGGCGATTTTTGCTTCAATTTTTTCACGAGTGAGCGCACTTGATTTGTTCCCTTGAATTGCTTTTGCGAAGGTTAGATCCTAACGTTATGGAGGATAACAGATGAATAATATTATAGAAATTGAACATTTGAGCAAAAGCTTCAAAGAGGTTAAAGCTGTACAGGATATATCCTTTCGTGTGAAAGAGGGCGAGCTGTTTGCCTTTTTGGGCGTAAACGGCGCCGGAAAAAGCACGACTATTTCCATTATGTGCGGACAGCTCAGCAAGGATGCCGGAACAGTGCTTATCAGCGGAAAAAACACCGATGACAACATCAATTCTATCAAGCGTGAGATTGGTGTCGTTTTTCAAAATTCGGTACTGGATAAGCCACTTACTGTCCGCGAAAATCTTCAGGGCCGTGCCGCACTTTACGGCATTGACGGGAAAGAATTTGAAGACCGTCTGAAAGAGCTTGCAAAGATTCTTGATTTCGAGGATTTGCTAAAACGAACGGTAGGTAAGCTTTCGGGTGGGCAACGCAGAAGAATTGACATTGCCCGTGCATTGTTTCATAAACCGAAAATCCTTATTCTCGACGAGCCGACAACAGGGCTTGACCCGCAGACAAGGAGGCTAATCTGGAATGTGGTTGCAGACCTTCGCAAAAAAGAGAATATGACGGTATTTTTAACCACTCATTATATGGAAGAAGCCGCAGATGCGGATTATGTAGTTATTCTTGACAGCGGAAAAATCGCCGCCGGAGGTACACCGCTGCAACTTAAAAACACCTATACAGGTGATTTTATCACCTTGTACGGTGTGGACGAGGATACGGTTAAAGCCTTCGGGTTGCCATATGAGGCAATTCGTGACGCTTATCGCATATCTGTCCCGAATACTGCAAAGGCGACCGAGCTGATTGCAGGTAACACGCAGATTTTCAATGATTTTGAGGTTACAAAAGGCAAAATGGACGATGTTTTTCTTAGTGTTACGGGCAAAACGCTTGTGGGAGGTGCAAAGTAATGGGACTGTTCGCTTTAACAAAACGCAATTGTAAGCTGTTTTTCAAGGACAAGGGAATGTTTTTTACATCACTTATAACACCTGTTATTTTACTTGTGCTCTATGTAACATTTCTCGGCAAGGTGTATAACAATGCCTTTTCCTCATCAATGCCGAAAGGCTTCAATGTTGACGGGGGATTGATTGACGCTGTTGTAGGCGGTCAGCTTATTTCATCAATTCTTTCCGTTTGCTGTGTTACTGTTGCGTTTTGCTCGAACTTACTTATGGTTAATGATAAAATATCCGGTGCAAAAAGCGACCTTACAATGACACCCGCTAAACGTTCAACCCTTTCCATGAGCTACTTTTTCGCAACAGCCATTGCAACTTCAATTATCTGCTTCACAGCTCTTGCCGTATGCCTCGGTTATCTTGCCTTTACCGGATGGTATATGTCGGCCTCTGATGTTATTCTCTTATGCCTTGACGTAATCTTGCTTGTGCTTTTCGGCACTGCTTTGTCCTCACTCATCAATGCACCGCTTTCCACCTCCGGTCAAGAATCCGCTGTGGGAACGATTGTGAGTGCAGGCTATGGCTTTATCTGCGGGGCATATATGCCGATATCCAATTTCGGAGGCGGACTTCAAAAGGTTTTGTCTTTTCTGCCGGGAACATACGGAACATCACTTCTGCGTAATCACGCTCTGTCAGGTGCATACCGTGAGATGGAAGCACAGGGCTTTCCGACAGAAGTTATTGAAAACATAAAGGACTCAATCGACTGTAACCTGTACTTTTTCGATAAAAAGGTTGAAATCGGCTCGATGTATATCTTCCTTGCCGTGTCTGTTGCGGCACTGATCGGGCTTTATGTGCTGTACAATGCGTTACAGTTAAAAAAGAAAAACTGATTTAGCCATGATACTATATGATATAGCAAACAAGCCAAAGCAAAAAAAGTCAAGAAAGTCAAATCACTTTTCGCTAAAATGTAATCATACGGAAAGGAGCGAAACATGGACTGGATAAGCGGAATACAAAAAGCTCTCAACTATGCCGAGGAACATATTACAGAGAATATTGATTATGATGCAGTGGCAAAACAGGCTTACTCGTCACAGTTTCATTTTGAGAGAATGTTCGGTATGCTGTGCGGATTTTCTCTTGGTGAATATGTTAGAAACAGAAGGCTATCTCTTGCCGGCGAAGAACTGTCTCACAGTAAAGAAAAAATAATTGATATTGCGATGAAATATGGTTACGACACTCCGGAAGGATTTTCAAGAGCTTTTACTAAATTCCACGGAATCACGCCCACAGAAGCTCGAAAAGGTAAAACTGTCAAAACGTTTTCAAAGCTTTCCGTAAAACTAATTTTAAGCGGAGGTAACACAATGAATTACAGAATTGAAAAGAAAGATGCGCTCAAAATCGTATGCAAAAAAAAGCAGGTAAACAAGCCGCAGGGCGACACGGCCACAACTGATATTTCAGCTTTTTGGGCAGAATGCGGTAAAGACGGTACAATGCAAAAAATCTGCAAGTACGCAAAGTTTGATAATTTGCATGGAGTGCTCGGAGTATGTTTCTCGGGAGAGATGGCAAACAACGGTTTCCCTTACGGTATCGGTGCTGAGTATAACGGAACTGCAATAACAGACGACGGGCTTGATGTTGTGGAAATTCCGTCACACACTTATGCGATATTTGAATGTCGCGGTAAGATGCCGGAGGCGTTTGTTCGCACCTATAAGCAGATTTGCGAGGAGTTTTTCCCGCAAAGCAGTTATGAATACGGCAACGGTGTTGAGCTTGAGGTATATCCGAGTGATGATACGAGCAGCCCTGACTATTACTGTGAAATCTGGATTGCGGTAAATGAAAAGAAAACAGCCCATGCAGACGAAAATTAATGAAGAAGATGCATTTATTTATTCTTTATCATATTCGGGCAAAGCAATATATACTTTCTTTAAGACAGCATAGTTTTGTATAGTTAAAATTATGGGAAGGAGCGAAAAGTGTTCCTTCCCATTTACATATGACAGCAATTGTGGTATAATATTTTACTAATTAACTATATATATTGTTCTGCGTCGCTCAGTACGAAAAAGAAATTTGCGACCTTAATTGTGCAAAGTTTATGTAATCCATTTAAAGGTCAGAAAACGGGAGGTTTCCGGTATGGATAAATTTGTAATTCACTCAAAATATCAGCCAACCGGTGACCAGCCTCAGGCGATTGAAAAGTTAGTGGATGGTCTGAAAAACGGCTTAAAAGAGCAGGTTTTGCTGGGAGTCACCGGTTCGGGAAAGACCTTTACGATGGCAAATGTAATCTCACAGATGAATCGCCCGACGCTGGTTTTGGCACACAATAAAACCCTTGCAGCACAGCTTTGTTCGGAATTCCGTGAGATATTCCCCGAAAACGCAGTGGAATACTTTGTGTCATATTACGATTATTATCAGCCGGAGGCATATGTTCCCACAACGGACACTTACATCGAAAAGGACTCTGCAATCAACGACGAAATTGACAAGCTGCGCCATTCCGCAACCTCCGCGCTGTCAGAGCGCCGCGATGTAATCATCGTATCAAGTGTTTCGTGCATTTACAGTCTCGGCAGCCCGATTGATTACCGGAGCATGGTAATATCCCTGCGCCCCGGCATGAAGAAGAACAGAGATGAGCTCATCCGCAAACTTGTCGAAATTCAGTATGAGCGTAATGATATCAGTTTTGTACGCAACAAGTTTCGTGTCAGGGGAGACGTTGTTGAAGTATTTCCGGTGTATTCAAGTGACAATGCGGTCAGAATTGAGTTCTTCGGGGACGAAATTGACCGTATATGCGAAATAAATGCTCTTACGGGAGACATAAAAGCCACTTTGCAACACATTGCAATCTATCCCGCCTCGCATTACGTTGTTGCGCCGGACAGGCTTGAGGATTCAATTAAAACTATTTTTGACGAAATGGTACATTGTCATGCAGATTTCGTCGAACAGGGCAAGCTGCTTGAAGCTCAGAGGATAAAACAGCGGACAGAGTACGACATTGAGATGCTCCGCGAAACAGGCTTCTGCAAGGGTATTGAAAACTATTCGCGTGTTATGTCGGGCAGAGAGCCCGGGTCTCCGCCTTTCACCCTGCTCAACTATTTTCCCGATGATTTTCTGCTTTTTGTTGATGAATCGCACGTCACCCTGCCGCAGGTCAGGGGAATGTACGGGGGAGACAGGGCAAGAAAAAAGAACCTTGTGGACTTCGGATTCCGCCTGCCTTCGGCTTATGACAACCGTCCGCTGACATTTGATGAGTTTTACGAGCGTGTAGGTCAGAAGATTTTTGTCAGCGCAACGCCAGGAGATTTTGAAAAAGAAAGAAGCGAACAGATTGCCGAGCAGCTCATCAGGCCGACCGGGCTTCTTGACCCTGAGGTTTCAGTCAGACCCACACAGGGCCAGATTGACGATTTGCTCGGAGAAATAAATGAACGTGCCGCCCGCGGAGAGAGAACGCTTGTGACAACGCTCACAAAGAAAATGGCGGAGGACTTGACGGATTACCTTGAAACGTTCGGCATCAAGGTGAGATATATGCACCATGACGTTGATACTATCGAGCGTATGGAAATCATCAGAGACCTGCGTCTGGGCGAATTTGATGTGCTTGTCGGTATAAACCTTCTGAGAGAAGGACTTGACCTTCCTGAGGTTTCGCTTGTTGCAATTCTCGACGCTGACAAAGAGGGCTTCCTGCGCTCCGAAACCTCACTGATTCAGACAATCGGCAGAGCTGCGAGAAATTCAAACGGTGAAGTTATCATGTATGCCGACAGTGTAAAACCGTCAATGGAGCGTGCTCTTAAGGAAACCGCCCGCAGGCGCGAAAAGCAGATGAGGTTCAACGAGGAGCACGGAATTGTTCCGACAACGATAATTAAGGATGTCCGCGATATTCTCGAAATCAGCGGCAAGGCGGAGAAGAGCGGCAAGGCAGACAATAAGCTTTCACGCAGGGAGCGCGAAGAACTGATTTCAAGGCTTACCGCCGAAATGAAATCGGCGGCAAAAATCCTTGAATTTGAGCATGCTGCATATCTTCGCGACAGGATAGAAAAACTGCGCTCGATAAAATAGGAGGAAACCAAATGATAAAGAGCAAGTCGCAACTGTTCAAAATCGCTTTCGTGTTCACCGTGCTGCTTATTGTGTTGTCAGTTGCGGCGGGTGCTGTGGAGTATACTTTCGGCGACGTGTCCGGCAATTCAAGAGTCAACAGAGATGATGCCGCAAGAATCAGGGATTACAATGTTGCAAAGGCAGATTTGAATGAAAAAGAGCTAAAAGCCGCCGATGTGTCCGCCGACGGTGAGGTAAACTCAACGGATATGCTGTTGATTCTGAAATACGCGAACAAATCTATTGAGCGCTTTCCCTCCGGCGTTCCGGATGAGGGCGGATATCCGCAGGTAAGGCTGAATGTCAAGGGTAAGACTGTATCGCTCGATGAGAGTACGGCAAGTCTGCGCTTCAAATTCGGCGCTCCGACAAGAATCGACAAATCCGAATACGGCTTTGAATGGTATGTTTACAGTTCAAGCCGTTCGTCACTGCTTTATGTTGCGGTTGAAAACGACCGTGTTGTCGGTTATTATACAGATTCATCCGACTTCAGATGCAAGGGCATTTCATACGGCGGGTCAGCTTCTTCTGTTTCTGTTGCTCTAGGCAATATTGAAACCGCCGGCCGCATGGTCGGCAAGTTTGACGGCTACAATGTCACATTTCTCATCGACACTCTCAATTCGAACAAAGCCTACGGCGTAATTGTCCTGCTTTCAAAGTACACCGTCTCAGAATATGATTCAGAAGTCTTACGCGACTTTGAAAAGCAAGTTGTGGATTTGACAAACTCTTTCAGAGGTAAACGAGGGCTTGACGCGCTTTCGGTTTCCTCCGGCGCAAGTGAAGCCGCAGCGGTGCACAGCCGGTATATGGCAAAAAATGATGTATTTTCACATACTGATGCCGATGAAGAGAACGGCGGTGACAGACTCACACAAGCCGGTGTCAGCTGGAAGCGTTGGGGTGAAAACATCAGCGCAGGGCAGACGAATGCGATATTTGCTGTCAACGGATGGATCAATTCAGACACACACCGGTCTCATATTGTCGATGAGCAGTTTATAAAAACCGGTGTCGGTGTTACGACAAACGAGAATTCACACTACATTTATTATTACACCCAGCTGTTCTGGAGCTGATATTAAAAAGAGGTGTTGTTTTTCATGGAAAAAAAGCTGATAATCAAGGGCGCGCGTGAGCATAACTTGAAGAATATTGACATTGAGCTGCCGCGCGACAAGCTGATTGTTTTCACAGGGCTTTCCGGCTCGGGTAAATCATCGCTCGCCTTTGACACCATATATGCCGAGGGACAGCGCGGATATGTGGAATCTATCTCGTCATACGCGCGCCAGTTTCTCGGTCAAATGGACAAGCCGGATGTTGACTATATCAGCGGGCTTTCTCCCGCAATTTCAATTGACCAGAAAACAACGTCGAAAAATCCCCGCTCAACCGTAGGAACAGTCACGGAAATCTATGACTATCTTCGTTTGCTCTATGCCAGAATCGGTGTGCCGCACTGCCCGGTTTGCGGTGCGGAAATCAAAAGGCAGACCGTGGACAGCATTGTTGACAAGGTTATGTCACTTGAGGATGGCACAAAAATTCAAGTTTTTGCGCCGATAATCAGAGGGCAGAAGGGTGAGCACGAAAAGAAATTAGAGAGCGCCAAAAAAACCGGATATGTCAGAGTTCGTATTGACGGAATAATGTATGACCTCTCTGAAAAAATTGAGCTGAACAAAAACAAGAAGCACAGCATTGACATTGTTGTTGATCGTCTTGTTATCAAACAGGATATACGCACACGCCTTGCCGATTCAATCGAGACTGCCTGCAAAGCAGCCGACGGGTTGGTTACAATCGGCGTTGTCGGCGGCGATGAAATGATGTTTTCCCAGAACTATTCCTGCCCCGAGCACGGCATAAGTATTGACGAGCCTGCTCCCAGAATGTTTTCCTTTAACAGCCCGTTCGGTGCTTGTCCGAAATGTGCGGGTCTCGGGGTGTTTATGAAGGTCAATTTGAATCTTGTAATTCCCGACAAAAGTCTCTCCATCCGCCGCGGCGCAATCAAAGCGAACGGCTGGACAGTTGCCGACGGCGGAAGCATTGCGCAGATGTATTATGAAGGCCTCGGCAAACGTTACGGCTTCACCCTCGACACTCCTCTTTGCGATATGTCCGCCGAAGGTCTTAATGCGATACTTTTCGGCACAAACGGCGAAAAATTCAAAATGACCCGCTCAACAGAGTACGGCAGCGGAACGTATTACAGCGACTTTGAGGGAGTTGTCAACAACCTTGAAAGGCGATATAGGGAGACAAACAGCGATTGGTCGCGTGCCGAAATCGAAACATTTATGACAGAGGAAAAGTGTCCCGAATGTCACGGCGCAAGGCTGAAAAAAGAGGCGCTCGCGGTCACGGTGGGCGGAATAAACATCGATGAGTTTGCAAACAAGTCCATAACATCTGCACTGGATTTTTTGGGCGGGCTCAAACTCGGTTCACGGGATGAGACAATCGCAAAACTTATCCTTAAGGAAATCAACAGCCGCATGAGCTTTCTTTCGAGCGTCGGGCTTAATTATCTGACACTTTCACGCTCTTCCGGCAGTCTTTCGGGAGGGGAAAGCCAGAGAATACGTCTGGCAACGCAAATCGGCTCATCTCTTACGGGAGTTCTTTATATTCTGGATGAACCGAGCATCGGTCTTCATCAACGCGATAATGCACGTCTTCTGAATACTCTGCGTGATCTTCGTGACATCGGAAACACTTTGATTGTTGTTGAGCATGACAATGAAACTATTATGGAAGCGGACTACGTTGTTGATATCGGTCCGGGTGCCGGCGTTCACGGCGGAGAGGTTGTGTGCGCGGGCAGTGTAGAAGATATTATTGCCTGCGATGCGTCCGTAACAGGCCAGTATCTCAGCGGGAAAAAGTTCATTCCCGTGCCGAAAAAGCGTCGTGAGGGCAACGGTCAACACCTGTGTGTGCGCGGCGCCTGCGAAAACAACCTCAAAAACATTGATGTTGACTTTCCGCTCGGCGAGTTCATCTGCGTCACAGGTGTTTCGGGATCCGGCAAGTCCTCTCTTGTCAACGAAATTGTCAATAAACGTCTTTCCGCCGAGCTCAACGGTGCAAAGACTTTTTCCGGCAAGCACGCTGAAATGACAGGAATCAATTATCTTGATAAGGTAATTAACATTGACCAATCGCCGATCGGACGTACTCCGAGGTCGAATCCGGCAACCTACACGGGCGTTTTTTCGGATATCCGTGACCTTTTTGCCTCAACTGTTGACGCAAAGGTCAAGGGATATAAATCAAACAGGTTTTCCTTCAACGTAAAAGGCGGGCGATGTGAGGCGTGCCAGGGCGACGGTATTGTCAAAATTGAAATGCACTTTCTCGCCGATGTCTATGTGCCGTGTGAAGTCTGCCACGGTGCGAGATACAACCGTGAAACTCTTGAGGTGCGCTATGGCGGGAAAAACATTTTTGATATTCTTGAAATGACTGTTGAGGAAGGATTGAACTTCTTCTCCGCCGTTCCCAAAATCCGCAGAAAGCTGCAAACACTGTATGACGTCGGTCTGGGATATATCAAAATCGGTCAACCGGCAACTACTCTTTCCGGAGGCGAGGCACAGCGCGTAAAACTCTCAACCGAGCTTTCACGGGTTTCAACAGGCAAAACGGTTTATATTCTGGACGAACCGACTACAGGGCTGCACACCGCCGACGTTCACAGGCTCATTGAGGTGCTGCACAAGCTTGTCGATTCAGGCAACACGGTAATCGTCATTGAGCACAATCTTGACGTAATAAAAACCGCAGACTATATCATCGACCTCGGCCCCGAGGGGGGCGACAAGGGCGGTGAGATAATAGCCTGCGGTACTCCGGAACAGATTGCCGGGAATGCGGATTCATTTACCGGTCAATATCTCAAGAAAATTCTCTTTCCTCACTGATTATTGTCATCAATATCTGATGCTTCGCCATCAATTTCAGCGTTCTCGTCGATTTCACATTCGTCGGGGACGCTTTCGTTTTGCTGCTCAGGACTGATTTCTTCCGCTGTTTCATCCTCAATATCTATTTCCTGCAAAGCAGGTGGCGGCAGAATATCTCCGTTTTCATCAAACAATATTTTCTCGGTGTCATACACATTCTCAAGGCTGATGTTCAATTCACGCTGTTCGGTTGAGTAAGGTGCAAACCTTTTTCCGAAGGATGTGCGCCTGAGCACAAATATCATCAACAGCATCACAAACAAAGCAGCGACGGAAATCAGCAGACCGATTCCCTGACCCTTTGGAGTGAAGTTGAATTCAACTGTGTGTTCGCCCTCGTCAATCTTAAAGCCGAGCAGACCGTCTCCGATGGCAATCAGTTTGCCGGCAGCAAGCTTCACGCCGTCCACGGTTACGCTCCAACCCGGATCAAAGGGAATTGAGGTGTAAAATACCGACTCCGCAGGGGCTGCAACTGTGCCCGAAATGTGTGTTTCCTCAAAGGTTTCAACATTGTATCTCTGCGAGAAAAGCGTGTTGTAATACTGCTCAAACTTTTCCATGTTCAAGCCGTAGGCAAAAAGATTGATATAGCCGGAATTCCCTTCGCTGATGGGAATGTTTACGCTGAAGGTCTCACCGGCCTCAATAACGCCGACATCAAGAACATATGTCTCGTCCGCGTTATAATTCCTTCCGATGCCGCCGGCGTTGATCGAAACCTCCTTGACATTGGAGGAATCAAGATACAAATAATAATTCTGAGTTTTTTCAACGGTGAAATAAGCCGTGAAATTTGCCTGCGCATCGTTAATGGTGCGGAAAAATACCAACTCGCCGTTGTCAATGCCGTCTGTAATTTCGTTAATGTTGTCATATTCAAAATGGTCAAACTCAAGCTTTTCGAGACAGTCGGAAACGCCAGTAGATTGATAAACATAATCGTTCTGAACAATGAACGGGTTATCTGAGGAGTGATCCCAGTTAATGATATTGTCATCAACGCAATAGCCGATAGGCAGCCAGTAGTTGTTTTTATACGCTGTGAAGGTGAAATTTGAACTCATCATCAGCTTGGTGTAAAGAGCTTCATCGGGAGTTACGTTTGCATCATTGTTAATGATGTAGCGCATAGACATCATGCTGTTGTAAATCGGCGTCTGAAGCTTGTAGGTGTATGAATTGATATAATTGCTGAACATGCCCAGACGGCTCTGAAGGTTTGAGAGCTTTTCATAAGCCATTGAAGAAAAGGTTGAAACGCCGTTGTAGCCATACCAGGCAGGATCCATTCTCGTGCGCAGGTTGGTCAGCTCCATGCGGTAAATGCCGCTGCCCTCAAGTTGGTCAAGCGTGTCCTTGACTTCATGAAATTCCGCATAGTCGCCGGTGTAGTCCCTTTTCATCTGAGACATGCTGTAACGTGTTGTGTTTCCGATTGCTGCCTCTGCAATCACACAGCAGAACAGCAGCATTGTTACAGCGGAGCGCTGGTAATGCTTGTTGTCGCTGAGCATTGCCAAAACAAGAGTGTAGGCAACACCGAAGCCCAGGGTCAGATAAACCGTCAATTCCTCAACATTCTTTGAACCGATTTTCTGGACGAAAACCGCAAACAGCACCAGCACAAAGCCGGCTCCGAGTATCTGCTGCTTTGTGAAAGACGATATCTTGTCCGCAACCCGGAAAGCCATGACAACGAGAATGAAGCAATACATGAACGACTGCCTGTAAGGCAAGTCATTCGGGAAATGGAAGCCGTGCCAAATAAAATTCAGATAATTAATATTGAAGCTTGCAAACATAATTGCAAGAACTGCACAGGAAGCAACCTTTTCTTTTATTGTTATTTTCTTGCAGAACATATACAACGGCACAAGCATGAGCGGAAGAACTCCGCAGTAAACATTCGGGAGCACATCATCGCCGCTGCTGCGTATCGTCGGGTCAACGCTCGCAAAGTGATTTGCAATAAAATCAAAGATTGAAAAATATGTCTTATATTCTGTCGGGAATGTTCCGGAGGTCGCCGAGCAGGCCTTGAGGACAAAATATATCGGAACAAGCGCAAAGGCAACAAGCGCAGCACCCATAACAGCGCCGAAGGCAAAGCGCAGCCCCGAATTCAGCAGGCGCGAATTCAGGATGAAGCTTTGTGAGCCGTATTCATCCTTGATATACTTTTTGTCCTGTTTCGTCAATCTGACAGACGACGGAACCAGCTTGCGCTTTTCAAACACTGCATTGAATGAGTAATGAGAAAAATAATAATAAAAGAAATAGATGCATGAGAAGATGCAAGTCATGTAACCCATATAATAGCTCGAAAACATCAGCACAGCAAGGGACACGGTGAAGAACCATACCTTGCCGTTGTTGATAATTTTTTCGATTCCGAGCATGACAAGCGGGAAAATCGCCATCGCGTCAATCCACATTACATTCCAATAGTACGCAATGAAGAAGCCGCAGAATGAATAGAGCACGCCGAAAGCGGCTGTGAGAAAGTCGTGGCGGTTGAAAGACTTTTTCAGAAAATAAGTGAAGAATGCGGAAGCAAAAGCCGCCTTAAGAGCCATCATCATTGCAATTGCCTCGGGCATATTCTCATGTCCGGTCAGCAAAACAAGAACAAAAGCCAGAGGGCTTGAAAGGTAATTATAAAAATTGCCCAAAAAAGAGCCGCCGCCGCCGGTCTGCCAAGAATAAGCAAGACCGCCGTCTCCGACAATTCGATCATAATATTCCGCAAAGAGCGGACCGTACTGATGGTAAAGATCCATACGAAGGACCGTTCTGCCGCCGAAAATTCCGATTTCAAAGCAGAAGAATACGAGACCCATCATCAGTGCGGAGGAACAGAATGCGAGAAGGATGTAAGCGTTGTTATTAAAAAACGAGCGCTTTTGCAAGCTGTTTTTCACCGAATCACCTCTTTTGTGTTTTCAATGTATAATACCACATATTTCGACCGGTTTCAATATTTTGGCGTGTAAACTTTTTAAAACTGTAATGTTGCATTTCGATGTAATAATTCGGGACAAGGCATCATATTATTGCGTGAAAGGATGTTGAGAACGATGGAAGAATCTTTGAAACGATATAACACCGCTGCACAGAATGTATGCAAAAGACTCCGCGATCCTTTGCTGACAGTGACCCCGGAGATAAAATGTGACGTTCAGGAGATACGACTGCGCTGCGGCGGCCCGCTTGTGCTGTACGGCTTGTTCGGCACGCTTTTTGTTTGCAGGTCCGGAAGAACCTGCACAATGCTGCCTGATGATGTTCTCCTGACAACACGTGAGGATATTGCCGAAACCTTCCGCATTGCAAGCGGTTATTCGGTACATACACATCAAAACAGCATCAGAAACGGTTATATTTCACTCAGCGGAGGTCACAGGCTCGGCATTTGCGGCACTGCAGTTTGCGAAAACGACAGTGTGAGCACTGTAAGAGAACTGTCCACCCTGAACATCAGAATATCCAAAGAGCACAAAGGTTCTGCGGATGCTCTGATGAACAGTTGCTTTTCGTCGGGAGCAAGCGGACTGATAATTGCCGGTGCACCTTCCTCGGGAAAAACAACACTTTTGCGCGACCTCACCCGTCGTCTTGCAAACAGCAACATGCGAGTTTCGCTGATTGACGAGAGGGGAGAAATTGCCGCGGTACAAAACGGAATTGCGCTGAATGATGTGGGCATTAACTGTGATATATTTTCATCATACCCAAAAAGTGCCGCCATATTAATGGCTTTGCGGACGATGTCTCCGGATGTAATTGTGCTCGATGAGGTCGGCTCGACGCTCGAAATCGACGCGATAAACCAAGGAGTAAATTCCGGAGTCAAGTTCGTTGTAAGTGTCCACGCGGGCGAATACGCGGATTTGTTCAGACGACCGCAAATCAAAAAGCTGCTCGAAACCGATTCGTTTGAATACATAGCTTTACTTCGCGGCGGCAACAGACCGTGCGTCATTGACAGGATTATTCCGGCAAGTGAGGTGGCAAATGAAATATTTCGCGCTGATTCTGATTGTTGCGGCAGGAACGATGACAGGGTTTTATGCCGATTCCCGCCGACATTTGAGGGCTAAAACTCTTGAAAAGTGCGCGTGCATGGTCAATTGCTTTATGTCACAGCTGGAATTTCATCAAACACAAACCGATAAGGCGGTTGAAGAGCTATCTCTTTTCAGCGAGCTTGGACAACTCGGTTTTCTCTCGGAGTGTGTACGAATGTGCTCGGCAGGCACACCGTTTCCTGTTGCATGGGACATGAGTGTTGAGGAGTCGGCATTCAGACTGAACACGGGTAAGGACGGGGTGATGCTCCTCAAGAGCTTCGGAGAACAGCTCGGCACAACAGATCTTGAGGGGCAGCAAAGCCTTTGTGCACTTTATAAGCAACGGTTTGAATCTGCGGCGAACGAAGCAGAGGAGTCAAATAAGAAAAACGCGGGTCTGTATCCTGCGCTCGGAATAATCGGCGGGCTGCTCACGGCGGTGCTGTATTTATAAGGCGGTGAAGCTTTGGATGTACTACTTATATTCAGAATCGGAATAATCGGAATTGCAGTTGCGGTTTTGCAACAGGTGCTCTCGCGCTCCGGACGTGAGGAATATGCCCTGCTTACAACTCTCGCCGGGGTGCTTGTTGTTATTATGATGCTGATTCCGGAACTGACAAAGCTGTTTTCTGAATTGAAAACCATGGTGAACTTCTGATGGATATTGCAAAAGTTGCAGTTATTGCGGTTGCATCCTGTGTACTTGTGCTTTTGCTCAAGCAAAACAGACCGGAGTTTTCCATTTTTGTTCAGCTTTGTTGCATTGCGGTTGTCGTAGGATTCTGCCTTGACGCCATGCGTGATGTTTTTGAGACGGCTTCGTCCATGCTCAAAAACACCGAGGTATCAATCGGATATTTTCGCCTGTTGATTAAGGCGCTGTCAACAGCCGTTGTCACACATATTGCAGGAGATATCTGCCGAGATTCGGGAAATTCGGCGCTTGCCGGAACTGTTGAGCTTGCCGGTAAAACAATCATTCTGTCTCTTGCTCTTCCGATTATCACAGCTCTTGCAGAGCTCGGATTTGAATTGATAAAGGAATAACACAAATGAAAATTCTGCAAATTGTGTTTGCCTCGGTGCTGCTGCTTCTGTTCGTTTCGCCGCTTGCCATGGCGGTGGAAACGGAGGATTATTATAATGCACAGCTTGAGGCAAGCGGGGCAGGAACGCTGGTTGACGAAGTGCCCGACAGCGTCCGTGAACAAATGGGGGAGCTTGGGATAGACAAGCTCGATTTTTCATCACTTTTCAACTCGTCTCCGCGAAAGCTTGTCGAATTGTTTTTTGAGATAATACGGAATGAATATGTTTCCCCGTTCAAGACGCTTTTTGCAATTATGTCAACGCTGATACTTTTGAGCGTTGCGGATATTTTCGGAATATCCTCCGGAAACAACTCGCGGGCGTTTTAGGTAATCGGTTCGGTAATAATGGCTATATCAATTTTGATACCTCTTGCCGGCTGCATTGACAGGGTCTGCGCCGCAATATCGGTTTGTTCAAATTTTATGCTTGCTTTTATTCCGGTTTTTGCCGGTGTCATAACCGCCGGCGGAAACCCCATGCTTGCAGTGAGCTACAACAGCTTTGTTTTCTTCGCGGCGCAGGGCGTTGTTGGCATTTCCGAAAGCGCAATCAAGCCGCTCACACAAATAACGTTAGCATTCGGTATGCTCAGTTCAACTGTAACAGCAGTAAATTTTTCATCTATAATAGAATTCATTAAAAAAATAACAATGTTTTTAATGAGTATTGCTTCCACGATGTTCATAACCATTCTCACTCTCAACGGGTTGCTTGCAAATTCAGCCGATTCTCTTTCTGTCAGAGGAATTCGTTTTTTGATCGGCAACCTTGTACCCGTCGTCGGCAGGGCAATAAGCGATGGCTACACCTCCATTATTTCCGGCATCACTTTGATAAAAAACACGATCGGAACCTTTGCGATTGTTGCGGTTGCGCTGATAATTCTGCCTTGTGTGATTGAGTGCATTTGCTGGACCCTGTGTCTGTTCATAGGGTCATCTCTGGCGGATATTCTCGGCCTTGAAAAGCAATCTGAGCTTATCAAAGCAATGTCCGCGTCCGTTGTAATGCTGTGCGCAACAGCAGTCTTCGCGTCACTTCTGATGATAATCTCAACTGCCATACTGTTGATTCTGAAAGGTGCTGCTTAAGTTAATGAATGCAATCAGAGAATGGGCACTTGCTGTTACGGCGGCATCGCTTGCAAGCGGAATTGTGTATCTTCTTGTGCCCTCGGGTAATATGGAAAAAAGCGTAAAAGTTGTTGTTTCGCTGTTTGTTGTTCTGTCGCTTGCCGCACCGCTTGTAGGAACAAAAATTGATATAGATAATTTGCTCCCGGAAGAAAAATATGATGAGAGCACAATATATCCGATTGAAAAAACAATGGAAGAACAGGCAATCGAGCTGATAACTTCACAACTGAAAACTGAAGCAGAATCAAGGCTCCGTCAGCTCGGAATCAAAAACATGAGCATCAGGATAGAAACGGATATTTCCAGTGAAAAAGACATATCAATTACCATGTACTTAACAATACCCGACGAATATTCATATCTCGATAATGAGGCACGCTCTCTTCTCGAAAAAGAATTTGGAGTTAAAGCGGTGATAAAATATGAATAATTTGTCAGAAAAAATGTTTTCCTCATTCAACACTTTGCTGAAAAGGTTCAAGGAAGACAAAAAGCTTCTGATAATTGCGGTTGTCGCAGTCACCGGAGTTCTCCTTTTGATGTTTTCCTCGGTGTTTGGAAAGACCGGCGAAACGGATACAGCGGTTTCCGGGGATGCCGCAACAACACCGGACAGTACACAATATGCACAGAAGCTTGAGGATCGGCTTGAAGCTTTAATCGGCAGAATTGACGGCGCAGGCAGTACGCTTGTTATGGTGACTCTCGACACCTCTGTTCAAACCGTGTATGCTTCGGAGAACAAATACAGCTCCGACAAGCGGACAGACAGTGATACATCCGAAGAGAGCTCGGACGGCAGCGATGAATTTGTTGTCCTGGACAGGGACGGCGGAGAGGAGGGTGCTGTCGTAAACACAGTTGAGCCGCGGGTCAGGGGAGTTGCCGTTGTTTGCGAGGGCGGCGGTTCACCCGCCGTGTGCGCGCAGATAACCGAACTCCTGACCTCGCTTCTCGATATAGGCGCAAACCGCGTCAGCGTTTCAAAAATACAGAAATAACGGAGGGAATTGAATGAATATGCTCATCAAAAAAAGGCAGCTTGTTATGGCAACTCTTGTTCTTGCACTCGGCGCAGCGGTGTTTGTAAACTGGTATTTCACCAAACCGGAGACAAAAATTGCGGATTCCGGGATAACTGTTGAAAGCGTAACAAAGGGAACAGTAAATCTCGGTGACGCTCAGTATGTTGCCGCCGAGGGGTCGCAGGACTTTTTTGAGCAGTCGAAACTTGACCGCGCAAAGGCGCGCGACGAGGCATTTGAAAAACTCAACGCCGTGATAAACAGCACATCGGCGAATAAAGAGGCAATTGACGTTGCCGCAGCCGCATATGCTCAGATGAGTAAAGACATAAAGCTTGAAGCGGATCTGGAAAGCGCAATATCCGCAAAAATCGGCGGGAGATGTATTGTGGTAATCAACGAGGACAGAGCAGAAATTGCCGTTGAAAACGGCAAACTGAATGACACTTCAGCGTTGCAAATCAAAGAACTCGCCGTAAACAATTTAAAAATAAATACAGAAAATATTGTAATAATTGAAGCAAAGTAGTTGTGTAAAACAGATTTTGTGGTATAATATAGGTCAAGGAGGCTGACCTATGAATAAAATTCCGACTCCTGAGAACTCTTCCTCGTTAATTATTTCCGACGAGGTTATTGCTTCCATAGCTATAAATGCCGCAAAAGATGTCAGCGGTGTGACAGGCGTTGAACCTCATCCGCGTGATTTAAAATCGGTTGTTGCTATCACCGAAGAGTCACAAAAATACGTGCGCGTCTGGACGGGGGACAATGAAATTCGACTTCAGCTTTTTCTTGATATCGAGCCTGACGCAAAAATTCCCGTTGTTGCAGCTGAGGTTCAGGAAAGTGTAAAAAACGCTGTCCAGAGTATGACCGGGAAGGTCGTCAGCAAGGTAAATATTGTTATTGCAGGTTCAACATCACAGAAAGCTTCAATCTCTTGAAGCGTTATCCCTCTGCAAGCAATGCTGGTAGAGGGCTTTTTTGTTTTTTCCAAAGTTAATGATACAGAGGAGTGAATGCGTTGAACAGACGTGAAACCAGAGAGCAGGCCTTTATTCTGCTTTTTGAAAAGTCGTTTAATCCCGATTCGGACATTAACGACATTATTGCTCTTGCCGAGGAGGCAAGACTTTTTGAAAGAAATGATTTCTTGATTGCTCTTGTCACAACTGCCTGTGACAATATGGGCAAGCTTGATGAACATATTTCGCGCAACGCCCGCGGTTGGAGAGTGGAAAGGATTCCGAAAGTATCGCTTGCAGTTCTGCGGCTGGCGTTGACGGAAATGCTGTATTTTGACGATATCCCGGCCGGTGCGTCAATCAATGAAGCCGTTGAACTGTGCAAAACTTATGCAACACAAAAGGATTCGGCTTTTGTCAACGGTCTGCTGTCAACTGTTGCAAAAGAGCTTGAGGCAAAAGAATGAGCGGCATTCTCGGAATTGACACCAGCAACTACACAACTTCACTTGCTTTTTTTGACGGCGTAAATATGCTTAGGCAGCAATTGCCTTTGCCGGTGAAGCCGGGAGAAATCGGATTGCGGCAGAGTGATGCGGTTTTTCACCACACAACTCAATTGCCTCAGGTTTTCGAATGCCTTTCAAAGCAAGCGGATTTGTCAGACATAAAAGCCGTTGCGGTCTCCTATGCGCCGCGCTCGGCCGACGGTTCTTATATGCCGTGCTTTTTGCCCGGCGAAGGGCTGGGACGCTGCATTTCGGCATTTTCGGGAAAACCGCTTTACAGGTTTTCTCATCAGGAAAATCATATTGCCGCAGCGCTCTATTCGGCAAACAGACTTGAAATGCTTAACAAAGAATTCATAGCGTTTCATGTTTCCGGCGGAACCACCGAGGCTGTACTTGTCACACCGGATTCAAAAAATGTTATCTCTGTTCGCTTGCTTACCGCTTCGTCGGACCTCAAAGCCGGGCAACTGATTGACAGAACCGGTAAGCTTTTGGGGTTCGTTTTTCCTGCGGGACCCGCGCTCGACGCACTTGCCCGTGAGAGCTCTGAGCAATTTAAAATTAAAATTAAATCAAGCGGAGTTTTCAGCTTATCGGGTATGGAAAACAAGTGCCGGGCAATGCTTGAAGGCGGTGCAGACAGATGCGATGTCGCACGCTATTGTATTGACGGAATTGCCGCTGTTCTTGAAGCGATGATTGCCGCGTGCAAACAAAAAGCCGGAGATTTGCCGCTTGTGTTTTCAGGCGGAGTTATGTCAAACAGCATCATTTCTGCCTACTTTGCAAAAAAATACGGCGCTGTCTTTGCCCAACCGTCTTTTTCAACAGACAATGCCGCCGGGTTGTGCATTCTTGCGGCAATAAAAGAGAAAATGATATGAAGAATTCATTTGTTCTGAGCGTAACACAGCTTAACACTTATATTAAATCGCTTTTTGATGCGGACTTGAATCTTTCTTCGGTTTATCTGCGCGGTGAAATTTCAAATTTCACCAATCATTATCGCACCGGACACTTTTATTTTACGCTCAAGGACAGCACTTCGGCTGTCAGGGCTGTTATGTTCCGCTCAAATGCTCAGTTGATTCGTTTTGTGCCCGAGAACGGAATGAGTGTTCTTGTGCGCGGCAGAGTTTCGGTTTTTGAACGCGACGGACAATATCAGATTTATGTTGATGATATGCAGCCGGACGGTATCGGTGCGTTGAGCGTCGCATATGAACAGCTCAAAAACAAGCTTGAGGCTGAGGGCTTATTCAATCCGCTGCGTAAAAAACCGTTGCCGGAAATACCTATGAGCATCGCCGTAATCACATCCCCGACCGGTGCGGCAGTTCAGGACATTATGAACATTCTCGGAAGGCGCTTTCCGCTTGCACGCATAATAATGTGCCCCGTTCAAGTGCAGGGAGCAAGCGCCGCGCCGCAGCTTGTGGCGGCACTGAACAGAGTTAACGCACTCAATTGCGCCGATGTAATAATAATCGGCAGAGGCGGAGGCTCGATTGAAGATTTGTGGGCGTTCAACGAGGAACCTGTCGTCAGAGCCGTGGCTCAAAGCAGAATACCGGTAATTTCGGCTGTCGGTCATGAAACAGACTTCACAATCTGCGACTTTGCGGCAGATCTTCGAGCACCGACTCCCTCTGCCGCAGCTGAGCTTGCCGTACCTGATTTTCGTGAGCACAAAGCATTTTGTCAATCGGCAGTAGCTTCCTGCGCTAAAGCTGTTATGTCGCGAATCAAGCAGGACAAGGCAGTATTGAATGCGATTTGTTCAGCACCCGCAATGAAAAATCCGATGTTTACTGTCGGTCAGCTCAGAGAATATACCGACAAGACATCGGCAAGAGCCTTCGCTGCGATGAGCACAAGATTGAATGCCTACAAAAACAGCTTTTCTTTGCTTTGCGGCAAGCTTGATGCCCTTAGTCCTCTCCGTGTTCTGGCAAGAGGATATTGCATGACAAGTGTCGGCGGTGAGCTTATCAAAACAGTTGCAGCTTTGAAAGAGGGAGAGTCTGCAACAATAACATTTTGTGACGGAACTGCCGAATGTGAAATTAAGGATGTGAATGTAAATGAAATATGAGCAGGCTATGAAAGAACTGGAAGAAATTGTGGCAAAGCTCGAAGAGGGGAGCGTACCGCTGGATGAATCTCTTAAGCTCTATGAAAAAGCAAGCGGTCTTGCAAAGTTTTGCAACGAATGTCTTGACAATGCCGAACAGAAAATAATCAGCCTTGAGCAGGCGGAGGACGTTAATGAGTAGTTTCAGCTTTGAGGAATACCTCATCCTGATCAACCGTTATCTTGATGCGAGCATTGCGCCGTTTGACGATGCAAGGGACAACATTGCAAGCGCAATGAAGTATTCGCTCGTTGCGGGCGGAAAACGCATCCGCCCTGTGCTGACTCTTGAATTTGCACGGCTGTGCAACGGCAATGTTTATGACGCACTGCCTTTTGCCGCAGCTGTTGAAATGGTACACACATATTCACTCATTCACGACGATTTACCTTGCATGGATGATGATGATTATCGCAGAGGAAGGCAATCGTGTCATGTCAAATTCGGAGAATCAACTGCTTTGCTTGCCGGGGATGCTCTGTTGACACTTGCTTTTTCCGAACTGTGCAATTCCAACTCGGGTTCCGACGCAATTGTCAGAGCGGTTGCCTGCCTTTCCCGTCGCGCGGGTTATGCGGGAATGATAGGCGGACAGGCTATCGACCTGGACAATGAACTGAAACAGGTTGACAAAGACGGACTGCGTCATATGGACGAGCTGAAAACCGGTGAGATGATCAGCTGTGCGTGTGAGCTGGGCTGCATTTCAGCAGGAGCTGGCGGCGAAAAGCTTTCCGCGGCAAAAAAATATGCATACAGCATCGGTCTTGCTTTTCAGATTAAGGATGATTTGCTTGATATTGAAAGCACGGATGTCGAACTCGGTAAACCAATCGGAAGCGATACCGAAAACGGAAAATCCACCTATCCGTCCTTGATCGGAATTGATAAATGCAGACAGCTGATTGCAGAGCTGACATGTGAAGCCAAGGAGGCTCTTGCAGTTTTCGGAGATGAGTCGGCTTTTCTGACACAGCTTGCCGAGTCTCTCGCCACACGTAAAAATTAAAGCTTTCGGAGATAAAATGAGCACTGAATATTTAAAAAATATATCTGCTCCGCAAGACATTAAAAAGCTGAACGAGCAACAGCTCAATGAGCTTTCCGAGGAAATACGCGGAGTGCTTATAAACACAGTATCCCTTAACGGCGGACACCTGTCCTCAAATCTCGGTGTTGTTGAACTGACTGTCGCCATACACAGAAGCTTTGACTCACCGCATGATAAAATCGTCTGGGATGTCGGTCATCAGATTTACACACACAAGCTGTTGACCGGCAGATATTCCGGGTTTGACACACTCCGCAAGGAGGGCGGTCTTTCCGGATTTTCCCGCCCGTGTGAAAGCGAGCACGATATCTTTTATTCCGGGCACAGCAGTACCTCAATTGCTTCCGCCTACGGTCTGAGTATTGCCGAAGCAATCAACAACTGCTCCGGCTATGTTGTTGCTGTCATCGGGGACGGTGCATTTACAGGCGGTCTTGTTTATGAGGCTATGAACAATGTCGGCAGGAACAAGAATTCTCATCTGATTGTTGTACTAAACGACAATGAAATGTCTATATCCAAAAACGTCGGTTCAATAGCTAAATATCTCGCCGTAATCCGTTCAAAGAAGAGCTATTCGCGCATGAAAGCGCGCACAGAGCGTTTGCTCAATCATATCCCGCTTGTCGGCAAATGGGCATCACAAAAAATGTTCAATCTCAAAACCTTTGTTAAAAATATTCTCTATAACAGCACACTTTTTGAGGACATGGGTTTCAGATACATGGGTCCTGTGGACGGTCATAACATTAAGCAGCTCTGCGAGGCTTTTGAAGTTGCGAAGGAAATAAACACTCCGGTTTTGCTTCATGTACGCACGTCAAAAGGCAAGGGGTACAGGTTTGCCGAACGGTCTCCGTCGGAATTCCACGGCGTCGGCAGCTTCAATCCGGAATCTGGCGAACGTCTTTGCAGCGGAACGAATTTTTCCGAGGAATTCGGGAAAAACCTTTGCGCTCTCGCAAGCGAAGATAACCGCATTTGTGCAATTACCGCTGCAATGTCTCTCGGAACAGGCCTCACTGAGTTTTGCAACCGCTTCAGGAACAGGTTCTTTGATGTAGGTATTGCCGAGGATTACGCTGTCACCTTTGCCTCCGGTCTTTCAAAGGGCGGAGAACTGCCGGTTTTTGTTGTTTACTCAACTTTTCTTCAAAGATGCTATGACCAGCTGATTCACGATGCGGCACTTCAGCGGCAAAAAATGGTTATTGCGATTGACCGTGCCGGTTTTGTCGGTGAGGACGGTGAAACTCATCAGGGCATTTTCGATGTTGCGTTTCTCTCAAGCATATCCGACGTCACAATTTACGCTCCCGCGACCTATGACGAGCTGAAAAGAAGCCTCAACGCGGCTTTGTACACGGACAGCAATGTTGTAGCCATTAGATATCCAAAAGGCCGTGAGCCTGCTTTTCCGGCGGATTTTGAGCATTCCGTCGGCAGTTATTCTGTTTACGGTGACTTGAACGCGGAAACATTCATTGTGACTTACGGCAGAATATCGGCAAACGCCTGCACGGCTGTGAATGTTCTCCGTTCGCAAGGCAAAAATGTTTGCCTCCTCAAGCTGAACCGTATAAAACCGATTGACAGTGAGGCTGTCTCACTGCTGCTCGGAGCAAAAAGCATCTTCTTCTTTGAAGAGGGTGTGCGCGACGGCGGTGTCGGCGAAAAGTTTGCTCTGCTTCTTCTTGAAGGCGGATATATGGGAAAATATAAACTCACCGCGGTTGACTATTGCTTCGTTGAGCAGGGGAGCGTTTGCTCACTTCTCAAACGTTTTAAGCTCGATTGTGACGGTATGACGGAGGTGGTATCCTTTGGCGAAAGCAAGGCTTGACAGCCGCGTTTTTGAACTTGGCTTGACCGAGAGCCGTGAAAGGGCAAAGGCACTTATTATGGCGGGTCAGGTATATGTCAACGGCACAAAAGCGCTTAAGGCGGGCGACTGCATTGACGAAAAAGACATTGTTGAAGTCAGAGGAGACCGTTTGCCGTTTGTCAGCAGGGGAGGACTAAAGCTCCAAAAGGCAGTTGAATGCTTTGATTTGTGCATGGAAGGGCTTGTCTGTGCGGATATCGGAGCGTCCACCGGCGGCTTCACGGACTGTATGCTTCAGCACGGTGCCGCAAAGGTCTACGCTGTTGATGTCGGCTACGGTCAACTTGCATGGAAGCTGAGGACGGACAACCGCGTTATAAACCTTGAACGCACAAATTTCCGCCACATAACGCCCGAACAAATTCCCGAAAGCATTGAGTTTGCAAGCTGTGACGTTTCGTTTATATCACTCAAACATATTTTTCCCGCTTTGCACGGCATCGTTTCACCCACGGCACACGCGGTATGCCTTGTCAAGCCGCAATTTGAAGCCGGCAGAGAAAAAGTCGGAAAAAAAGGCGTTGTCAGAGATGAGAGCGTGCACATCGAAGTTGTTGAAAACACCGCAGCTTATGCAAAAGATAACGGATTTCGGATACTCGGACTTGACTTTTCTCCAATTCGCGGCCCGGAGGGGAACATAGAATACCTTTTATATCTCGGTGTTTCCGAGGATGAACCCGAAAAAGAAATCGATATTCCGGGGGTTGTCGCGGCATCACACAGTAAGTTGAACGGCGGTGAATGAACATGAAAATTGCTGTTACTCCAAACCTCACAAGAGAAAAGGCGGCTGAAGTGACGCGAGAGGTATGCCGCGAGCTTTCAAAATACAATGCTCATGTACTTATTTCCGATGAGCTTTATGAACAGCTCGGCGACATAAAAGCGGAGTTTTGTCCTGCGGACAGCGCAATTTCCGCATGTGACACTGTCATCGCCATAGGCGGTGACGGAACAATTATTCATGCTGCCAAGAATGCAGCAGTTCACTCAAAACCCGTTCTGGGAATAAACGCGGGCAGACTTGCGTTCATGGCTGGACTTGAGCAGCACGAGCTTGCCGAGCTTAAAAAACTCTTTGTCGGCGATTTTGCTCTTGACAGACGTATGCTGCTTAGCGTAGAATTGAAAAAAGGCAATTACATTCTCAAAAAAGAACTTTGCATAAATGATGCCGTTTTTTCACGCCAAAACAATTTGAAGCTCATTGAGATTACAGTGAAAAACAATGACAGACTGGTCAATGAGTATTTGGGTGACGGAGTGATTTTTTCCACGCCGACCGGCTCAACGGCATATTCGCTCTCGGCGGGCGGCCCAGTAGTTGACCCGTCGATTGAAAGCATAATCCTCACACCCATCTGCACCCATTCTCTTTTTTCACGTTCGATTATTTTTAAACCGGATGAGGAATTCAGCGTCTATGCCGCTGTCCGCAACGAGAATGAACTGTATTATTCCTGCGATGGAGAACAGATGACAAGAATTGATGAGGGCTGCCATGTCTGCATCAAACGCAGCGACATTTCGGCGGATTTTATCCGCATAAAAAACGAAAGCTTTCTTGAAGTGCTCAACCACAAGCTTGCCGAGCGCCGGGCTTGACGAAAGGATGTTCCGAATGAAAAAGAAACGTCTTGAAATGATTCTGAAACTGATTGACACCTATGAAATATCAACTCAGGAGGAACTGCTTGCCGCCCTGCGGGAAAACGGCGTTGAAGCAACGCAGGCAACGGTTTCAAGAGACATGAAGGAGCTCGGGCTGGTGAAAATTCCGGGTTCAGGGGGCAAATACAGGTATTCAGCCGAATCCGGTTCGGGAGATGACCGTTCGAAAAAGTATTTTGCGATTTTCGCCCAGTCCGTTCAGCTTGTTGACTATTCGATGAATATGGTGGTTTTGCGTTGCTATTCCGGAATGGCACAGGCTGCGTGCGCCGCTCTTGATGCCATGAAGTGGTCCGGCATTGTCGGCACACTTGCCGGTGACGATACAGTTTTTGTCCTCTGCCGTGGGGAACAGTCTGCGGAAAAAATCAAGTCATCACTTGAAATGCTTTTGAACAATTAATTTTCAGATATGGAATGGGTTTTATGCTCAAAAATCTAAAAATTGAAAATATTGCGGTCATTGAGAATGCCGACATTGTTTTTACCGACGGCTTCAATGTCCTGAGCGGTGAGACAGGTGCCGGCAAGTCGATTGTTCTCGATTCCATCAATGCCGTACTCGGTGAGCGCACCTCCCGCGAGCTTGTGAGAACCGGCAGCCGCTCAGCAAAGGTGAGCGCAGTGTTTGAGGATGTTTCCGAAAGCGCCGCAGAAGCGGTCCGGCAGCTCGGTATTGAAACCGCCGAGGACAATGCGTTCCTGATTCAACGCTCAATCGGAGCGGACGGCAAAAATATCTGCAGAGTCAACGGTCAGCCTGTCACGGTGGCGATGCTGAAAAGCATCGGACGTGAGCTTGTGAACATACACGGTCAGCACGACAGCCAGGCGCTTTTGGACAGCGAGAAACATTGCTCATTTATTGATGCCATGGCTGAAAATGAAGAGCCGGTTTTCCGATACCGAAGCTCATTTGACACCCTGTGTTCACTCAGACGCGAGCTTGAAGCCGCAAGACTTGATGAAAGCGAGAAGCTCCGCCGGCTTGACCTGCTCAGTTTTCAGATTGACGAAATTGAAAAAGCACAGCCGGTGCCCGGCGAGCGTGAAGCCTTGCTCTCAAAACGTGAGTTTTTCCGCAACAGCGAGCGTGTTATTGAAGGAATCCGACAGGCACAGATAATTCTGTCGGGTGACGGTGAAGTTGTCGGCGCTTCCGACGCACTTTCTCAGGCAGCAGCGAGCCTTGAGGATGCCGCAAGATATTATGACGGTATTTCCGATGAGGCTTCACAGGCGCGTGAGGCGTCATACAGCATTGCGGAGCTAACCTCGTCCCTGGCCTCAATTCTTGACTCTCTCGAATATGATCCGAGAGAGGCTCAGCAAGTGGATGACAGGCTCGATTTGCTGTATAAACTCAGCAAAAAGTACGGCGAGACGGAGAGCGAAATACTCGCGTATCTTGAGAATTGCCGTGAAGAGCGCAGACTCATAGAGCTTTCCGACGAAAGAGAGCAGGAACTGAAATCCGAAATAAAGCAATGCAAGGCAAAGACCGTTGAGCTTGCGCGCGAGCTTTCGCAAAGAAGAATTTCCGCAGGTGAGCGCTTCGCTGCAGCAATAACCGCTGAGCTTGCTTTCCTCGATATGCCGGATGTCCGTTTTGTTGTCAACAGGACAGAAACGGTACTCACTGCGAACGGAATCGACTGCATTGAATTTTTGATTTCCGCAAACCCCGGTGAAGAACCGAAGCCGCTTGCAAAAATTGCATCGGGCGGTGAACTTGCGAGAATCATGCTTGCAATCAAGTGTGTGCTCGCGGGCAAGGACGAGGTAGGAACGCTGGTGTTTGATGAAATTGATTCCGGCGTCAGCGGCAGAGCGGCACAAAAAATTGCTCTGAAGCTTTCGGAGGTTTCAAACGGCAGACAAGTTATCTGTGTAACACATCTTGCACAAATTGCCTCAATGAGTGACAATCATCTGCTCATCAGCAAATCCGTCAGAGACGGACAGACCTTCACCGCCGTTGATTGCCTTGATGCTTCCGGCAGAGCCGAAGAGCTTGCAAGAATGATAGGCGGAGCAACAACACAACTGCAGCTGAGCACGGCAATTGAAATGCTGGCTCAGGCTGAAAAAATAAAACAAAATTCGGAGGCTATTCAATGAATGTTTGGCAAGAACTGAAAGCCCGCGGCCTGATTGCGCAGGTCACGGACGAGGAAAAGGTTGAGCGTATGCTCACAGAAGAAAAAATCAAGTTTTATATCGGCTTTGACCCGACTGCAGACAGTCTTCATGTCGGTCATTATGTTCAGATAATGGTTATGGCTCATATGCAGCGCGCGGGGCATACCCCGATTGCTCTTTTCGGCGGCGGAACGGGACTGATAGGTGACCCGTCCGGGAAAACAGACATGAGAAAAATGCTCACAAAGGAAATTGTCGCTCACAACATCGAATGCTTCCAAAAGCAGATGTCAAAGCTGATAGATTTTTCCGAGGGCAAGGCTATAATGGTCAACAACGCTGACTGGCTTTCAAACCTCAACTATATTGACTTTTTGAGAGAGGTCGGTGTGCACTTTTCAGTCGACCGTATGCTCGCGTTTGAGTGCTACAAGCAGCGCCTTGAGAGGGGTCTGTCATTCTTTGAGCTGAATTATATGCTCATGCAGAGCTATGATTTCCTTGTTCTGAACAGAAAATACGACTGCAAGCTTGAGCTTGGCGGAGACGACCAGTGGAGCAACATCATCGGCGGAGTAGAATTGAACAGACGTGCCGACAGCAAGGAAACTTTCGGTATGACTTTTAAGCTTCTCCAGACAAGCGACGGCAGAAAAATGGGCAAAACAGAAAAAGGCGCAGTGTGGCTTGACCCTGAAAAGACCTCACCTTATGATTTCTATCAGTA
>CAZIMM010000022.1:0-1535 GCA_964540415.1 uncultured Eubacteriales bacterium
TCCGTTCAATGAGGGCTGGGGACAGTTTGATGCAAAAAAGATCGCGGAAGACGTCAAGAAATTTGATCCGTCCCGTTTTGTTGACCATGCAAGCGGCTGGCATGACCAGGGCGGCATTGATTTCAAAAGCATGCACAAATATATCCTTCCGATCAAGCTTCCGAAGCCCGACGGCAGACCGTTTGTCATCAGTGAGTTCGGCGGCTACAGCGAGATAATTGAAGGTCATGTTTGGAATCAGAGCAAGAGCTTCGGATACATTATGTTCAAGAATAAGGATAAGCTCTCGGGAGCATATGAAAAACTGCATGACAATCAGGTGATTCCGCTCATCAAAAAGGGTTTGTGTGCAACGGTTTACACTCAGGTCAGCGACGTTGAATTTGAGGTCAACGGAATTCTCACCTATGACCGCGAGCTTGTTAAGCTGGATGAAGAAACTGTGATAAGGGTAAATGAGCAACTGAAATACTGACGAAAAAATTGTCCTCAACAATCTTCTTTCGGAAGTGATGTTTAAATGGAAAGGTCAAACGGCAGACTCAGATTACTTGTTTTGAGAGAAATCTTTCTCAACAAGACGGACGAGGAAAATATTCTCACGGCATCCGAACTTTGCGAGGAGCTTTCAAAAAGAGGCATATTCGCCGAGCGCAAAACAATCTATGCCGATATCAAAGCTTTGAGGGACTTCGGCATGAATATTATTCAGGTCTCTGTTCCGAAAAAAGGTTATTATTTTGTGAACAGATTAATGAGCTTTCAGGACCTTTGCTATTGTGTCAACAGCGTGCGTTCGGCAGCTTTTCTCACAAAATCGAACAAGGACGATATAACAGAAAAGCTGTGCTGCCTTGCCAGCGAGCAGAAGCGGGCAGCTATGACGAACAACATCTACGTTTATGAACGGTATGAGGCAAACGGAGATATCACCAAAAGGCTTGATATGATTTGCGCTGCACTGACAGATTCAAAGCAGCTCGTCATTAAATACAATATTGACAAAATAAAAAACGGTGTTCCGTATGAATACGGTGACGCAATCACGGTTGACCCGTTGAGGCTATTCTGTCTGCAGACAGGTTACTATCTCTTGTTTGTGAACCGTCTCACAAAAAAAATCACTCATCTGCCGGTTTCGGCAATAACCGGAATTCAGGTTCTGATGTCCGAGACGAAAGCTCCTTCTGAAATGCCCGGGCTTAATGACTTTGATATCACTGACTATATTGAACGCAATTTCTTCACCTTTGAGGACGGAGAACGCTCAATCAGAATCAGATGCGACAACTCACGGTATGCTTACGCTGTTTCACTGTTTGGAAAGAGAATGAGAATTATCGGCGGTGACGAGAAAGTATTTACATTTGAAACAAAAGTCAGAATTGACGATGAGTTCCTTGCAATGATAACCGGCAGCTTCGGTCGTCTTGTGCTTGAGGAACCGAAGGATGTTCGCAGTCTGATATGTGAAAGAGCATTGAAAATCGCTGAATTGTATAAGAAGTAAGGAAGGAAATTTTCATCAATGCAAT
>CAZIMM010000022.1:1545-10697 GCA_964540415.1 uncultured Eubacteriales bacterium
AGAATGGAACAATGTCTATGGCAGACGCATTAACGGTTTTATTAACGAAATTATCGAAATCGGAGCGGTAAAGCTCGACGAAAATCTCGAAAAGATCGGAAGCTTCTCCTGCTTTGTCAAGCCGCAAATCGGGAAGCGTCTTCGCGGGAGTGTCAAAGAACTCACACACATCACGAATGAGGACATCAAAAACGGAATGCCGTTTGAAAAGGCATTCTCCTCTTTCCGCAAGTGGATAGGTGCAAAGGACACGGTTTTGCTTTCGTGGGGAGACGGTGACATAAGAGTGCTCATCGGAAACTATAAATATATAAACGGCATCTCCTTTATCCCGTTTCTGACGAAATTTGTGAATTTGCAGGATTACATTCAGTATAAGCTTGAGCTCCCGAAGTCGCAGCAGGTCGGTCTGGAGAAGGCGGCAAATATTTTGCAAATTGACACACAGGCGTATTCGCTCCATCGCGCTCTGGATGACAGCGATATGAGTGCCGAATGCTTGCGCAGAACTTACGATGAGGTCGCTTTCAAGCGTTATATTAAGGTTTGCAACGCTGCTTTTTACGGCAAGCTTGAGTTTAAGCCCCATCCGATAAGCAACATTAACAACCCCCTGGTTGACAAAAGGGAGCTTTACTATAACTGTGAGCTTTGCGGTACTGCGGCGCAGAGAACGACGGACTGGAAATATTCAAACAGATTTTTCAGGGCAATATTCCGCTGCCCCGAATGTCAAAAGGAATTCAGAGTGGGAATCTGCTTCAAGCGGCTCTATGACACAATTGAAATCAAGCGTATTTCAACACCGCTAGCGGAGACGGAAACTCAATCGGAGGAGGCGACCTGAGTTAAAAAGGTTTGTTTGCGCACTGCTGGCAGTCGCCATGCTTTGCCTTTGCTCATGCGCCGCCCCCAAGAATGAAAGCGAACCTCCTCCGCTGAAGGAAACTCGTGAAGTTGTGATGAAAGCGGCATGGATCAGCTGTTATGAGCTGCAGTCCGCCGCCGAGGGTGCGGACGCTGAAGGCTTCAGAGAGAACATAACACATATGTTTGAAAATCTCAAAAGCAGCGGGATAAACACCGTCATCGTCCACGCGCGTGCATATGCGGATTCGTTCTATCCGTCAGAGCTTTTTCCGTGGAGCAGATTTATCACAGGCGAGCAGGGGAAGAATCCGGGCTATGATCCGTTCGGCATAGCTCTTGAGCAGGCTCACGGGCTCGGGCTTGAGTTTCACGCATGGATAAATCCGTACCGTGTGCTATATTCCTGCGATTTTTCGCAGCTTTCCCCAGACAATCCCGCGGCAATCTGGAATTCGGACGACAACACTGAAAACGACAGGCGGCTTATTGTTATTGACAGCGGCATTTTCTTCAATCCCTGCGAGGGTGAGGTTCAGCGCCTCATAATAGAGGGCGTGAGGGAAATCATCCGAAATTATGATGTCGATGCAATTCATTTGGATGATTACTTTTACCCGTCAACCGACCCTGAAATTGACTCTTTGCAATACGGTGAATATACGGCGGCCGGAGGAAAGGCATCTCTTGCACAGTGGCGAAGGGAGAATGTCAACGCGTTTTTGGCGGGTCTTTATGCAACAATCAAGCTCGAAAATCCGGAAATTGAGCTTGGAATCAGCCCTGCCGGCGGCATTGAGGACAATTATAACACCCACTACGCCGATGTTCGGCTGTGGACACTTCTTGAGGGGTTTACGGATTATCTCATGCCTCAGATTTATTATGGCTTTGAGCATTCAACAAAGCCGTTTGAGGAAACGTGCGACGAATGGGCGCAGCTCGCCGAAGGCTCACACGTAAAACTGATTTGCGGACTCGCTTTTTATAAGTCGGGTACAACAGACACTTACGCCGGAGATGGCTCGGAGGAATGGAAGGAGAACAGTGACATCATTGCGCGCCAGGCGCAGTATGTTGCACAAAGCGGCAATTTTGACGGTATAGCATTGTTTTCATACAGCTATATGTTCAATGAAGAAACAAAGGAAGAACTTGCAAACTTTATCAAAGCAATGGGAGACAGTGAGTAATGAAAAAGAAAGTGTGGAAGAAAGTTGCGGTTATCGCCGCAATTGTGCTGGTTGTTGCTCTCGGAGCAGCGGCGTTGATTTATTTTTCCGGTTATTCCGACAAAGTGCTCGGAGTTTTCGGAATCGGAGACGGTGAGCAGACAACACAGCCGGGGGAGGACAGTGCTCCGGTTTCATCCGAGACGCTTGTGCCTTCCGAGTCGGACAAGCTTAAGGCAGTTTGGCTGGATTGCTCCGCAACGCAGGAGCAGGTTAAAAACGCTTTAAGTACAATCGGCTCAATGGGTTTTAATTCCGTTGTGCTTTTCGGTGAAGACACCGCTGCAATTTCCGCTGCCGTGGAGTATGCGGGCGGAATCGGCCTTTACACATTTGTTGCCGCGGACGCAAAAAGTGTTATGTCGGTAAGCAACGAAATGATAAGTATTAACGAACCTGTGCTGCGCTCATATCTTGAAACCGGTGCATCCGGATTTATGGTGAAAAATGTGACATCGCAGGAGCTGGGAGGCTCTCTGTCGGGTCTTCCGGGAATAACTGAAATAACCAACGGTATCAGTGCCCTGCGCACGACGGCAAAGGAAATCAGGCCGCAGATATATTTCGGCGCTTGCGTGAGCGAAATATGGGCAAACACAAGCGTTTCCGCAACAGGCTTCGGAAAGGGCACAAAACAGTCTCTCGTTGATTATCTCTGTGATTCAAAGGGCTGGATGGACGCACGTCTGCTTGACTATATTTATGTTGAAACAGACACAGTTCTTGACGATGACGTAATTTCTTATGCCGACATGATAGCCTGGTGGGGCGGTGTTTCCGGACAGAGCGGAATCAAGCTCTATTTCGGCCACATGGCTGACCGCCTGTTCTCGGACGATAAGTGGAGCGATCCGGATGAAATCGTAAAGCAGGTTTCCGCAACTGACGGAGTGATGCAGTGCGCCGGAAACGGCTTCTTCAGCAGCACATCCATTCTTGAAAACAAGCAGGACACCACGAGAGCGCTTGCGGATTATCTTGTTAACCGAGTGCTTGTGGATTCCTTCAAGGAACTGATAATTACCTCACCTTCAAAAACTGAGGTGACAACCAACGAGTCATCAATTTCCTTTGTCGGAGCCGGCGACATCAACAACGACATCCTGCTCAACGGAGAAAAGCTGGAGGTCAACTCCGAGGGATATTTTTCTTTGAGCAAGACTTTGTCTCCCGGCAAAAACACCTTTGTGTTTACCCAAAAAGACAAGACGCTGACTTACACAGTCAAATATGATATAGCACTTATCAAGTCTGTTTCCCCAACAGGTAATGTTACTGCACCGGGCGGAACGGCAATTGAGCTTTCCGCAATTGCAATAAAAGGAGCAACCGTTACTGCAACAGTTGCCGGCAAGAGCATTACTCTCACAAAAACATCTTACGCCGGCGACAATGTCAAGCTCAGCAGCGATTCTGACTACAGCTATTTTGTCGGCAACTACACCATGCCGGCATCCACGACCGTTACTCAAAACCTCGGAAATGTCACTTTCAGAGCAAAGTACAACAGCCTTTCCGAAAGCAAAACCGGGGCTGCGGTTAAGGTGAGCGCGGAAATTCCGATCACGGACCCGCCGACAACGGCAAGACCTGTGACCACTGCCGCGCCGACGACAACTGAACCTCCGACAGACCCCCCAACCGTTCCTCCGACCACAGCAACTCCGACAACCACCGAGCTGCTCACAGATGAGAACGGTGTCACCATCGAGGCTCCGCCGGAAACTACTGCGGAAACAACAACCCGTTCCTCACACACAAAGGTGACAACAACGGCCGCCCCGACAACAACAAACAAGCCCGCAACAACGCAGGGAGCGATTCAGGGCATGGTGACACCCTATGCATATGCGGGAGTCAGCGGTTATTCAAAGATGTGCGAGGTCACAAAGCCGTATGCGGAAACAATGCCTGTTTCGCCGCTCAATGATTTTTCTGTTCCGGTTTATTCACCGCTGCCAAAGGGCACGTTTGATTATATCACCGGTGAAGCTTCATATAACGGAATCGAATATTATATTCTCGGCTCAGGAAGAAGGGTTTACAAGGATTCCGTAAAGCTGATATCCTCGGGCTTCAATATGCCTTCAAATTCGATTTCGGTTGTAGAATCCTCAACAACAGCTGGCGATTCAACAAACATCGTGCTTTCAATGAAGTGGAAGGTCCCGTTCAATCAGGATGCAAAGCCGGTCAGTTATTTTACGGAAATTGCCGGCAGACCTTACAGCGTTTCAAGCTTCAATGCAACCTATGTTGATTTCACTTTTTACTATACCGGTTCGGTCAGCGGAAAACCCAATGTTTCGGGAAGCTCGATAATTCAAAGTGCCGAATGGATAAGCAGCTCGTCTCCGCGCACGGTCACATTGCGGCTTCATCTCAAGAGCAACGGCGGGTTCTACGGTGCGAAGTGCTATTATTTCTCCAACGGTACACTCTGCATTTCCGTCAAGGAAAGAACATCTTCGTCGCTTTCGGGGAAGGTCATTATGCTTGACCCCGGTCACGGCGGAAGCGACCCGGGGGCACTCGGTGTTATCTATTCCGGCGGCTCCAGAATCCAGGAGCAGGCGCTCAATCTTGCAATTGCAAAGAAGATTAAAACCAAGCTTGAGGCAAAGGGTGCAACAGTTGTTATGACAAGAAGCAGCGAAAGCTTCAACATAACACTTGATGAAAGAGTCCTTTCCTGCCGCAATCTCAATCCCGATATATTCGTTTCCGTTCACTGCAACGCTTCGGATTCCTCAAGCAGTGCGCACGGCACAATGTCGTTTTATTATAAATCGTATTCCCAGCCGCTTGCAAAGGCAATTCACACACAGCTTGTTTCGGCATATACAAACACGATTTATGCCGGCAGCTCAATGCGAAACGGTGTTGACCGGGGAGCGAAATTCGGTCCGTACCGCGTGACGAGAGTTGAGGAATGTCCGAGTGTGCTTGTGGAATACGGCTTCGTGACAAATGTCACGGAATGCAATGTGCTCGCAGGCAGCACAAACCAGAACACTCTGGCTCAGGCGACTGTTAACGGCATCGAGAATTATTTCAGGAACAGCTGAGAAAACTTCACAGCTCTGACTTTCCGGCAGCCCGGGGTAAACAGCCGTTGCTTTATGAACAGGCACAGCAGGGTTGCCGGAAAGCTCAGCAAAAACCAGAAAAATGTGAACAGCGGGCATATCTGCCCGAGAATGTGGCCAGGACGTTGAGAATAATCCCAGACATTCATGCAAAATCCCTTGTTGATAATGCATCCGACAAAGAATTCAATTACCGTGATGATTATACACCCTGTAAGGCATCGCAAAAAAAGGTTTTTTGTTTTCATTTTGATTGCGTTAATGTATAGCATCAGGCAGGCGAGTCCTCCCGTGAGAGTCATCGTCCAATGTGTATAACCTCTGAACAAAACCTCAATTAAACTGTAAAGAATCGCTCCGAATGCATAAACAAAAGAGTACTCCTTGAACTTTGCCAAAAATCATCACCGACCGTATAAATATCCTTATTATCTTTACCAGATTGCATCGGCATGAACAAGGGAATTTTTGAAAGGCGGACAAAACAAAATGTTTGCTGAGAATAAAATGACATCGGTAAAGGAACGTATTCTGCGCTCAAACATATTTTTGACATTTTTGCCGATTATACTTATTATCGTGAATGCCGTTCTGTATCTCAGCGTTGTCGGTTTTTTCTCAAGCAGCGATAGCAGTTTGAGGTATTCATTTAAGCAGTGGCAGTTTGTCTACACCTATCAAATTGAGCTGGAACTGGACAATATGCTGCCGGAGCTTTCCCAAACCGGCTTGTCCGAAAAGTTTGTCGCATTTCTGACAGACAAGGAAAAAGACGGTTGGAATATTTATATTTACAATCAGAACGGTAATGATTACTACCTCACGCCCGGTATCTCACGCAGTGAATTTTTTGGCAGACTCGGCAAAACAAGTGTTGATGAAAATTCTATTTCCTCATCCGTAAACGGGGGAACGATTATCACGTTTTGCAGCGATTCTGTGAATGATGAGCACATCTGCATGATTATGTACAATCCGGATTTCTTCACTTTTACAGACGGAGTCGAAGAAAAAGTTGCTGTCGGACTGCTGACAGGGCAGGCGTTTTATATCTGGCTGTCGGTGCTCGTCTGTATCGCCGTTTTGATACTCTCAAATCTCGCCATCATCGTGCGTTATAATAAAAACATAATTACTCCGCTTAAGAATCTCGGCACACATGCCAAACAACTCAGCGAGGGAGATCTTGTTACTCCGATAACATACGAAAATGAAGATGAAATCGGGAGGCTTTATTCCGACGTTGACAGTGTCCGATTAAAGATGAGCGAATATCATGAGGAGCAATTGAAGTTTAACGAAAACCGCAGAATAATGATTTCCGGTTTCGTTCATGACCTCGGAACACCTTTAACCAAAATCCAAGGCTATGCCGAGGGCTTGATTGACGGAATTGCCGATTCTCCGGAAAAAACCGAAAAATACATCCGAACAATTTTCGAAACCGCAAGAGATATGGATTCGACGCTTAAGCAAATGTCGGAAATGCTTCGAATCAACGTCAACCGAATTCCGTTCAACCGCCGCAAGGCGGATGTTCAGGAGCTGATTGGAGTCTACGCTGACAATTGCAGATTTTACACCGAGCAAAACGGCTTGAAGTTAAGGGTTATCAAGAAATGCAGGGAGCCGGCAATCTGTAATATTGACATTGCAAACGGAAAACGTGCAATTGACAATATTGTTGCAAACTCAATCAAATATAAACGTCCCGACAGAGATGACGGAGAGCTTGTCATAACAATGAAAACCAAGGACGGTTTCCTGCTCATTGAGTTTTCGGACAACGGCATTGGAATTGCTCCCGGGGATGAGGAGAAAATATTTGAATTCTTTTTCAGAGGAGACAAAGCACGCACGAATATTTCCGAGGGAAGCGGAATGGGGCTTTCAATTGTCAAGCAGATTGTCGAACAACACGGTGGAAGAATCTGGGCACGCAGCAGCAAGCTGACCGGTTTGACACTATTTGTTCAGCTGCCACTTGCAAACAGCACTGATGAAACAGACAAACACGATGAAGAAAGGCTGTGAGGTTTTGGAAGGCAGAATACTTATTATTGAGGACGATAAGGTTATCGGTGAACTCGAAAAGGATTATCTTGAGGCCAATAATTTTTATGTGGAAAACTGTTTTGACGGAAAATCCGGATTGACTGCGGCTTTGTGCGGCGACTTTGATTTGATTCTGCTTGACCTGATGCTTCCCGAAATGGACGGCTTCGAGGTCTGCCGAAGAATCAGAGCAAAAAAAGACATTCCGATTTTGATGGTCACTGCAAAGCAGGAGGACGTGGATTTGATTCACGCTTTCGGCAACGGAGCAGATGACTACATAACTAAGCCCTTCAGCCTGTCTCAGCTTGTGGCGAGAATCGGTGCTCATATTTCGCGCTACAAACGGCTGACCGAACACGGCAAGAACGAGACCCCCGAGCAAATTGTGTGCGGAGGACTGCGCATAAACAAAAGCTCACGCCGTGTTTTTGTCGATGATAAGGAGATTATTCTCACAAACAAGGAGTTTGACCTTCTGTATTATCTTGCTGCAAATCCGAATGTTGTTTTCAGCAAGGATGTGCTGTTTGACAAAATCTGGGGCTTTGACTCAATCGGCGAAACCTCAACTGTGACAGTTCACATCAACAGAATCAGAGAAAAAATCGAGGATGACAGTTCGTCCCCGAAGTATATCGAAACCGTTTGGGGCGCAGGTTACAGATTCAAAATCAGCGAGTAACGGTTTTCAAAACAACAACTATGAGGGTGCTTCTTTGAACACGAAAATTATTGACAAACGAATGGGCAAAGCGGTGGCAATCGGATTTACTCTGGCTGTCATAGCAGCGCTTTATCTGATTGCCTACGCCTCGTTTAACTTTTATGTTGATGATGTGTCGGCAGGAGTCAAGAACATTGTTGATTACAACGATGGTTGGGTGTATTCCACTGACGAGGGAAGCTATATTCTCGGAACCTTGCCGGAAAACATAAAATGTACACAAAACGAGGTTAATATTTCCAACGTTCTTCCGGTGAACCTTGAGAACGGGCTTTCAATCTGTTTGAAAACAAACAATCAGACCGTGCGTGTTTTCGTGGACAAAAAAGAAATTTACAAATTCGGGTTCAGCAACAACTCATGGTTCGGTGCGCGTTTCGGATTGGTCTGGAATATTATTGACTTGCCGTTTGACAGTGCGGGTAAACCGATAACAATTGAGCTTTCGAAGAACGATGACGATCGCCTGCTCCTCAACGCAATTGAGCTGGGCAACAGGAGTGCTTTGACGGTTCAGCTCATCAGCAGTCAGCTCTGGATTGTAATTTTCTCAATCTCCATGTGTTCAATCGGAGTGATAATGCTCGGCCTGAGCATCCTGCTAAAAGTCAGACGTTTGCGCATAAACGGCGGCAGCTTTGCCGGATTGGGTATGTTTGCAATTCTCGCGGCGCTTTGGCTGATGACTGATTCAACCGTGCTCACGCCGTTTGTTGCAAATCGCGCCGTGCTTTATTTAATTGCGCACTTTTCCTTTATGCTCATGCCTGTGCCGATTCTTATGTTTGCAAAGGGTCTGTGCAAAGAGCACAAAAAGAGCTTTGACGCAATCGCCTTGCTCGTGCTCATGAATTTCTTCATCTCAATTTCTCTTTATGTCGAGGGCATAATTAATCTTTCCCAGACAACCACCGTAACGCATGCACTGATGATTTTCGCGGCACTCTGGGTAATTTTCGTGAGTGTTCTGGAATACAGATACTTTGACAATGAGGAAGTTGCCGAGGTGCTGATAGGCATTTGTGTTTTGAGCGTTTGTGCTATACTTGCGCTTGAGCAATATTATCTGGTTGACATTGATGACAATGCAAAATTCTTCTGCTGGGGCATTGTCGCATTTGTTGTGTTCACGGGTATCGGAGCGGTCAGACGTTCAATCAACGCGCTTAATGCCGACGCCCG
>CAZIMM010000022.1:10707-27807 GCA_964540415.1 uncultured Eubacteriales bacterium
CTTCAAAAAGCTTGCATATTCAGACAACCTCACAGGCTTGTCAAACAGAACAGCTTTCAACGAGGAAATGGAAAGGCTCGGTGCGCAGAAGACCGACCGCGGCAAATACGGTGTTATACTCTTTGACCTTGACAATTTGAAAAAAATCAATGACTTCAGAGGTCACGACAAGGGCGATAATCTTATTATCGGAGCGGCTAACTGCATTCAGCGTGCATTCGGCGGAATCGGTAAATGCTACCGTATCGGCGGCGATGAATTTGTTGTTATAATTAGGAATTTCAGTCAAAGCAATGTCGATTCCTGCTTCAAACGTTTTGATCTTGAACGCGAGATTTTTGCCAAGGACGGTGAACTTGAGGTTGAAGCGTCATACGGTTATGCCTTTGATTCAGACGGCTCGCGGACTGATGTTTATGAACTGTTTCGCAGTGCCGATGATGCAATGTATGAGATGAAAGCCAGAAAAAAAGCGGAGGTAAAACAATATGCAGACAAAAACGGTTGAAATTCTCGGAACGGCTGTACTTGAAGCGTATATCCAAAAACCGTCAAAAGAAATGCCGAATCAGGTGCGCAGGAGGGCAATTCTTGTTTTGCCCGGCGGAGGCTATCATATGTGTTCGGACAGAGAAGCAGAACCTGTTGCGCTGGCATATATGGCATCCGGCTTCAATGCCTTTGTTTTGCGGTATTCTGTAGGTGAGGATATAGGCTTTGAACGAGTGCTCGCCGAGGCGGAGGAGGCACTGAAATATATCAGAGAAAACGCCGATGATTTGAACATTATGGCTGACAGGGTTGCAGTAATTGGCTTTTCCGCAGGCGGACACCTTGCAAGCGCGCTTGCTGCAATGGGCTGTGTTCGTCCCGACGCGGCAATTCTCGGCTATCCGTGCATCCTTAGCTCAATCGGAAAGGTGCTTGCTTTTCCTGTGCCGTCAACAAACGAATATGTTGACGATAAAACTCCTCCCACCTTCATCTTTTCAACCGCCAACGACGGCTGTGTTCCGATTGCAAACTCGCTTGCATTTGCCGACGAATGTGCTGAACACGGCGTAAATTTTGAATTACATATATTCTCAAACGGTTCTCACGGTCTTTCTCTTGCAACGAGCGCAACCTGCGCCGGTGACATTTCAAAGATTGAATATGTGTCCTCATGGCTCGGTATGAGCATTCAATGGCTTGACAGAATCTGGGCATAAAGAATAATGCAAAGCTGTATTACTGCAGCTCTGCTCTCGTTTGTTATGGATGTATGTACCCTGTCATCAGAAAGAGCCATCCGTACGGATGGCTCTTCTGTGTTCACTTTTGTTATCTTGCCAGGAGAGATCTGAACCAGCTTCTGAAGAGGCTGCCGATTCTCAGCTGAATGTAATCATCATCAACGTCTTTTTCAGCTTTGAGAACACCACCGTTAAAGGCATCAATTTCGTAATCATACTCAACGCGTCCCTTGCGGAATTCAATTTCATAGGTTGACTTGCCGTCATCGCGATCAAGCTCTGCCTTTGTGAACTTCACATCGGAGACGCAGAATCCCGCATGGTCGAGTGCGGCTTTCTTTGCAGCGTCAAGCTCGATAACCGCTTTTTTTTCGGGCTTCGGCTTAACGGTCGGGGCGGCCGGCTTCTCTGCTTTCGGGGGATTTGCTGTGCGGCGGTGATCGTCATCGTATTCTTTGTCCCATTCAATTATTTTTGCGCTTTTTGCATTGATTGTGTATTCGTATTCAAGGTTTCCGCTAAAAAACTCAACTTCGTATACATACAAGCCGTCATCATAATCCATTTCAACCTGTATGAACTCAACATCTGCTTCGTTGAGCTTGGCGTGAGTGAGTGCTGCTTGCTTTGCGCGTTCCGGTGTGATTGTGTTTGCTGCGGATGCACACACGCTGACAGCTGACATTGTGACGATTGCAAGGAAGACAGCGACGATAGATTTTATTTTTTTCATTTTTTTCACCTTTCTTTGTTCAAAATTTTCAGGCTGTTTTGTGCCTTTCACTTACATAATGCGGCAGAATGCGGTTTTATTGCATGGACCGCAAAACTTTTTTGAAACTCTTCTGTGCTGTCCCGACATATAATTGTATTTCGTTAAAAAATCTTCAGAAATAAAGCAATAAAATTGTATTGAAAAGCATTGATATATTGAAAGGAATGTTGCTGATGTTATTCCTGAGCGTTGTAATGGCTGTTGAACACAGTTCAAAAAGGAAAGAGCTGAATGAAAGCTTGATACCGCGGATTGCAAACGGTGACACTGAAGCGTTTTCCGAACTGTATGAAACTACAAAAACCGCAGTATACTCCTTTGCGCTTTCAATTGTAAAGAACGCACATGACGCGCAGGATATAATGCAGGAAACATACTTGAAGATTCACGCAAACGCCATCGGTTATTTTTCACAGGGGAAACCCATGGCGTGGATTTTCACAATCGTCAGAAATCTTTGCCTGATGCACCTGCGCAAAAGCAGAAAGTCCGATGTTGAATTTGACGAAGCAATCGGTTGCGAAAGCCCTGTGGATTTCACTCAAAATGTTGACGACAACGAGCTGATCTCAATGATGATGACGGCATTAAGCGAAGAGGAGAGAAGCATAGTCATCATGCACGTTGTCAGCGGAATGAAGCACAGAGAAATTTCTGAAATTCTTGAGATTCCGCTTTCAACCGTGCTTTCAAAGTACAACAGAGCACTGCACAAAATGAAAAAGCACTTTGATGCCCGGTGATTATGAAGGGGAGGAACAAAGATGAAACGTAAAGAAATAAAGCAGAAAATCAGAAAAGCATATAGAAATGCCACGCCGGAGATTTTTGAGCAGATAAACGGCGAAATCAACAACGGCTCGGACGGCGAAAACATCGTTCAATTTGTGCCCAATGTCAAAAAGAAAAAAACGTTTTCAAAGATAACCGGTATTGCCGCTGCTGCCGGCATAGTGCTGGGAATCGGGCTTTCGAGTAATATGTATGCAAGACCCGCCGCATGCATTGCGATTGATGTGAATCCCTCAATCGAGTTGAAAATCAACTCCCGCGAACGCGTTGTCTCCTGTGTTCCGCTCAACCGCGATGCGGAAATCATTATTGATGAAATGGACTTTCGCGGCTCTGATATAGACGTGGCAACAAACGCGCTCATCGGCTCGATGGTGAAAAACGGCTTTATCAGCGAAATGAAGAACTCTGTGCTGGTCACAGTGTCGGACGCCAAAGACGGTGCGGCACTTGAAAAGAAGCTTGCGGAAGAAATAAGTCAGGCGATTGAAGCGAGTGTCGGGAACGCCGCTGTAATAAGTCAGCACCTGACAAAAACCGCGGAACTCGAAGCGCTTGCAGTAAAATACGGAATTTCTCAGGGCAAAGCGGAGCTTATCAACAACATTATCGCAAACGAGAGTACACTTGAATTTTCCGAGCTTGCGAGGCTGTCCGTTAACGAGCTGAATCTGATTGTTTCCGCAAGGCATACGCAGGCAGAGGAAATGACTGTTACGGGAAAAGCGAGCACTAAGAGCTATATCGGCACAGAAAAAGCCAAAGAGAAGGCTCTCAAGGTGTATCCGGATGCAGTTGTTGAGGAAATCGAGCTTGACTATGAAAACGGAAAAATGGTTTATGAAGTTGAAATGAAAAACGGTGCAAAAGAATGTGAGGTTATCATTGACGCTGTGAACGGTGAAATAATTCGCAGCTCCGTCGAAAGCGAAAATGATAATGACGATAAATATGATGATCACGATGATTCTTTTGACGCGGCAGGGGACATAATTGAGGATAAGTTTGAAAAAGAAAATGAACGTGAAGGCGGAGTTTTTGACCGCATCGAAGACAAAATCGAAAACGCGCTCGACCCTGACGATGACGATGATCATGATGACGGCTTCGAAAACGATGACCGTGATGACGATTCAGATGACGGCGAGCATGATGACGACTGATGTTTATTATAGCAATCTGACCCCGATATCTTTTATCCTCTGCGGTTCAACCGTCAGGGGATTTTTTTCAAGCAAAATCAGCTTTGCGTCCATTCCGGGCGCAATCCGACCCAAACGGTTTTCCTCAATGCTTTGATACGCTGCCCACTTTGTAACGCTTTTGAGTGCCTTTCCGGCAGATATTCGTTCCTCTTCCCCGAGAAGTACGCCGCTCTTTGTAACTCTGCAGACGGCATTGCAAACTGCCGGAAGGATGTCCGGAGGTAAAACGGGTGAATCGCAGTGAATGGTGAACGGCAGTCCGAAAGACTGAGTGCTGGCAAGCGGAGATATGCGACTTGCACGCTTAAAGCCGAAGTTTTCAATATGCATGTCTCCCCAATGCTCAACGTGTGAAACAAAAAAGGACGGTATGCCGCCGAGTCTGCCGAGGCGTTGAAGCTGAGAACGGGTTGCAAACTGTGAGTGTATCATAACCGGTCTTTCGAGCCTGCCGCGAAAGCCTTCGAGGCAGCGGATGAATTGCTCGCACGCGGCGTCACCGTTGCAGTGCGCGAGAAGCTGAAGCCCGCGGGAGGCGGAATACCATATTGCATTCATAACTTCATTGTCGCTCATTTGCAGTGAACCGTAGCCGCCGTCCAGATACGGGGTGAGCATGGCGGCGGTTTTCAATTGCGGAGAGCCGTCAAGAAAAATTTTCACTCCGGACAGCTTGAAAAATCCGTTGCGCTCTTTGCCGAACTTTTCCAGCGCACTGTCCGCACATTCAAGCGTTGCATATGCGTTGATTTCAATGTCAAGCGCCTTTGTCTCAATGAGGTAGGAATACAAACCGAACATGGCTTCAACAAGCGCACCCTCCTGTGCAAGAACTATTCCGCAATTGAAATAATAGTTCTGCGCCCGCTTCGCACATTCGAGAAGCACTTCAAGGGACGGGGGAGGAGTTCTTTGAACAGCCGAGATATAATCGCTTTCGGAGAGCATGCCGCTTTCGCTCACAGCATTGAGAATTTGCAGCGCGGCGCTGTTGAAAACACCGGAGTGTCCGGAAATATGCGATACACAGCAGGGGTTATCCGGCAGAGCACTGTCGAGCAGCTCCTTTGTCAATGCTTCCGCAACCGGCTCAAAGTTTTTTGCCGTAACAAATTCGCCCTTTTTGATTTTGTTTTCTGCAACAAAGTCTGCAAGCACTTTTGCCGCGCTGTCCGCATCGGCAACGCCGCTTAAATCAGGCTGTATGAATGACAAAGCCATGCCGAGAAAATGCCCGTGAGCGTCAATAAAACCGGGCATGATTGTGTCGCCGCCGAGGTCGCACGTCTCTGCATCCGGGCACAGCCTTTGCGCATCCTCAAGGGAACCAGCAAAAACAACTTTGCCGTCGCGGACTATTATGCTCTGTGCAGTTTTTTCGGTCATGGTAATAACATTGCAGTTGTGAAACAGCTTAATCAATATAATCCCTCCGCTCGATATTATTTGCTGTTTTGCTTGACAAAGTCGGTGCTTTGCTGTAAATTTAACATATATATTTATCAGAGACGGAGAATGTTTTATGTCAGTTTTTAAACCGTTCAGAGCGGTACGTCCGAAACCCGAATTTGCATCACAGGTTGCCGAGCTGCCGTATGATGTTATGAACAGCGATGAAGCTCGCGACGTTGCAAGCGGCAATCCGTATTCGTTCCTTCGTGTTGACAAAGCGGAAATCGATTTGCCCGCGGACACAGATATTTATGATGAAAAGGTTTATCTCAAGGCGCGTGAAAATCTCGATATGCTAGAGAAGAACGGCATTACGGTGCAGGACGCTCAGCCGTGCTTTTATATTTACACCCTGAAGATGAACGGCCGTTCACAGACGGGTATCGTCGGGTGCGCTTCCATTGACGATTATATGAACGATGTGATAAAAAAACATGAGCATATGCGCGCCGAAAAGGAGCTTGACCGCATCAGGCACGTTGATTACTGCAACGCAAACACCGGCCCGATTTTTTTAACCTACCGAACAGACACTTCAATTTCCGCAACTGTTGACGGATGGAAAAAGTCTCACGCTCCGAATTGCGACTTTGTCAAGGATGGCATTTCTCACACAGTGTGGGTAATTGACGACCCCGCTGTGAACAATAGTATCTCACTCGGCTTTGCGGACATTCCCAGCCTTTATATTGCGGACGGCCATCACCGTTGCTCGTCCGCGGTCAAGGTCGGCAAAATGCGCAGAGAACAAAATCCCGGCTTTGACGGCACAGAAGAATTCAATTTCTTTCTTGCGGTGGCATTCCCGGAGGATGAATTGGAAATAATGGATTATAACAGGCTTATTCGTGACACAGCCGGGTATTCGAGGGATCAGCTCCTCACCAAAATCAGCGAAAACTTCAGCTTTGAAGTATGCCCGCCCGGCAAGCCCTTCAAGCCTTCGGAACGTCACACCTTCGGAATGTATATTGAAGGCAGATGGTATAAGCTCACCGCGCGTGATTTCACCTTCGACGAGGATGACCCGGTCGAAAGCCTGGATGTATCCATCCTTCAGAACAATCTGATTGCCCCGATTTTCGGCATCACAGACCCGAAGACAGACGAACGCATTGATTTTGTCGGGGGCATCAGGGGCATCGGAGAGCTGGAGCGCAGGGTGAATGACGATATGGCGATTGCCTTTTCGATGTATCCCACCTCGCTCAGCGAGCTTTTCGGAATTGCCGACGCGGGAAAAATTATGCCTCCGAAGTCAACTTGGTTCGAGCCGAAGCTGCTGAGCGGCCTGTTTATTCACAAACTATCATAAATGGGGTAAAAAATGTTTGTTGATATTGCAAAAATCAAAATAAAGGCCGGCGACGGCGGCGACGGCGCAGTGGCTTTTCACCGCGAAAAGTACATTGCCTCCGGCGGACCCGACGGCGGTGACGGCGGCAAGGGCGGCGACATTGTTTTTGTTGCTGACACCAACCTGTCAACGCTTGCCGACTTTCGCTACAAGCGAAAGTACACGGCGGAGTCCGGAAAAAACGGCCAGACCGGCAGAAAAAACGGAAAAAAGGGCGAGGATCTTATCATCAGGATACCGCCCGGAACAATAATCCGTGAGGTTTCAACCGGCAATATCATGTGCGACATGTCCACTCCCGAACCGTTTGTTGCGGCAAGGGGAGGAAAGGGCGGCTGGGGCAACTGCCATTTTGCAACCGCAACAAGGCAGACTCCGCGCTTTGCAAAAAGCGGCACTCCCGGTGATGAGTGGGAGATTTCGCTTGAACTGAAGCTTCTTGCCGATGTCGGACTGATCGGCTTCCCGAATGTCGGCAAATCGAGTTTTATCTCCGTTGTAAGTGAGGCAAAGCCGATTGTGGCGGATTATCACTTCACAACAATTGTTCCCGTTCTCGGCGTTGTGTCAATGGGGCAGGGCAACTCGTTTGTTATTGCGGACATTCCCGGCCTGATTGAGGGCGCAAGCGAGGGTGTCGGGCTCGGGCACGAATTTCTTCGCCACGTTGAAAGGTGCAGGATGCTTGTGCACATTCTCGATGCCGCCGGCAGCGAGGGCAGAGACCCTATAGAGGACTTTGAAAAAATCAATGCCGAGCTCGAACGCTTTGACCCGGAGCTTGCAAAGAAAAAACAAATTGTTGTTGCAAACAAAATTGACCTTGCAAGCGACGAACAGACAGAGCGGCTGGAAAAATATATGACCGAACGCGGCTACAGGTTCTTTAAAATGTGCGCACCCATTGCGGAAGGCACACGCGAGGTCATCAACGCTCTCGCATCCGAGCTTTCACAGCTGCCGCCGATACGCACCTTTGAAGCTGAAAAAATAACCGCTCAGAGCTTTGAGATTGACCATTCAAAGAATTTCACCGTCACGGTGAATGACGATATTTTCAATGTTGAGGCGCCGTGGCTGTTGAAGATTCTCAGGCAGACAGATATTGATGACTATGAATCTCTCCAGTATTTTCAGCGGGTTCTTCAGTCATCCGGAATAATTGATGAGCTTGTTGAAAAGGGCATAAGCGAGGGCGATACCGTGAGCATTTACGACCTCGAATTTGAATACGTTCCATAATTCGGAGATAACATGAAAGCTATTTCAGAAAACAATAAAACCGCCCCCGCACGTCTCGGGGGCTTGACCCTTGCCTTTGTCGGTGATGCTGTGTTTGAGCTGCTTGTCAGGGAATATCTCGCTTCGCAGCCGGAGTGTTCACAGGGGCAGCTGCACAAAAAAGCTGTTGAATTCGTTCGTGCGGGAGCACAGTCGGCGAGCGCCGAAAAACTGCTCGGAGTGCTGACACAGCAGGAGCTTGATGTGTTCAAAAGAGGCAGAAACGCTCACACAAGTCACATTCCAAAGGGTGCAACAAGCGCTGATTATCATGCCGCAACCGCTGTTGAAGCACTTTTCGGTTATCTCTATCTCAACGGAGAAACCGACAGGATAAACGAGCTTTTCAGGATTGTGGTTTCTTAGAGGGGAAAAGCAGTGAAAAAGGCAAAAAGCAAGGATAAGAAGGAAAAAAAGAATAACAAGAAAAAGCTTACTATAGAGGAGAAAAAGCAGCTGCGGCATACTCGGGCTGTCAAGGTGCGTGAGCTTGCGGTTGACAACATCGTGTGGCTGTTCGGCTGCTGCTGCTATTCTGCGGCAATCAATATTTTCAATGTGCCGAACAACATAGCACAGGGCGGATTTTCCGGTCTGGCAATTGTTATCAACTACCTCACCGATTTGCCTGTCGGACTAATGAACCTGCTGCTGAATGTCCCGCTGTTTGTGCTTGCACTGATTTTTCTGGGCAAAAAGTTTGTCGGAAGGACACTCTGGGCAACAGTTATGCTTTCCGTAGTTATTGACGTTATGGCAGTTTTTCTCGAACCATATGCTTACACCGGCGACAAGTTGCTTGCAGCTTTGTTCGGAGGAGCACTTTCCGGCTTCGGACTTGCATTGGTGTTTTGGCGCGGAGCAACAACGGGCGGCACGGACATCATGGCGCGTCTCATCCGCCTGAAATTCCGCCATATCTCCATGGGAAAAATGATTCTGATTTCTGACGCGTTAATCATTCTGATTGCTGCGATTGTTTTCAGAAGCGTTGAAAGCGCATTGTACGCGGCAATTGTAACCTTTGTCAGTTCGCGTGTGCTTGATTATGTACTGTACGGATTTGACAAGGGCAAGCTGCTCATGATTGTTTCGGAACACGCGCAGGAAATTGCAAAAGACATTACCACGCAGACCAAGCGCGGAGTGTCAATTCTGCCTGTTATCGGCGGCTACACGGGGCAATCAAAAAATATGCTAGTTTGTGTGCTGCGCGGAAACGAGGTTTCAAGAATAATGAAAATTGTAAAATCGCGGGACCCGAACACGTTCACGATTATTACTGAGGCAGGCGAGATTATCGGCAAGGGATTTAAATATGTTGAATGATTTTTTCCCAAACAAAATATAATGCTTCAATATGCAAAAAAACCGCACCGGACAAATCGTTCGGTGCGGTTTATTTTTTGCTTGTTCAGGAAAGTGCGTCGGTAATAACAGCGTGTGCGGTGCGGATTCCGTCAACAGCAGCGGAGACAATGCCGCCGGCATAGCCAGCGCCCTCACCGCAAGGATACAGTCCGGAAATGTTTGCCTGTCCTGCCTCGTCACGGAGAATTCTCACCGGAGAGGAGCTTCGTGTTTCTGCGCCTGTGAGCACTGCGTCGTTCAGTGCAAAGCCGTGCAGCTTTTTGTCCATTTGCACGATAGCCCCTGCCATAACATCCGTGACTTTTTTCGGCAGAACCTTGCGCAAATCACCCGGTTTAACACCTGTCGGGCAGCTCGGACGCACACTGCCGAGGGCAGAAGATGGTTCGTTGTTCAAAAAATCACCTACAAGCTGTGCAGGAGCGGAGTAGTCTCCGCCGCCCTGAACGAAGGCTTTTTGCTCGATATCCCGCTGAAGCTCGAAGCCGGACAAGACGTTATCACTCGGGAAATCCGACGGTTCAATTCCGACAAGTAAGGCGGAGTTTGAGTTTTCGCCGTCACGGGCGTAACTGCTCATTCCGTTGACAACAACACAACCCTTTTCCGATGCTGCCGCAACAACCGTGCCGCCGGGACACATGCAAAATGTGTAAGCCCCGCGTTCGTGCTGCGAATGGCAGGACAGCTTGTAGTCTGCTGCGCCGAGTGCAGGATGCCCCGCAAAAGAGCCGTACTGCGCCCTGTCAATCAGCTCGCGAGGATGCTCAATTCTCGCGCCGACAGAAAACGGCTTCTGCATCATATTCACCCCGCGTGAGTGAAGCATTCCGACTGTATCGCGCGCGGAATGGCCGACGGCAAGAATCAGGCAGTCGGTTTCAATCTCGCGGTATTCGCCGCTTTCGTCAATATATGAAATGCCGTGCAGAGCGGAGTTGGCAATGATTATGTCGCTGAGCCTGCAGTTGAAACAAACTTTGCCGCCGAGAGATATAATCTCCTCGCGCAGTGATTTCACAACCGCCGGGAGCCTGTCCGTACCGATGTGCGGAGTGGCGGAGCTGAGAATTTCCTGCGGCGCTCCGTGTGAAGCAAACTCAAGAAAAACCTTTCTGCACAGGCTGTCCTTGATGCCGGTTGTCAGTTTGCCGTCGGAAAAAGTTCCTGCGCCGCCTTCGCCGAATTGGACGTTGGACTCTTCGTTCAGCACTTTGTTTTCCCAAAACTGCCTGACATCGGCGGTGCGGCGTTCAACGTCACTGCCGCGTTCGAGCACAACAGGCTTCAGCCCTGCTCTTGCAAGAGTCAGCGCGGCAAAGATCCCGGCGGGGCCGAACCCGGCTATTACGGGCGGCAGAGTGCTCTTTCTGACGACATCGGGAATAACGTAAGTGAATGGCTCAATCTGCGTTACATCGGCTCTTCCGGTGAATCTGTCTTCGGGAACTTTCAGCGTTATGTCAACATTATAAACAAAAAAAACATTGTCTTTCTTCCGGGAATCAACCGAACGGCGGTATATGTCAAGGGTATGAATGTCACTCACAGAGCAGCTCAGCTTTGCCGCAGCCGCCTTGAGGATGTCTTCTCTTGTGCAGTCAAGTGCAAGTTTTAATTGTGAAACTCTGAGCATCAGTTTTCCTCCCCGCCGAGCGTGCCTGCAAGCCTGCCGGATGACCAGGCCCATTGAAGATTGTATCCGCCGCAGGCACCGTGAACATTAAGCACCTCTCCGCAAGCGTAAAGATTTTTAACTTTACATGATTCAAGAGTTGTAAAGCAAAACTCTTGCGTGTCCGCTCCGCCGATACAAATCTGTGCATCGCGAAAACCGTTTGTGCCGCTCAACTCAAGCCTGAACCGCTTGACAGCGCAGGATATAGAGGCAATGTCCTCAATTTTTAAATCGGATGCGCACAGGGACGGAGAGTAATTGATTGAAGCTTTACATACCTCCTCGGCAAGCATCTTCGGCAAAATTCCGCATAAAAGTCCTCTGACCGGAGCGCTCGGAGCACGCGAGATCCCGCGTGTGATGATGCTTTCAATCTGTGCTTCGCTCAGTGTCGGAGCAAGCTCAAGCACTGCAAAAACCCGCGAGCCCGGACAGGCTGCAAGCCTTTCGGAAACAGCTCCGCTGACATCCATGGCAGCAATCCCCGAAATGCCGTAGTCCGTGAACAGTATTTCACCGGACGATTGTGCAAAAAGCTGTCCGTCCGCTTCAATTCCGATTTTTGCTGCTGCTCGGATTCCCTTGAGAGATTTTAGCGGATTTTTGCAGCGCAGCTGAACAAGTGCAGGCAAAACAGTGACAATTTTATGTCCCAAAGATTCAAGAAGTTTGTATCCGCTGCCATCAGAGCCGTGCACACTTGCCGCCATACCGCCCGAGGCAACAATAACCTTTTCGGCAGTGAACTCGCCGGAATTGAGTATAAATCTTTCTCCTCGCTTTTCAATGCCGGAAACAGTCTTGTCGCAAATTATTGCAACGCCGATACGCTCCGCTTCCTGTCTCAGCGCGTCGAGCACCGAGGAGGCAGTTCCGCTCATGGGGTAGACTCTGCCCTCACTGTCCGCAACGGTGTAAAGCCCGAGTGATTCAAAAAAATCAGTGGTGCTCCGAACGTCAAACCGCCCGAGAGCGCCGGAAGCAAAATCGGGGTTGCTGTAGCTTGCGGGTTCGGCGTTGAGATTTGAAAGATTGCAGCGCCCGTTGCCCGTGACAAGCAGTTTCTTCCCGACGCGCGGCATGCGTTCGAGAACGCACACACGCGACAAATGATACTGCCTTTTTGCCTGAATGCAAGCGGCAAGTCCGGAGGCGCCGCCGCCGATGATGAGAGTGTCAAAGGTGTTATCCATTTGTCTGTCCCTCCAGATAACGGTAAAGCTTGTTGATAGTAATCTTGCTTATGACGTGCTCCATTTTGCACGCATCATCCTGCGCCGTAATCTCGTCAACCCCGAGAGTATCCGTGAGAAAGCGTTTAATCAGATTGTGGCAGTGAAGTATTCCTGCCGCTCTTGTTTCACCGGACGGAGTAAGAGTAATGCCGCCGTATTCACGGTGTTCAACATAACCCGCCTCTCGCAGAGTTGTCACCGCACGGTTTACGCTCGGCTTTGAAACCTTCAGAAATGACGCGATGTCGGTGATTCTTGCCTCTTTCTTTTCAAGACATATAATGAGTATTGTTTCAAGATAATCCTCAAGAGAGGAAGTCAGCTCCACAGTATCACCCCTTCTTTTGCGAACAGCCGGAGCAGTTTGAACAGTCCCGGGCGGAACAGCTCTTTTTGGTGCGATTGATTAATGTTCTGACTAACGTGAACAGGCAGAGCAATGCAAAAAGAATTATTGCAAGATCAATTAATTTTCCGGGAACGGATTCATTGGTTAAATAGATTATTGAAGCTATTCGGTAAACAATAAACGTAACCACCCATGCGACAACCGCTTGAAACGCAAGCGCAAACGCTGTGAATTTTGCCGATTTCATTTCGCGCCTGATTGTGGTGACAGCGGCTATGCAGGGGATAAACAAAAGCGAAAAAGTCATTAAAGCATATGCCGAGGCAGGGGAGTAGACAGTGTTGAGAACAGATGCAAGCTCGCCCGAGCCGCTGCCCGTGCCGTGAAGAATTCCGAGAGTGCTGACAATGGATTCGCGTGCAATGAGTCCGCTGAGAATTGCCACGGACGACTGCCAGTCACCGAAGCCGAGAGGCTTGAATACCGGCGCAATTGCCGTGCCTATAACACCGAGTATGCTTTCTGCACTGTTGACAACATGGTCAAAGCTGAAATCGAAATACTGGAAGAACCAGATTACGATGCTTGCTCCGAGAAGAACAGTTCCCGCCTTTGTGAAAAAGTCCTTGATTTTGTCCCAAAGATGTCTGACAAGAGACTTTGCAGTCGGCATACGATAAGACGGAAGCTCCATTACAAACGGGGCATGGCCGCTGCCCAATACGGTTTTTTGCAGGATAAAGGCGCAGAGGATGGCAACTATTATTCCGGTGAAGTACACGGCAAATATCGTTATACCTCTGTATGAAGCAAAAAATGCGGAGATAAACAGGGCGTAAACCGGCATTTTCGCGCTGCACGACATGAACGGTACAAGCATTATTGTCAGCCGCCGGTCACGGTCGTTTTCGAGGGTACGCGTGCACATTATGGCAGGCACAGAGCAGCCGAAGCCCATGAGTAACGGCACAAAGGAACGCCCGGACAGCCCGATAGTGTGCAGTGCTCTGTCCATGATGAACGCACCGCGCGACATATAGCCGCTGTCCTCCAGCAGGGAAAGGAAGAAGAACAGCAGGGCAATCTGCGGGAAAAATGCGACAACAGCTCCGAGACCCTGAATCACACCATCGCATATCAGCCCGACAGCCCAGTCAGCTGCTCCCGCTCCGACCAACGCTTCTCTGACAAAATCGGAAAAGCGGACATTAACCAGGGTGTCAACAATTCCCGTCAGCCTTGCACCGAGTGCGCCGAAAGTGATGTAAAATATCAACAGCATCACCGCCGCAAACAGCGGCAATGCAATGAACCTGTTTGTGACGATGCGGTCGATTTTGTCCGAAAGCGTCAGCTCACCGTATTTTGCGGACCTTTTTAGCACATGCTCGCGGGTTTTGCAGATGAATTTGTATTTTTGGTCGGCAATAAGCATCTCACGGTCAAGCTTGTCTGTTTCCGCCGAGTGTGTAAACTCCTCAACTAGTCTTTTTTCATCATCGCTTAAGCCGAGCAGCCGAACAGTCGGAGCATCGCCCTCAAGCAGCTTCACAGCCATCCATCGAAGCGGCAGACCCTTTTCGCTGCACTTGCTGAAAATCGTGTTTTCAATCAGCTCAAGCGCTGTTTTAACCTTGCCTGTGTAAATTTCCGGCAGTGTGCCGATGTCGTTGTGAATGTCAACGTGTTTTGTGTCCGCTGCGTTGTGCTCAACCGTATGGGCACACGCGTGAATGAGCTTATGAATGCCGTCTCCCTTTGATGCACTGATGGGAACAATGTCAATGTTCAGAAGTGACGAGAGGAGAGCCGCATCGAGTTTGTCACCCTGCTTTTCAACAACATCCATCATGTTCAGCGCAATGACCATCGGGCAGCCGAGCTCGGCAATCTGCAGGGTAAGATACAGGTTACGCTCCAGATTTGTTGCATCAACAATGTTGATAATCAAATCGGGCTTTTCGTCAATCAGGAAATTACGAGTAACGATTTCTTCTGATGAATAGGGTGAAAGAGAATAAATGCCCGGCAAATCGACAATAGTAATGTCATTACCACCGTGACGCAGTTTGCCCTCTTTTTTCTCCACAGTGACACCCGGCCAGTTCCCGACATACTGATTTGAACCGGTCAGAGCGTTGAAAAGTGTTGTTTTGCCGCAGTTGGGGTTGCCGGCAAGTGCGTATTTCAGCTCCATTCAATTACCTCTTTTCATCCCCGGTTTCGACGCTGATATACTGTGCGTCGGATTTTCTGATGCTCAATTCGTAGCCCCGGACATTGATTTCAAGAGGGTCACCCATCGGCGCCGCCTTTCGCATGATAATTACTGCGTCCGGTGTAACACCCATATCAATGATGTGACGCCGCACGGCACCCTGACCTGAAAGTGCGACCACCACACCCTTTTGACCGGGTTTCAGCTTGTCAACGGTGATTAGCATGCAATAATACCTCCTAATGTTAGCTGGGGCTAACTTTTACTGAATTATATCACAAAAAACCTCTTGGGTCAATACGCATAGCCGATTTTCTGATCATTTTTTTAGCTGATTCGCAGGCAACTATATTCCGAAACAGAATCTAACCGTGAACAATATTTTAACGTTATGCGATTTGAATTGACGTACACCGTCAAAAAGTAGTATTATGTACTCGAACATATCGTTTTTGTTGGTTAAAATAACATGATTGGAGCGATAGATTTAATGAAGGGTATCATTCTTGCCGGAGGCTCCGGCACAAGATTGTATCCGCTCACAATGGTAACAAGTAAGCAGCTTCTTCCGGTTTATGATAAACCGATGATATATTATCCGCTGTCAACGCTGATGCTTGCGGGCATCCGTGAAATACTGATAATTTCCACACCGGATGATACTCCGAAGTTCGAACGGCTCATGGGAGACGGTCATCAGTTCGGCCTGAAGCTGTCATACGCCGTTCAGGAAAGCCCCGACGGCCTTGCGCAGGCTTTCATCATCGGCGAAGATTTTATCGGCGACGATTCTGTTGCGATGGTGCTCGGAGACAATATTTTTTACGGCAACGGTCTCGGCTCAATTCTCCGTTCTGCAGCGGTCAACGCCGGCAGAGCAACGATTTTCGGTTATTACGTCGAAAATCCGCAATCGTTCGGAGTTGTTGAGTTTGACAATGACGGAAACCCGATTTCCATTGAGGAAAAGCCGCAGGTGCCGAAGTCAAATTACGCGGTTACCGGTTTGTATTTTTACGACAACCGGGTTGTTGAATACGCAAAATCTCTGAAGCCTTCCGAAAGGGGAGAGCTTGAGATAACGGATATCAACAGAATATATCTTGAAAACGGCGACCTTGACATCAAGCTTATGGGCAGAGGCTTTGCCTGGCTTGACACCGGAACTGTCGGCTCGCTGCTGGATGCGTCGAATTTTATCAGGACAATTGAAAGCCTGCAGGGCATTCAGATTTCGGCGCTTGAAGAAATTGCTTATAATAACCGTTGGATAACCCGAAAAACTCTCATGAGTGCCGCCGAAAAATACGGAAAATCTCCGTACGGTCAGCATCTCAAGAGTGTTGCCGAGGGAAAAATTCTTTATGTAACCGCCAATGGAAGCGGTAAACGCCCTGTTTGGGGAAAGGAAGTATAACTCAATGCAGACAAAAAACGTTCTGAATGCGGTCGAAACAAAGCTGAAGGGCGTAATTATTGTGGAACCGGTTGTGTTCGGAGACAACAGAGGCTGGTTCTATGAGACTTATTCCAAAGCAAAATACGAACAGCTCGGAATCGGTTGCGACTTTGTTCAGGATAATCGTTCATTTTCGGCAAAAAAAGGTACTCTGCGCGGACTTCACTGTCAGCTCGCACCGAAAGCTCAGGCAAAGCTGGTGAGCTGTACGGCGGGTGCTCTCGTTGATGTTGCGGTTGACTTGCGTTCCGGTTCACCGACATATCTTCAATGGATCGCCGTTGAACTGACGGCGGAGAACAAACGCCAGCTGTTTTTGCCCAAGGGATTTCTGCACGGCTTTGTCACCCTTAGCGACAACACAGAAATAACATATAAAGCAGATAATTATTTCTGCAGCGAGCTGGACAGAACCGTCAGATATGATGACAGCCAGATTGGCGTTGTATGGCCGTTTGCGGCTGAGGTTATGTCGGACAAGGACAAAAACGCTCCTTACCTTGCGGACAGCGACGTTCACTTTGAATAATGATTTTGGAAGTGCTGCTTTGAAAGTTTTGATTACCGGTGCCGGCGGACAGCTGGGCCATGATGTAATAAAGGAGCTCAATGCCCGTCAAATTGACTGTCTCGGAGTCGATATGGCGGACTTTGATATTTGCAATGCTGAAGCGGTGAACGGTTTTGTTGAGG
>CAZIMM010000023.1:0-16587 GCA_964540415.1 uncultured Eubacteriales bacterium
GCACAGGAGTGTATTCCTCAGCACATCTCGGAGGTTGCAAAAACAGCGGGTATCCCGGAAGACTGCCTGGAGTATTACGGCAGGTATAAGGCAAAGATTGATGTGAATGCGATACCGGAGACAGGCAAAAAGGGCAAGCTGATTCTTGTCACCGCCATCAATCCCACTCCCGCAGGCGAAGGCAAAACCACAACAAGCGTCGGCCTTTCCGATGCTCTCGCAAAGCTCGGCAAGAGCGTTATGCTCGCTCTGCGTGAGCCGTCGCTCGGCCCGGTTTTCGGAGTCAAGGGCGGTGCTGCCGGCGGAGGATACGCTCAGGTTATTCCGATGGAGGACATCAACCTTCACTTTACAGGCGACTTCCATGCCATCGGCGCGGCAAACAACCTGCTCGCCGCCATGATTGACAACCATATTTTCCAGGGAAACAAGCTCGGCATTGACCCGCGCCGCATCACATGGCGCCGCTGTGTGGACATGAACGACCGCGAGCTGCGCAACATTGTTGCGGGTCTGGGCGGCAAGGTGAACGGTGTTCCGCGTGAGGACGGTTACGACATAACAGTCGCCTCCGAAATCATGGCTGTCCTCTGCCTGGCGGACGGCATAACGGACCTTAAGGCGCGGCTGGGAAGAATCATCATCGGCTATACATATGAGGGCGAACCCGTCCGTGCTTCTCAGCTCAACGCGCAGGGCGCAATGGCGGCGCTTCTCAAGGACGCGCTCAAGCCGAACCTTGTGCAGACTCTTGAGCACACCCCCGCCATCATCCACGGCGGACCTTTCGCCAACATCGCGCACGGCTGCAACAGCGTTGCCGCAACAAAGCCCGCGATGAAGCTTGCGGACTACACTGTCACGGAGGCCGGCTTCGGTGCAGACCTCGGTGCGGAAAAATTCCTTGACATCAAGTGCCGTGTTGCCGGGCTTTCACCGGACGCGGTCGTCATTGTCGCCACGGTAAAGGCTCTTAAGCACAACGGCGGTGTGCCCAAGGCACAGCTCGGGCAGGAAAACCTTGAAGCTCTCGAAAAGGGTCTGCCGAATCTGCTCAAGCACATCGAAAACATCACAAAGGTTTTCGGCTTGCCGGCAGTTGTCGCAATCAACCGCTTCGCCGGGGATACCGACGCCGAGCTTGAGCTCATCCGCGAAAAATGCGCTGAATACGGCGCGAACGTTGCACTCTCCGAGGTCTGGGGCAAGGGCGGCGAAGGCGGAATCGAGCTTGCAAAAGAGGTTCTCAGGCTTGTTGACAAGGGCGAAAAGAACTTCACCTTCGCCTATGAGACGGACAGGCCCATTGCCGAAAAAATCGAAACCATCGTCAAGCGTGTTTACGGCGGCGACGGTGTTGAATTCACTCTTTCCGCGAAGAAGGAAATGGAGGAGCTTGAAAGGTTCGGATACGGCTCTCTGCCCGTGTGCATGGCAAAGACGCAGTATTCGCTCTCTGACAACGCGGCTCTGCTGGGCAGACCGCAGGGCTTCACTGTTTCCGTCAACAAGGTTAAGGTCTCGGCAGGCGCAGGCTTCATTGTCGCGCTCACCGGCGCAATAATGACAATGCCCGGACTGCCTCCCGTTCCGGCGGCAGAGAAAATCGACGTTGACGAAAACGGCGTTATCAGCGGACTGTTTTAATAATCGGTGCTCCGGCAGTGCTGACCGGGGAACAGTAAAAAAACGGCGGAGAAGAACTCCGTCGTTTTTTATGTGCTTTTGATTTGCGAGGATAAGGTGCTGTGCAAGCCGCATCATTTTTTGCGCATATCAATGTTGTGAACCACCGTAACTTTTTTGCGGCGGCGTTTGTTGTTCACATAAATGTTTGCACCCACGAAGAACATGATTGTGAGCACGAGCAGCGCAATGATAACCTTGAACGCAGTTGTTGACGAGGCGCGGCCGATGTTCTTTGTGATGTAAAGAAGCAGGCTGCGGCTGATGTCCTCAGCTGCAACAAGCTCCACATTGCCGATGCTCTCTCCGGCATACAGCACCTCTGCCGTTCCGACAACATCGCCCTTTTTCACCGGGGCATCAATGCTGTCCGGAAGCCCGGCGCAGTCAATCAGAACACTGTCCGCGTCAACTCCCGCGGGGACAAGGGCGCTGTAATCCTCCTTCGGAACAAGGCGGACATGGTCAATCCCGCGAGCGTAGTTCACATTGATAACGCTCACAATATGGTCGCTTTCGGCGACAACGCGCAGGCGGATGTTGTCAAAAGCCCATTTCAGCATTGTCTTGCAGTCGATGAACGAAAAGTTTTCGAGCGCGCCGTCTTTGTCGTAATCCACATATTCCGAGCCCATTGCCACAGCCATGTAGCTGTAGCCGTTCTTTGACGCCGTTGTGATGAAGCACTTTCCGGCGTTCTCTGTGGAGCCGGTTTTGATGCCGACCGCCTGCTCGAGATAATACTCACGGTAGCCCGGGAGCATCATGAAGTTTGTTGTGTACATCGTGCGTTCTTTTGAGTTCTTGTTTGTCGGCGCAAGAACATATTCCGTTTTTGCAACGGTTTCCTTGAAGACGGGGAAAGTCATGGCATATTTCGCAAACTTCACCATGTCCTCGGCACAGGTATAGTGACCCTCGGTGTCAAGGCCGTGGACGTTGACAAAATGCGTGTTTGTGCAGCCGAGCCTTTGTGCAAGCTCGTTCATCATCGCAACAAAAACATCAATCCTGCCGCCGCCGACATAGTCCGCAATCACCAGCGCCGCCTCGTTTGCGCTCTTGACGAGCAGGCAGTTGAGTAGCTGGAGCATTGTCACCTGCTCGTCCGCAACAAGTCCGGCAACGGAGCTGTCTGTTCCGGCGAGCATATCAATGCAGTAGCGCGGCACGGTGACAACCGTTGAAAGGTCCTTGCACTGCTCGAGCGCGACAACAGCTGTAATGACCTTTGTCAGTGAAGCGGGAGCGGCTTTTTTCGTTGCGTTGACGCTGAAAATCTCGTCCCCCGTTTCAAGGTTGACGAGAAGCGCAATGTCCGAACGGAGTTCGATTGAAGAATTATATGTAGCCGCCGCGGTGAGCGGAGCACATGCAAAAATCAAACAAAATACAAAAATAATCGCTTTTTTCATAGACAAACCTCTCGAAGTGGTATATGATATATTGTATCACACATATGCAAAAATTCAAAGCCGTAAAATATGAATTTTTCCGGGGGAGGCACTGAATTTTATGGTTTTTGTAACCGGCGACACACACGGCGACATCACAAGGCTTGCCGATGTCAAGCTCGAAAAGGGCGACACTTTGCTTATATGCGGAGATTTCGGATTTATTTGGGACGGCAGCCAGAACGAGGAACGTATTCTGCGAAAGCTCGGCAAAAAGAAGTTCAACATCTGTTTTATTGACGGCACGCACGAAAATTTTGAGCTGCTGGACAATTATGACGTCGGAGTTTTCTGCGGCGGAAAGGCACAGAACATCTCAGGCAACCTTTACCACCTGATGCGCGGCCAGATTTACACCATTGAGGGCAAGCGCTATTTTGCAATGGGAGGCGGCGAAAGCCCCGACATTGACCTGCGTTTTGACATTGACACCTGGTCACGCCGTGAGTACCCCTCACGCGAGGAGCTGACGGAGGGAGTGAAGAACCTTGATTTGTGCGGCTACAGAGTTGACTACATCATCACCCACGAGCCGCCGGAAAAAATCAAGGGCTTCCTCAGGCTCAAAAGCAGCGAGAAGGTTCATTTGACGGGGCTGAATACATATTTTGAGGAGCTGAACGAAAACTGCCGCTACACCCGCTGGTTCTTCGGCAGCATGCACTTGGATAAGTTCATTTCCTCATCGCATACGGCGGTTTATAAAAAGATCATCAACGTGGAAACCGGCGAGGTCATCAGCTCTCACTGACGAGAGAGGCGAGCCTCTCCCATTCGGCGTAAAGCGCGGAAAGCTCCTTCTGAACGTCGGCGTGCTCCGCCGTGATTTCGGTTATTTTTTCATAGTCGGACACTGTCTCAGGGTCAGACAGCTCGCTTTCCAGCTCTGCCGAGCGCTGTTCAAGCCCGGCAATCCTCTCTTCGGCCTTTGAAAGTGCCGTGCGCAGCCTTCTTTGCTCGCTTTCGCGTTCCTTGCGGAGCTTGTAATCGTTGGCGGCACGGGGCTTTTCTTTTTCCTCAACGCACACCGAAGCGGACGCGAGGCGCTCAAGATATGTGTCATAGTCTCCCTCAAAGCGCTCGGCGCCGTCGGGGGTGAGCCTGACAATGCCGGTGGAAAGCTTGTTGATAAAATACCTGTCGTGCGACACAATGAGCAGTGTGCCCGCGTAATCCGACAAGGCTTTTTCGAGCGCCTCCCTGGAGGTGATGTCAAGGTGGTTTGTCGGCTCGTCGAGCAAAAGCAGATTTGCACCGGAGAGCATAAGGCGCAGCAGAGCTGTGCGAGCTTTCTCGCCGCCGCTCAGGTCGCCCACGATTTTATACACGTCCTCCCCCTTGAACAAAAAGGCGGCGAGGGCGTTTCTGATTTGTGTCTGCGGCAGGTAGCGGTATCTGTCCCAGACCTCGTCAAGCACGGTCTTTTCGTCGTGAAGCCCTTCAAGGCTCTGGTCGAAGTAACCGAATTTCACATTTGTTCCGAAGCGTACCGTGCCGCCGGAAGCACCGAGCTGACCCACGAGCACACGCAGCAGAGTGGTTTTTCCGCAGCCGTTGGGGCCGAGCAGAAAAATGCGCTCACCTTTTTTGATTTCAAAGCTGATGTTTTTGAACAGCGGCTTTGCGCCGAACGACTTTGAAAGCTCCCTGACCTCCAGCACGTCGTCTCCGCTTTCGCAAAGCAGATTGAAATCAAAGCGCAGGGTGTCGTCGTCCGCCTCGGGCTTTTCGAGGTTTTCGGACAGCCTGTCAATTGACTTCTGCTTGTGCTCGGCAGTGCGGATGTTGCGCTCGCGGTTCCACTGCTTTTGCTGGGCGATGATGCCCTCAATGCGGTGAATTTCCGCCATCGTGTTGTCATAATGCCTCTGCTCGATGATTTTGTCCTTTTCACGCTGCTTTATATAGCCGCTGTAGCTCTCGTTGTAAAGCTTGAGCTTTCTGTGCTCAAGGGCGAGAGTTTTTGTTGTGACGCGGTCGAGGAAATATCTGTCGTGTGAGATAATCAGCGCAGCACCGGGCATTTCGCGCAGAAAGCCCTCAAGCCATTCCACGCATGCAATGTCAAGGTGGTTTGTCGGCTCGTCGAGCAGAAGAAAATCCGTGCCGGACAGCAGCAGCTTGCCGAGACTCAGCTTTGAACGCTGGCCGCCGCTGAGCTTGCCGCAGGGAAGCGAAAACATCTCCTGCGAAAAGCCGAGCCCGAGCAGAGCGGCTCTGGTGCGGCTTTTGTAGGTCAGACCGCCGCCGCGCTCAAAGGAATCGTGCAGAAGCTGTTGACGCTCTATGAGTTCATCAAGTACGCCGTCACCCGCGTCGATTTTTCGGGCAAGAGTCTCCAGCTCGTTTTCGATTGCCTCAAGCTCGGCAAACACTGTGAGCATCTCGTCATAAACCGTCCTCGCGGAGTTCGCGCAGGCGTGCTGCTCCATGTAGCCGAGACGGATGTTTTTTCCGCAGTGTATTTCACCGGACGTTGCTTCAAGCTCGCCTGTTGCAAGCTTGAAAAGAGTGGTTTTGCCCGTGCCGTTTGCACCGACGAAACCCACCCGTTCCTTTTCCGCGATATCAAAGGAAGCGCCCTCAAACAGGGTGCGCTCCCCGAAAGCCATTGTCAGATTCTGTGCAGAGAGTACCATTTCAATTTCCGCTTACCTTTTCAAAGAATAAGTTTGTTTATATTCTGCTTTCGAGCGCACTCAGGCTGCCCGAGAGCACAAATTCACCGCTGCCGGCAGGCACAAAAACACCGTCGCCCTTTTTGATTTGAAGCAGGGTGTCGGCACAGCGCACCGTGCCCTCGCCCTCGAGAATGCTCAGAAAAACAAAGGATTCGCCGTTGGCACTGCCGTGATATTCCCCGGCGCAGTCGATTTTTTCAACGCTGAACAGGGGCAGCTTCACAAGGTCGGTGATTTCTGTCGCGCCCTGCTTCCTGCTGCCGGTGCACACGGGATATGATGTGACAACCGGCTCGCACTTTGTCACATCAAGGGTCTGGCGGATGTGCAGCTCGCGGGGCTTGCCCGTTTTTTTGTCAAGCCTGCCGTAGTCATATGCGCGGAAGGTCAGGTCGGAGCTTTGCTGAACCTCGGCAACGAGAATTCCCTTGCCGATTGCGTGCAGCGTTCCGGCTTCAATCAGGAAGAAATCCCCCTTCTTCACTTCAACGCTGTTCACAACGCCGTCAAGCGCGTTACTTTCGATGGCGCGGGCAAACTCTTCTGTGGTGATTTTGTTTTTGAAGCCGTAGATTATACGCGCGCCCTCGTCGCATTCAACGATATACCAGACCTCGGTTTTGCCGAAGCTGCCGTCATACTTTGCGGCATATTCATCGTCCGGATGAACCTGAACGGACAAATCGTCGCGTGCGTCAATGAACTTGATGAGCAGGGGAAATTTTGTGTATTTTTCAGCCTTTGCACCAAAGATGCCGGGATGCTTTTCCGCCGCCTCAAGCAGGGTGCAGCCGTCCAGACCGCCGCCGGAAATTCTGCTTTCACAGCCCTTGTAGCAGGAAAGAGTCCATGCCTCCGCGACGTTGTCCAGTCCGCCCGCGTCAACGCCGTAGCTTTCCGCGAGCTTTGTGCCTCCCCAGATTGCGCTTTTTGCATAGGGAATGAGTTTGACAATGTTCATCATAATAATCCGTCAATCCAATCTGAATAGAATTCATCGGGCTTTGTTTTTATAACGTAGCAATGTGCGCCGCCGCCCTCAAGAAAGCGGTTTGAGCCTGTTTCGGGGTCAACGGCCGCAGTGCCGCACGCGGTGCTGTAGCCCGCCGTCTGCGCATCACCGATGATTGCGAGAAGGGTGAGCATGGGGTCCCATGAGCTGCGCCCGTTTGCGTGACCGCGCGCCTCAAACGCTTTGAAAAGTATGTCCTCACGGTCAAGGTGCGAGCCGGTAATCACACTTTCGCCCACCTCAAAGCCGAGATAGGTGATCGGCACGGGGCACAGCGCGGCAACAGCTGAGCCCGCCGCCGCGGTGCGGGGTGAACGGCAGATGTTGTATTCCCTGCCGCCGTCCTCATCCCACTTTCCCGCCATAAGCCAAAGCCTGCCGACCTTTTCGCGCACAAGCTCAATTCCGCCGAGCGGCGAAAACTCGTCACCGCCGCTTTGCAGCAAACCTGAAATAATGTTTTCAAAGCCGATTTCAATGATGTCGGTTTTTTTGTCGCTTCCGGCAAGCAGACGGCGGTAAAGCTTCACCGCGTCCTCACAGTCCTCATTGCGCTGAACGCTGTGCGGATAGCCTGCAAGAAGCTTCTGATATCTGAAGTGCATTGAGCTGTCCGCCGGGACGGGGTCAAGGCCTATCGGGATGCCGTCAAGCCCCATGTCGCACAGAAAAGCGCTCAGGGAGGCCGCCGAATATTCCATGCGGCAGTTGATTCCGATGCCAGCCAGCTCCACCGCTCCGCTTTTGTGCGCGTTGCCGATGAGCCGCAGGGCAGCGCAGTCGTCGCAGTCCGTTCCCCAGTCTGTGCCGAGAATCACACGGCGCGGAGAGGACATATTTTTTGACAGCTGTTCAAATGTCATCAAGCTTCATCACGTCCTTCATTTCCGGAATTGAGTTTGCCGCGCCCTTCACGGACACCGCAAGCGCCGCCGCCTTTGTCGCAAGTTTGAGCGCGTTTTCCGGGCTCATGCCCGAAAGCACATTGAAGAGAAAATATCCCGTGAAGGTGTCCCCCGCGCCGGTTGTGTCAACAACCTTGACCGGATAAACCGGGCAGAAGATTTCGCTTTCGCCGTCATAATACATCGAGCCTTCGGAGCCGAGTGTGAGCACAATGCGCATGCCGGAATTGCAGCTTTTGAGAGCGCGCACGATTTTTTTCGGTTCGGTTTCACCCGTGAGGTATTTTCCCTCAATTTCGTTGAGCAGAAGATAATCCACCAGCCCGAAGTCAATTTCGTCGAGCTTGCCGTTGAGCGGAGACGGGTTGAGCGCAACCGTCATTCCGCGCTCCTTTGCGATTTTCACAATCTCGCCGACCCAGTTTATCTCGTTTTGCAGAACAACGCAGTCGCCTTTTTCAAAATGCTCCGCAACGGACAGAATGTATTTTTCGGTTATCATGCTGTTTGAGCCCGCAAAGGTGATGATGCTGTTCTGGCCGCTTTTGTCAACCAGAATCACCGCGTGACCGTTTTCGCAATCCGCAGTGCCGAGCAGCGAAATGTTCACCCCGTTTTTCTCCAGAAGCTCGCGCAGAGGTTCGCCGCCGAGGCCTGTCATGCCTGCGTGCCACACCTCCGCGCCCGCGCGCGCAAGCGAAAGCGACTGATTCAGCCCCTTGCCGCCGAAAAAGCGGCCGAGAGAGCTTGAAATAACCGTTTCACCCGGTGCGACGATATGGTCAACACCATAAACCGAATCGAGATTGAGTGAGCCGAAGCTGAGATATTTCATTCTGTCAACAACTCCTCCGCTTGGGAAGCTTTATAATGAATCAGTATATCACATCGCGCAACCGCGGTCAATCCGCATGCGTGATATGTTGCGGTCAGTGTCCGAAAATGTTACGGATGTATTAACGTCAAGCAAAGAAAAGTTACAATAGTTAAGTCACGGTTAAACAAGGATTAAACAAGAGCGAAAGCTATTGCAATTGAAAATATTCTGTCCATAATGATAACTGTAAGGCGGCAGCAAGCCGCCGAACAAACGAAAGGATGAATCAAAATGAAAAGTGAAATGAATATACTTGTTGCGCTCAACTCCAATTATGTCGGCCCTCTCACCGTGATGCTCAGCTCAATGATGAACTCAAACCCGGGCGAAAGATTTGCAATTTATGTTGCGCATTCATCTCTGACAGACAATGATTTTGCGAAAATCCGCGCATCGGTTGAAACGGACAGATGCAGAATTGTCCCAGTCCGCGTGCCGGACAACCTGCTTGCCGATGCTCCGGTGCTCAAGCGCATTTCAAAAGAAACGTATTACCGCCTGCTTGCCATGGACTTTTTGCCGGAGTCGGTTGAGAAGATTCTTTATCTTGACCCGGACATCGTTGTCATCAACCCTCTGCGCGCAATTTATGACATCGAGCTGGGCGACAACCTGCTTGCGGGCGCTTCGCACATTTCGGGCTTTCTGAAAAAATGCAACCGCCGCCGTCTGGAGATGCCGAAGGACAGCTGTTATGTGAACGCGGGCGTGCTGCTGATGAACATTTCCGGACTGCGCAAAACGGTGCATTCAAACGATATTTTCAACTTCATAAATTCCGCTCCCAAAAGCAAGCTTTACCTTGCCGACCAGGACGTAATCAACGCGATGTTCGGCGCAAAAACGGTTGAAGCTGACCCGAGAATTTTCAACCTCGACGAAAAAACCTACAAGTCGATGTGCAGCGGTCTCGGAATCAAGTGGGTGAAGAACAACACCGTGATTGTTCACTTCAACGGCAAGTACAAGCCCTGGAAAGAGGGCTACAAGGGCAGCCTCGACGGCTTCTATTTTGCCGAAAAAAACAGACTTGAAAGCGTGAACAGGCGCGGCTACACGCGTGTCATTCCCGCGTAACGGAAAGGGGAAAATATGGACAGACAGCTCAAAACCAAAAGGATATGCTCCGTTGCACTCGTTGTTGCGCTTGTTGCGGGCTTTGTTGCGGCTTACATTGCCTACGGCCCCGCGATGCTCAGCTTCATCCGTGATGAAGCCGCATTCAAGGCGTGGCTCAACAGCTTCGGCAGCTTCGGCGGTGCTGCGGCGTTCGTTGCAATCCGCGCATTCCAGACGGTGATAAAAATTATTCCCGCAGAGCCTCTTGAAATTGCGTCCGGCTACATCTTCGGAACTTTCGGCGGACTTGCGCTGTGCATGCTCGGCACGGCAATCGGCTCGGTTGTCATTCTGCTGCTGACAAGGAAGCTGGGAATGAAAATGCTTGAGCTGTTCGTTCCGGCGTCAAAGCTGCAGAGCTACTCGTTTTTGCAAAACGAAAAACGTCTGGGCGTAACGCTGTTCATGATTTATATTATTCCGAGCACGCCTAAGGACCTTATCACATATTTTGCGGGACTGACGAAGATGAAGATCTGGAAGTTCATGCTCATCACAAGCATTGCCAGAATACCGTCAATCATAACCTCCACCTGGTGCGGCTCTCAGCTTGAAGCGAACAACATCACAAATGCGATTGTGATTTTTGTCCTCACCGCGGTGGTTGGTGTTGCGGGAACTCTGATCTACAGAGCCTACGAAAAGAAGCATCCGCACGGCGAAAATGAAAATACCCTTGCGCGTGCGGCATAATGCGGACAATTTAAGCATCGGAGAGTCATACGAACCCGTATTGCTCTCCGATGCTTATTCGGGTGCAGCCGTGGTTTTTCACCACAGCATGCACCCGCTTTTTTTGCATTGTTTTATTTTCCGGTGACCTCGATGCCTCCCGACAGCAGGTGTGAGCGGTCGTTGTGAAAAACAAGGTGAGTGTCCGCATTGTAAAGACCGGTGCCGGGCCTGTAAAACACGATTTTCGTGACCCCGGTGTTGCAGAACTCAATGTCGAACGCCTGCCCGGGTGTGAGCCCCAGGGCCGCAAAGCAGATGAAGGTGTTCATGCAGGCGTGGCCCGCAACCATGACCTTTTCGCCGTTTTTGAAGCGATCCCGAAGGTATTTCACCGCGAGCAATGCTCTGGCGTGACGTACAGCGTCATCGTCATCCTCGCCGTTGATGATGTACCGCTCAATGCCCTGAATTCCCCTGGCGGAAACGGCAAACGGAAACAGGCTTTGAATCTGCCCCATTGTCTTTCCCTCATATGCCTTTGTGATGCCCCATTCGGTGAAAACGGGATGTATTTCAACCTCGTGTGCGCCGTTTTCGGGCTGGCGCAGTGCCACAGCCCCGGCAGTGTCGACGGCACGGCGGAGTCCGCTGGAAATGATGAAGTCAAACGCAAACGACGAGAACGCTTCACCGAGAAGCTTTGCCTGGCGTTTTCCCAAAGGTGTCAGCTCGGGATCTTCCGCATCCTCGGCGGAAAGTCCTTCGGCGTTCCGCGGAATGTTGCCGCAGGATTGGCCGTGGCGGACAAGATACAGCTCAAGCTCAATCACGGGTTGTGTCTGCTCAGCCATTTGCTGCCTCCCTTGCCTTTTTTCTGGCGGAAAACGCCGTGATGAACATACCCGTCAGAGAACCGGCGGCGCTGAAAATCAAATCGACCATTGTGTCAACAATTCCGTGCTCTCCGAAAATTCCGGAGGTCTGGAGCATGAAGCCGTACAGCCTGTCCATTGTGAACTCGTAGAACTCCCAGCCGACACTGATTGTCACCCCGGCGGCAAGCCCGAACATCGCGGCAAGAGCGGGAGAAAGATTGTCTCCTTTTTTGTATTGCAGCAGCACTGCAAGGTCGCTGCCGAATTCGGCGGCAAGCCAGCCGGCAAGAAAGTGCGTGAACAAATCCGAGTGCGTAAAGCTCGTGCGGTTGTTGAGAGTTGAGCCGATGACGCAGCCGAGGCAGATAAAAATATTGAGCTTTGTCTGCAGGCGGTAATCAACCTTTGTGATGAAGGATCTGCCGCCGAAAAGCTGGAACATGTCCCAAAGGTGAGTGAAAGCAATTGCAAAAAGAGCCTGCAGGAATTCGGAGGTGTAGCCCTGCAGAAGTCCGAGTGCGCCCCAGATAAAGAGAAGCCAGCGGCAGACCTGCCAGGTGATACGGTATTTTAACGGGATTTCGGGGATGGGGTTCAGTTTTTTCATTTAAGCTTCCTTCCGGCGGCGTCCTGCCGCCAATCACCAGATTTTTTCGCTCGCCTTTCCGCTGAGCGACTGTGCCTCAAAGCCGCGCCGGTTTGCATGCATAACCATTCTGATGCGCTTCATTGCGGCTTTTCTTCCGCCCTTGAACACGGCGGAATGTATCCTTCGCAGCCAGTAATACGGCAGCAGTGCCGGGGCTTTCGCAACCCTCGGATAATTTGCCGCCATGAAGCTGCGCCGCGGGAAAATATATCTGAAAATAAAACGGATTTTCTTTGCCCGCAGTCCTCCCTTTCCCTTTGAGGACTGAACAAGCTCCTTGGTGTAAGCATTGTCCTTGTTTCCGTAAACGCCGCTGATGAAAAGATAATCGGAAATGCTTTCGCTCATGTCCCGCTTTTCGCCTTCGCCGAACCAGCACTCGGAGAGCGCTTCCATCTCGCAGGCGAATTCGTCAAGCTCGATTTTTTTCATCTCGCCGCGGACATAATCAAAATTGAGCGTGCTCCGTTTTGCGTCAAGAAAAATCTTGATGTCCGCGATTGAACGTATGCCTGTCCCGAAAAGGAAATAATGCTTTGCAAGATGCGCCATCAGGAAAACATACATGTCATCGTCCGAAAACTCGCGGCGGTGAACCCAGCCGTCAGCGGTGCGAGTGCGGCGGAAATCCGTGCCGAAATAATCGTCATAAAGCTGTGCGCCGTTGTCAAAAAGCCTGCCGTGGATTTCAACGCGCATAAACGGCTTTTTCTCATAGTCCCCGAACAGCTCGCCCTCCCTGACGCAGGTGTACCCCATGCCGCAAAGAAGTTCGTTGATGAGGGAAAGCTTTGAGTTGTCAACAAGAATGTCAATGTCGCACATCGAGCGCAAATCGGGGGAGGGATAAAGTGCCTTGAGCACGCAGCCCTTGAGCGGCATGAAATCAATGCCCGCGCGTTCAAATGCCCGCGCGATTTCGTGCTCCTCCTCGGTTTGCACCGCCTCACGGTATATGCCTATGCTGTGCTCGCGGCGGAACTTCCTGAGCTGTTCAGGAGGCACGTCCGCGCCGAGCTTCGTGAGCGCGACATAAACAACGTTTGCGATGCTGTGCCTGAACGAGAAGTCAAAAAGCGCAGAGTAATCCACGTCCGGCGGAAGAACACAGTTCCTGCCGAAAAGCGCAAGCCCGACAAGCCGGACAGCATATTCACCGTAAACTCTTTCGTCGTAAATCATCAGCTGAGGCCGTAAAACTCCTTGATATTTTCGGTTATATCAACAGTCTCGCCCTTCGAGACCGTAATATGTGCATTGAATGGGTGGGATGCAAGGAAGCCGATGGTGATGTCGTATTCACCGGGCGGCAGAAGAAAGCTGAAATCGCCTGCGCCGTCCGCAATGAAGCGGTAGGTTTTGTCTGTTCCGACGGCGGTTATCGGCCCTTTCATATTGCCGCCGAAGGCATACTTCGCACTGCCGCAGACCGTGCCGACGCTGTGAGTCTGCCGGATTGCCTCCTCAACGGCAAGCTTTGCGTTGACGAGGGGATAGTCTCTGTATGGCACGGACGCAAAATAGGGGTTTTCCGAACGCAGGACGGTGTATTTGGTGTTTTTCACATCGCACACGATGTTCTTGACCTGCGCGCCCGTGAAGGACGGGTTGACCGACCACACGAGAGAGGTTACGCCGGTGACAACCGGTGCCGCCATGGAGGTGCCGGACATATAGCCGTATTTTCCGTCGTCCATCGGATAGCAGCTGTAAATGTTCACGCCCGGAGCGCAAATCGAAACCCTGTCTCCGACGTTGGAGCTGTTTGCCTGAACGAAGCAGGCGGAGTCCTTGTTGCGGGCGCTGCCGACAACGATGATTCTGTCCAGCACATCCCGCACCGAAACGCCGTACATCCATGTGAAAGCCGTCTGCTCGGTTACGGCGCAGAAGGAGCCGTTATATTTTGCGTCCACACTGCGGCCGGCGTCGTTGCCGTTGCCCGCAGACTGAACAACAATGAAGTCATAGCCCTTGCTCAGCAGGGAAGCAATGCTCATTGAATACAGCATTCCGTCAAGCCGGAGAAGAACCTGCGAGCCCTCGCTGCTGCCTTCGTTTATCGAGCCTGCCGAGCCGAGGGAATAATTGATGACCTTCGCGCCCGCCCTGACAACCGTACCGAGGGAGAAAAGAATTTTCACATCGGGAATCCACATCTGGCCGTCTTCCGGATGCCAGTCAACACAGCAGAGCGAGGCCTTGGGATTCACGCCGCTGATGCCCGTGTCATTGTCCGCCTTTGCGGCGATTATTCCGGCAACGTGCGTCCCGTGGTCATCCGAAATGTTCTTTCTCTTTTCTGCGGCGTTCGGGAAGAACAGGCGGTCGCTCAGCTCCTCGTGATCGGCACAAAAGCCGCCGTCAACAATGCCGACGGTGATTTTGTTCATATATTCGCCGTAATCCCACGCGCTTCGCGCTTCAATTGCCTCAAGCCACCAGTTGGCTCCCCAGGGGCTTTCCTCATCCCACTGGTTGTAAATGTCGAACGGGTCGGAGGGGGTGTAATCCTCGCTGTATTTGTGAGTGAAGCAGGCGGAGGCAAGGGTGATGCAGTCAAGCTCATTGAGCACTCCGCACTTTTCAACAAGCTGAGCATAGGAATCGGTTTTTGTGCGCAGAACATAGAGGTCACACGGGCCGAGATAGCCGACCGCAACGGCGCCGACGCTTGCAAACGCGCGGTATTTTTCAATCACGCCGCTTCCGGGCTTGACGAAAACCAGAATATGGTCGTCAAGATAACCGTTTGCGCCGTCCAGCTCAACAGTGTCAAAGTCCGTGAGAGTGTTGAGAAAGGAGTCGTCAATGTCGGTTTCGCTCAGTGATATTCCGAGCACGCTCTTGCAGATGCCGCTGACAGCCTGAGGAAAAATCTGCGTGACAAAACCGGTGACAGCCATGATAACCGACATGATGAGCGAAACAAATTTCTTCAAACCGTTACCTCCGTTCGGCGGTGCGCTTCAGCCTTATATTGTCAAGTTAAACAAAATAAACAATAAATTTATAATATACTAAATATTTGGATTTGTCTATATCTTTTATACACTTTTATCCATAAGGGCGGAGAGCCATACGAACCCGTGTTGAAAAAAGGGGCTGTCGCATTTAGATGCAGAAAGCGTTTTCTCCGCCCCGAAGGTGTACAAAGGTACTCCGAGAGGGCGGAAAAACGCTTAGAAAAGTAAATATTAATAAAAAAGTACGAGTCTTAAACCGTTTTCGTTTAGATTAGGCTCAAAATCCGTACAATTTGTTCCCTATTCTGTTTTTACTTTTTGGTCTGCGCTAAATGCGACAGCCCATAAAAACTATGCATGTACCCGGAGTCATGCGGCTTACATAACCCGAAACAAACCTGTTCGCCGTCTGCCGCGCCGGATTAGCCCTGCACTGCGCCGCCGACAAACGAAACAGCGTTTTCCATGCCGGTTGCAAAACCGTCGTTCAAAAGCTTTTTGTCCGAAAACAGTTCGTTTTTCTTTGCCGATTCAGAAAGCTCCCAGCACAAATACACATCACCCTGCGCAGTATAAAGCGCCTGAACGCTCAGGTTCTGCGAAAGGTCGTAATATGTTTTTGCGGTTGCATCCTCGGTTGCTCTGACGGACAAAACATTCGTCAGCTTCCCGTCCTCCTTGACCGTGAGCAGAGCCGCGGAATCCTTGAACTGCAGCTTGTATTCAACGGGAACGCCGGAGGAATTCTTGCAGGTGAGTGTGGCGGTGCTGCCGTTCTCGACGTAATCAATGTCGCTGTAGCCGAGAATCTGATAATACATTTTCACACTCTCGCCCGACATAGAGCCCTTCGGGAAAAACACCGAAACGCTCGAAAGCAGTGCGTCGCCGTCGGTCAGCTTTGAAATGTCATTCACATAGTGAACATACTCCTCGGAGTCGCGCACGGCGGGATAGAATTTCTCATACGCCTCGCCCATGCGGTCAGAATATGCTTCAAAAAACACATTCCAGGAGTTTGCCGAAGAGACAGCTCCGGGCGAGACCGTGTAATTCTCTGTTTCGCCGTCCGCTCCGGAGATAGTGTTATATTCTTCATCCGTATCCGCACTGCCGCAGGCACAAAGACCCAGCAGAAGACAGACGGAAAGAATAAGCAGAAGATATTTCAAAAAGAGTCACTCACTTCAGAATATTGAATTTGCCGATGATCGGAAGTTCCTTTGCGCGCCCTTTGACAACGTTGACGATGCCGATGACGGCAAGGACTGCTACGGCAACAGACAGCAGCCATGTAATCAGGGAAATGAACCACGGGGTTGAGGAGTATTCATAGGGGATACCGTAGAGATACTCTGTTCTGGTTGTTTTTATAAAACCGAGCAGAAAATCCAGAATGCAGACGCCTATCCAGACGATGCAAAGATTGACGCCCTGCTTTGCATGGTACTGTGCGAACTTTGACTGCTTTGCGCCGAGGAGAGGAACGAGAACAAGAATGCCGAAATAGGAGAGGATTGCCATAACCTTGTTGGAGGAAATGTCGTTCGGGTCGAATTCGGATGTGGTGTCCTCGGTGTCGTTCAGCTCCTTGAGCTTTGTGCCGAAATCGCCGCCGACACTGTTCTCGCTTTGCGGGGGCTGATTGTACTGCGGGGGCTGATTGTACTGCGGGGGCTGATTGTACT
>CAZIMM010000023.1:16687-27338 GCA_964540415.1 uncultured Eubacteriales bacterium
GATTGTACTGCGGGGGCTGATTGTACTGCGGGGGCTGATTGTACTGCGGGGGCTGCTCGGATGCCTGCTGCGGTGCTGCCGCGGGTTGGGGGGCGGAAGCCATTGCGTTGCCGCATTGTGGGCAGAAAGCCACACCGTCGTCAACTTTTGAGCCGCAGTTTGTGCAAAAAGCCATAGAAAAGCCTCCTTCAAATTTGTATAAAGCTCAATTATAATTGCTTGAGCCTCTGCTTTAAAACAAATTATACATTATAAAATCATAATTTGCAACAATTATATTAACTTTTTCTAAATAAATGCGTGTTTTTTACCGTTCACCAAACAAGGCTGACCGTGTCACCTGAAACCTTATATTCAATTCCCTCCATGCCGTCAAGCGTTGAGGTGAAGGCACTGAGCATAGCTCCGTCGTCAAAGCCGATGTCGCTTTCGAGAGTGAGGTTGCTCGGCAGAACCGCGTCGGCAAAGGCAAAGCCCGTAACCCACCACGCCTCCGCCTCGCTGCGGACAACATAGGAACGGTTTGCATCATAAATCCTCAAAGTTATCGGGCGGAGATATTCGTCCTGCGTTGCGCAATTGTATTTTTTCAGCACAGGGTCATTCTCGTCCTTGTAATATACTCCGACCTCGCCGCCGACAAAGGTGCAATAACCGTAATTGCCCTTCCAAAGCTGAATCATCCAGTCCTTGCCGTCATGGTTGAAGCATACGCGGCGGGTTATGTAGGCGTAACCGAACAGAGGAGCAATCATCTCATAAAAGATGGTGAAGCCCATGTCGCCCTGCCAGCAGTTCTCGGCGTTGAAGAACATATGCTGCCCTGCGTCATAGTTGAAGCTTGAGTCAAACACACCGGCATCATTCCCGCCGTAAACCACCTTTTGCTCGGCATTGTAATAAATGCCCATGCCCACGGTACACTTTGTGCCGTTGTTTTCGGTGTAGCTGACAAAAATCTCCTTGTCGGGGAGCTTGCCCGAATCGTTCGGAGTGTCGAGGTAGATGTGAATGTCGTTAAGTCCTCTGACAAAAAAACCGATGACATTTTTCAGGGCTGCGAAAATATCGTCAAGAGCTGCATCGCTGTTTTCTGTTGTGCTTGCCTGCGGGGTGTTCTCCGTGTCGGAGAGGGAAACAGTGACAAAACCGCTGCCGGTTTCCTCGGCGACCGAATCGAAGCTGCTCTGCTCGGCAGTTACAGTTTGTACGGTTGCCGGAGAATACGCCGTCAGACCGATTGCCAGCACCAAAGCGATGGATACCGCTCTCAGAAAAATCCGTATTCTTTTCATTTTTCCGTTCTCTTTCTTTTTCTCCATGAGATTGCGGGTGGGTGTGCTATTTGCGGGATTCCGCCCGGAAAATCATTCTTGCTCCGGTTCACAGGATTGTGTCCGTGCGCTGCCGCATTGATTCCGATTGTGTTTTTTGATTTAACGGCAACAGAAAACCTGCACGGTACTGCTTGCGGAGTTAACACCCGCGCAACAGCGAAAATCTGTCAGCCTCCGCCCGAGGGCGGCGCTTGGCAGATTTTTTTCGGCTGTTATTTATTGCTCGAGGCTTTTCATTGTGGGGAACAGCAGAACATCGCGGATTGACGAGCTGTCGGTGAGAAGCATGACGAGCCTGTCGATGCCGATGCCGATACCGCCCGTGGGCGGCATGCCGTATTCCATAGCAGTGAGGAAATCCTCGTCGGTGTGGTTTGCTTCTTCATCGCCCTGTGCAAGCAATTCCTCCTGCGCTTCAAAGCGTCCGCGCTGGTCAATCGGATCGTTGAGCTCCGAATAGGCGTTTGCAAACTCTCTCTGGGTGATGAACAATTCAAACCGCTCAACAAAATCGGGGTTGCCGGGCTTGCGCTTTGTCAGCGGAGAAATCTCAACCGGATGGTCGATGACAAAAGTCGGCTGCACAAGGTGCTCCTCGGCATATTCTTCAAAGAACATGCTGAGCAGGTCGCCCTTCTTGTGGCGTTTTTCAAACTCGATTCCGCGCTCCTTGGCAAGAGCCTTCGCCTGCTCAAAGTCAATTGCGTCAAAATCGACACCGGCGTATTTTTTGACGGCGTCAACCATTGTGATGCGCTCAAACGGCTTTGAAAGGTCAACGGTGTCTTCACCGTACTGAACAACGGCTGTGCCGAGCACCTTTGTTGCAACATCCCTGATAAGGTTTTCAACAAGGTCCATCATGCCGTTGTAATCGGTATATGCCTGATAAAGCTCCATGAGTGTGAACTCGGGGTTGTGCTTGACATCAATGCCCTCGTTGCGGAACACTCTGCCGATTTCATAAACCCGCTCCATTCCGCCGATAATCAGGCGCTTGAGATAAAGCTCAAGTGAGATGCGCAGTTTCAAATCCTCATCAAGAGAGTTGTGATGAGTGAGGAAAGGACGTGCCGCGGCGCCGCCCGCATTCTGGACGAGAATGGGAGTTTCAACCTCAACAAAGTCCATGGCGTCGAGGTGGTTGCGGATTTCCCTGATTATCTGTGAGCGCTTGAAGAAGGTGTCCTTGACCTCGGGGTTGACAATGAGGTCGAGATACCTGCGGCGGTAACGCACGTCGGTGTTGGTCAGGCCGTGGAACTTTTCGGGCAGCGGAAGCAGACTTTTTGAAAGCAGCTTGACATCCTTTGCATGCACGGAAATTTCGCCCCTGCGGGTGCGGAAAACAAAGCCCTTGACCTGAATGATGTCGCCGATGTCCCACTTTTTGAATTCGGCAAACTCGTCCGCGCCGATATCGTCGATTTTCACATAGACCTGGATGCGTCCCGTACGGTCGCGAACATCGATGAAATTAGCCTTGCCCATGTCTCTCCATGAGGTGATGCGGCCGCAAATCGAAACGTCCGAGTTTTCGAGCTCTTCAAAGCCGGCGACAATTGCCGCCGCGGTTATGCTCTGCTCGCCGACGGTTACGGCAAACGGGTCATTGCCCGCCTGCTGCATAGCCTCAAGCTTTTCAAGGCGGATTCGGCGCAGCTCGTTGCTGTCCTGCTCCTGCTCGGCTTCGTTTGCAGTGATGTTGATATCCTCTGACATAGCTTGTATTCTCCTAAATCGTTAAGAAATGGTGACGATTCTGTATTCAACTGAGCCGCCGGGGGTTTCCGTGTCGAAAACCTCGCCCGCTTTTTTGCCGATGAGAGCTCTGCCGATGGGGGAATCGCTGGAAATATAATCAATATCGTTTGACGCGCTCTCGTTTTCTCCGAGAACAACATAGCTCGCCTGCGATCCTCTTGTTACGTTTTCAAGAACAACGGTGGAGCCCAGATGGACGGAATCGCCCGTCATGGAATCTCTGTCGAGGATTTTTGCGGATTTGAGAATGTTCTCAATCTCGTTGATACGCGCTTCGAGACGGCCCTGCTCGTTCATGGCCTCATCGTATTCGCTGTTTTCCGAAAGGTCTCCGAAAGAACGGGCAACCTTGATTTTTTCGGCAATATCTCTGCGGCCTTCGGTTTTCAGTGTTTCAAGCTCGAGACTCAGTTTTTCATAGCCCTCGGATGTGAGAAGAACTTCATTGGACATTTTGAATCTTCCTTTCAGTTGTGGTTGATATAATATCCCGCGGGAGAAAGTAAGTGCGGGAGAGCATCAGACTTTTTTGGAATCCGCGAGGGCTGTTGCCGCGGCAATAAAGCCGTTGAACAGCGGATGCGGACGGTTCGGACGCGATTTGAACTCCGGATGAGCCTGTGTTGCGGCAAACCACGGATGGTCACGCAGCTCAATCATTTCAACAATCACGTCGTCGGGGGACACTCCGCAAAGCCACATTCCGTTTGCTTCAAGACGCTCGCGGTAATTGTTGTTGACTTCGTAGCGGTGGCGGTGACGCTCGAAAACGTCGCGTTCTCCGTATTGCTTCATGATTTTTGAGCCTTCGGCGAGGCGGCAGGGGTATTGCCCGAGGCGCATTGTTCCGCCGAACTCAACACCCTTTTGGTCCGGCATGAGGTCGATGACGGGGTCGGGTGTTTCGGGGTTCATTTCCGAGCTGTGTGCATCCGGCAGGTTGAGCACATGGCGCGCAAACTCGATGATTGCAATTTGCATGCCCAGGCAGATGCCGAGATACGGAATTTTGTTGACCCTTGCAAACTCCGCGGCGGTTATCATGCCCTCGATGCCTCTTGTTCCGAAGCCACCGGGAATGATGATGCCGTCAAACTGTCCGAGGATATCCCCGGCGTTTTCCTCGCTGAGAGTTTCGGAATCAATCCATTGCAGGTCAATCCGGCGGTCGTTTGCGATGCCCGCATGCTTGAGCGCTTCAACAACGCTCAGATAGGAATCGTGCAAAGCGATATATTTGCCGACAAGTGCGATTTTGATGCTTTCGGTCAGATTGGCGCTTCGCTCCACCATTCGCTTCCAGTCGGTCAGATCCGGAAGCTTGCAGCGGAGCCCGAGACGCTTGACGCAGATGTCCGCCAGTCCCTCGCTTTCAAGTGCGAGCGGAACACGGTAAAGCGAGTCCATGTCACCGTTTTCAATCACGCATTCGGCGGGAACGTTGCAGAACAGAGCGATTTTTTGCTTTATTTCATCGTCAATCGGATGCTCCGTGCGGCAGACAATTACATCCGGACGGATTCCGATGCTCAGAAGCTCCTTGACAGAGTGCTGGGTAGGCTTGGTTTTCAGCTCCATTGAGGCGCTGAGATACGGTATAAGGCTGACGTGGATGTGCATACAGTTCTGAACGCCCACATCATACGAAAACTGCCTGATTGCTTCAAGGAAGGGCAGGCTCTCAATGTCACCCACCGTGCCCCCGATTTCGCACAGAACAACGTCAACGCCGGAGTTCAGTGCAATTCTGCGTTTGATTTCGTTTGTGATGTGCGGAATAACCTGCACGGTTTTTCCGCCGTAAACCCCTTTGCGCTCGTTGGAAAGCACTGTGTCATAAACCAGACCGGCGGTGCACACGCTGCTGCGGGTGAGGGAGATGTCGATGAATCGCTCGTAATGTCCGAGGTCAAGGTCGGTCTCCGCGCCGTCGTCCGTGACGAAAACCTCGCCGTGCTGGATGGGATTCATCGTGCCGGGGTCTATGTTGAGATACGGGTCAAGTTTCAGGGCTCGCACGGAAAGTCTGCGTGCTTTGAGAAGCCTGCCCAGAGATGCGGAGGTTATGCCCTTGCCGAGCCCCGAAACAACTCCTCCGGTGATAAAGATATATTTTGTGTCCATTTTGAATTCACCCGTATTTTAATGTGTGTTTTTGACCTGCCGACGCCGGCACAGGCTTGTCTGATTACATGCTTTCGGGCACGGTGATTTTCAGCATCTTCAGCACGTTCGCAATTGTGCTGCGCACGCAGAGGCAAAGATAAATTCTCGCCGCCCTCAAATCGCCGTCGTCACAGTTGACGCGGCAGGTGTTATAAAATTTATGGAACAGAGTTGCAAGCTCGATTGCATAACGCGTGATGCGCGCCGGGTCGTAATTCCTCGCGGCTGTGACGGTTTCGTCGGTGAGCGCGGAAAGGTGGGAAATAAGCTCCCTCTCCTCGGGCGCGGTGAGCAGGCAAAGCTGCTGTGTTGTGCACTCCTCCGGCTCGATGCCCTGCTCGGCAAGCTTGCGCAGAATGCTGCAGATTCTCGCGTGAGCATACTGGCAATAATACGCCGGGTTCTGTGAGCTCTGCTCGGCGGCAAGGTCAAGGTCAAATTCCATCTGAGAGGTCGGCTCGCGGAGGTTGAACAAAAATCTTGCAGCGTCCACCGGGATGTCCTCAAGCAAATCAACGAGCGTGATTGCCTTGCCCGTGCGCTTGGACATTCTGGCGATTTCACCGTTCTTTTTCAGGTGAACAAGCTGCATGAGAATGACGTCGAGCCTGTCGCCGTCAATGCCGATTGCTTCAAGCGCACCCTTCATCCTTGCAACATGGCCGTGATGGTCGGCACCCCAGATGTCAATCGCCTTGTCGAAGCCTCTGATTGCGAGCTTGTTGCGGTGGTAGGCAATGTCCGCGGTGAAATAGGTCGGGTTGCCGTTGGCGCGGATGAGAACCTCGTCCTTTTCGCCGCCGTGATCTGTAGCCTTGTACCACAGCGCGCCGTCCTTTTCGTAGGTCAGACCCTTCTGCTTCATCAGCTCAATGGTTTCGTTCAGCTCACCGTCGTTGTGGAGGGTGCTCTCGCGGAACCATACGTCATAATTGATACGGTATTTAGCAAGGGTTTTCTGCATATTCTCGATGTTCTTCGGCAGCGCATATGCAACAAGAGCCGCGCGGCGCTCGTCCTCGGGACGGTCAAGATAGGAGTCCCCGTTGATTTGAGCAAAGCCTTCCGCGCATTCAATGATGTCGTCGCCGTGGTAGCTGTCCTCGGGCAGCTCGATAAAGTCAACGCCCTTGAAATGCTGCTGATAGCGGATGTCAAGAGAAAGCGCGAACTTTTCAATCTGATTGCCCGCGTCGTTGATGTAAAACTCACGGGTTACGTCATAACCGGCAGCCTCAAGCACTCCGGCAAGGCAGTCGCCCAACGCTCCTCCGCGGGCGTTGCCCATGTGCATGGGGCCCGTCGGGTTGGCGGAGACAAATTCCACATTGATTTTTTTGCCCGCGCCGTAATCGGAGCGGCCGTATGCGTCGCCGCACGCCGTAATGTCCTTGAGGATTGCGGCGTAATATTCATCGCCGAGATAGAAGTTCAGAAATCCGGGAGCCGCAGCCTCACAGCGCTTGACACAGGTGCCGGAAAGGTCAATGCACCCGCAGACAGCCTGCGCAATCTTGAGAGGGGCGCAGCGGAGCTGACGGGCAAGCGTCATGGCGACATTTGAGGAAAAATCGCCGTTTGAGGAATCGGCGGGAATTTCAATGTTCACAACCGCTGCCTCTGCTGCCGGCAGCAAGCCTTCCGCCGCCGCCTTGACCAGAGCGGAATTGATTGCTCCGCGCAGAGCCTCCTGTGTTTGTGCAACTATTTTTGACATGTTCCGACATCCTTTCCGCTTCTTCTGAACTGAACCTTCAGCTCGTTCTTTGAGCTGAATCCGGTGTTAAAATCAAGGGTGTATCTGAAATTGAGGCTTCCGTCCGCCTCGATTCTGTGGGAATGTATGCTGTGGCCGAAAACGCCCAGAGCAAGGGGGCCGAACTCGGTTGAGTACATTCCGGTGTACCGTCTGTTTTCTTCAACAACAAGCTCGGCGATACCGTCGCCTCTGCGTGTCATTGTCACGGTGTTTGTCCGCTCGTCAAACCGGAGCGTGGTTTCGCCTGGGACGCTTTCGTCAATTGAGGAGTAGGTGAGGGAATAACCCTCGCCGTCAACCGTAAGCTCACCGACGGTGGAAAGAGAGGCGCTTTGCATCTCACCGTCTATTTCGTGAAAATCATCAATGCTGATGATGACATCTGTCTTCTTCATTATGCCTCCGGTAAATTAATATGACGCTGATTCAATCAGACGCGAGAGAAGCTCGGGATATGCAATGCCGTCGGCTTCGAGCATTTTCGGATACATACTGATTGACGTGAAGCCGGGAATAGTGTTTATTTCGTTGAACATCACCGCGCCGTCGCTCTTTCTGACAAAGAAATCAACCCTTGCCATGCCCTTGCAGCCCGCCGCTTTGAAAATCTTTGCAGAGAGCGAACGCACGGTTTCAAGCGTTTCGGCATCAAAACGGGCGGGAATGTGAAGCTCGCTGTCCGAAACATATTTTGCGTTGTAATCGTAAAAATCGTTGCACGGCACAATTTCGCCGGGAGTGGAAACCGTAAGACTGCTGTTTCCGAGCACGGCGCATTCAACCTCGGCACCGGCAACGGCAGCTTCAAGCACAATGCGGCTGTCCAGCCTGAGAGCCGTGTCAATCGCGCGGCGCAGGGTCGCGGTGTTTTTCGCCTTTGAAATGCCGACGGACGAGCCGTAATTCGCGGGCTTGACAAAGATGGGGAAGCCCAGCTCGCGCACAGCCCTGAATATTGTTTCCTGAGGATTATCGTTGAATTCGCCGGCGAAAACAGGCATCCATTTTGTCTGCGGAACACCGATGCTGTCCGCAAGAATGTTTGTGAAAACCTTATCCATGCACACGGCGCTCGAAGCCGTTGCGCAGCCGACAAACGGAATTTCGGCAAGGGTAAGAAGCCCCTGAATCGTGCCGTCCTCGCCGTTTTTGCCGTGGAGCACAGGGAAGGCGGCGTCAATGTCAACGTGCTTTGACGCGCCGTCCTTTTCAAAAAGCAAAAGCCCCTTTGACGAGCTGTCGGTGCTTATGAGTGCGGGTGTACGTCTGCCGGATTTCAGCCACTTGTCGCCGGGAAGCTGGGCGGGGTCGCCTTCATAAAGCAGCCATCTGCCGTCCTTTGTGATTCCGAGCATATAAACAAGATATTCACTCTTCGGAATATTTGCAATCACGGAAGCGGCGGACACTGTTGAAACGTCATGCTCGCTGGATTTACCGCCGAAAATGACAAGAACTTTTTTCATTAGCAGAAACGCCTCCACATGAATAAAAATAGATTTTCAATTTTACACTATTTTATTATATATATCAACCGTTATCTGGAATTATCCTCATTTTCGGCTTGAATTTTTTTCATCAGCAATATTATTATCCGCTTGGGCAAGAGCAATTTTCTGTTCCGCGAGAGCTAAAAAAATCACAATCAGCACGCCGTACGGCACCGGACAGAATTCACCGGGGTTGACAAGCGACATCATTTCGATTCCGAAAAATGAAATAAACATCATCACGGACGAGCGCGTGAGCCTGCGCAGAAGCACATAACAGCGAACGTAGGTGAGATAAATGAACGACAGAGCTCCTGCAATGCCGAAGCTCCCGACAATCTGGAACGGCAGGGAGTGATACCAGCACAGTGCGAATTTCGGCGGAGAATGAACGTCAATGTTGCCGAAGTAGCCAAGACCGCGTCCGAATAGCGGATTTGAGCGGAAATCTTCAACAGCCCTGGCGAACAGACCTACGCGAACCTCGGCATCCGATATGACCAGGCGGTCGAGCAGACTCTTAAAAAACGCAATCAGCTCACGGCTGAAAATCAGCAGACACGCAAGCAGAACAACACACGCGCCGATGTAAAGCGGGCGGCGCTTGGGGCTGAGGTAGATTACCGCAGCCATGCAAAGCAGGAATTCGATTCCGCCGAATATCGCTCCTCCGCGCGAGCCGGAAAGCAGAATGCAGCCGTAGCAAAGAATCCCCAGAGGAAGATATAAATATCTTTTGGTTGCAAGGTAAAACACGAAGGGCATGGTGAACATCAGCAGCGTTGACACGTTGTTGCGCCACTGGAACGCAAGCAGGTGAATGTTGTTGAGAAGCAGATGGTAGCTTTGGGCATAATGCTCAAGCACCATAAAACAGCAGAACACCGCGGCAAACGCCATGATTTTCGCAAAACGGTCGGACAGCTTGTAATTCCTTTCGCAGGGAAGGGTGTTGAGAATGTAAAGATAGGCGAGAAGCATTCCGAAGCCCAGCCCTAGAACATAGAAAAGCGACACCGGGTTGAAATAATCCCTCGGACTCATTGCTCCGACGCCGCCCAGAGTGATGGCAACCGCCCATATAAGCAGTCCGCGGAATGCCATGCCCTTTTTGAGCGGGCCGTGCGCGTATGCAACCGCGTGGAAAATCAGTGCTCCGATTGCAAAAATACCCAGCCACCAGAATTTTATAAAAGTGTTAAATGAATTGTAACACTTGATTGTGAAAGAAGAAACAAGCATGAACGGCAGCGCCGCGGCGAGCACATCCTCGCAGACAACGAGAATTACACTTGCCGCAAATGCAAAAAGAACAACGCCCAGAACCTCCAGGCGGAAGGCGGTGACAAGGCATGCGGCAACTACGCACACCGCCATAAAGCGTTCCGACACAAAAAAGTTGTTCAGTTTTGTTACTGCTCCGCTGCTTTTGAAGCCCTGTAATTTCACGTTATCACCTGCCAACAACTTTATATTTTATCATATTTGAATACCAAATGTCAATAATTTACATGATTAACGTACATTGTTATTTGTTTAAAGCGTTTTGCCCGGCTGCCAGCCGGAAAACGATGCCGAGGCGGTTGCGCGGAACGCCTTTTCTCTGCGGGGAGCGGACGGCGGGAGCAAGCCCCCGCCCTACGCTGAGGTTTCGCATGTGTGTTTCTCATCGCAGGGGCGCGCGTTGCACGTCCGGAAACGCCGTCCGCGAATGAAGATAAAATGAACCGCCGCAGGGGTGTACGTTGTGTTCGTTTTACCATGAAGAAGAGCAATTTCGGCGGGAACAAGCCCCAACCTTCCGTGCCCAAAATCGGAATAGTTCTGTGCGTATTTAATTCAATGAAATAATATCTGCGACTGCAATCATATTTCTTCATAATTGGGTGCTTCCGCTTCGGCAAATCTATCTTAAAACACAAATAATCCAAATAACGACTTCGGTTTATCTGCCCGGCAAATCCGGATTGGTTTGAGTTGTGAATTAAATGCAGAGTAGGGCGGGGGCTTGCTCCCGCCGCTGCAAAAACTGACCTTACGCACATCGGACGGATATGAAAAAAACAGCTGTTTGAACTCTAAAAATGATACACATACACGCCATCATTGTTCTGACCTCTGAAACGGCGGGAGCA
>CAZIMM010000024.1:0-25202 GCA_964540415.1 uncultured Eubacteriales bacterium
GGCAATGTCGTCAATCCGGACGATATCGTCAATGAGTACGGTGCGGACACCATGCGCCTTTATGAAATGTTCATCGGCGACTTTGAAAAGGTTGCCCCGTGGAATTCCTCGAGCATCAAGGGCTGCAAGAGATTTCTTGACAGAGTCTGGCAGCTCGGAGATATCGTCACAGATGCTGACGGCTACACTCCCGCGCTTGAAGCGGACATTCACCGCACGGTCAAGAAGGTCACGTCAGACATTGACCAGCTCAAATGCAACACCGCGATTGCCTCGATGATGACTCTGCTCAACAAGTATTTTGAAAACGGCAGTGTTTCAAGAGGCGACCTGCGCACGCTGCTGCTGCTGCTCAACCCGTTTGCACCGCACATCACAGAAGAAATGTGGGAAAAGCTCAGCTTCGGCGGCGTTATAACCAACCAAAAGTGGCCGGAATATGATGAAGAAAAATGCAAGGACTCTGTTGTGGAAATCGTTGCACAGGTCAACGGCAAAGTGCGCGCAAAATTCGAAGTCCCCACAGATGTTTCGAGCGAAGATGCAATCGCTTTGGCAAAGGCTCAGGAAAAGGTTTCCGCTGAGCTTGAAGGCAAAAAAATTGTCAAGGAGCTTTATGTTAAGGGCAGACTTGTGAATATTGTCGTGAAAGCTTGAAATCCTGCAATATTTGTGTTAAAATGGTAATTGTATATACAGTCCGCTCATTCCCATTTTCGGCAGAAAAGAGGTTAATGCCATGAATTCATCAAACACCCAGAAAATTTTACTTATCGCAATTGCGGGAGTTGTCGTGCTCGTCGCAATCATCCTTGCTGTGACAGCTCTCAAGAGCAGGAACAAGGACGACGATATAACCACGGTCCCCACCACCGAATATCAGCTGACCACTGCGGAATTCACCACCGGCGGTTTTTTGTGGGATGTTTACACAAGCGCCGGAGACACCACGGCAACAACATATGCTTTCCCCGTTGACATCGATACCACCACCGCAAGGTCAACAACCAGAACAACAACAACAAAGAAACATACTACAACTGCCGCAAAGACAACGACCAAGGCACACACAACAGTTGCCCCCGTTTCAACAACGGTTCGTCCTGCAACCACAGTTGTCCCCTCGGGCACAACCGCAACCCCGGCAACAACAACTGCGCAGCATGTGACCACAACCGCTGCTCCGGCAACAACAACTGCGCCGCATGTAACCACAACCGCCGCTCCCGCAACAACGGCTGCAGCGCCGAAATTCACAGCTTCCGCCAGCGGATCTGACGGCAAGGTTTCCTCTGTCCATGTCAATGTTTCAGGCGACTATGCGGACAAAAAAGCCGGCATCATCACAGTTTCTTATCAAATCCCCGCAACAGATACGAAGAAGGCTCAGAATGTCACCCTGCTTTACAATGTTGCAAACGGTGTGTGCATGGCTTCAAACAACGGCTCGCTCACAAGCTACAACAATATGTGCAGCGTGAACGTCGGCAGCTCCTCAACGGGAATTGCACTTTCCATCCCCTACGACAGCTGCCCGAGCAACAGTTCGGTTTCCTCAATCAGCTACAATATTCCGAGCGGAGTTCTTGTTGACAAGGACGGCAACTCCTCGCCCTCCCACAGCGGCTCCGTCGCCACAAAATAAGTTCATTTTCTAATAACAAGGTGCAGGTTACTCTTTTGTAATAGCTTGCGCCTTTATTTATGCAGAATTTGGGGGTTTCCATGCCGGACGAGCTTGTGAGCGTAATCATCCCGGTTTACAATGCCGAAAAATATCTGGAGGCGTGTGTGGAGAGCGTATGCGCTCAAACATATAAAAATCTTGAAATTATCCTTGTTGACGACTGTTCGCCGGACGGCAGCGGTGCGCTTTGCGACACGCTTGCCGCAAGGGACGGGAGAATCAAGGTTGTTCACAAAAAAACAAACGGCGGTGTCTCTGCCGCGCGCAACACGGCAATTGAGCTGGCAAGCGGTTCTTTTTTTATGTTTCTTGACGCGGACGACTGGCTGGACACGAACGCCTGTGAGGTTGTTCTTTCTGCCGTTGTTGACAACCGTGCCGATTCTGCCGTATGGAACTACATCAGCGAATACGGCGAAAGCTCCAAGAAAAAGTGCCTCTTTGAGCAGACCAAGCTGCTTTCCGGCGAGGAATACAGCAGATTTTTCCGCCGTGTTATCGCCCCGACAAACGAGCAATTGAACCATCCGGAGTTTCTCAACTCATTGGGAATTCTGTGGAATAAGATTTTCCGCGCGCAGATAATACGCGAAAACAACCTGAGGTTCATTGACCTGCAGGTTATCGGCGTTGAGGATTTGATGTTCTGCGTTGAGTTTTTTTCCAAAGCTTCAAACTGCGTCTGCATGAACGGCTATTACTATCACTATCGCCGCGCAACCGGCGTTTCACTGACCTCCGGATGCCGTCCGCAGCTTTTTGAAAGCTTCAAAAATCTTTATTCGCAGCTTGACAGGGTCTGCTCGGAAAGAGCTGACAGCGCAGAATGTGCGGACGCCGTTGCCTCACGCAGGGTGCTGAGCATCATCGGGCTGGGCTTCAATGAGCTGCGCCGCGACGCGTCACTGAATTCAAAGCTCAGGCGAATAAGAGAATTCCTCTCCGACCCGGAAACCCACGCCGCAGCAAAAAAGCTGCCCATGAATTATTTTCCCCTTCATTGGAAAGTATTCTTTCTGTGCGTAAAATTCAGATGCGCACTGTGTGTTTTTATTCTTCTTAAGGCAATGCGAATGATTATCAGCAAAAGGGATTGATTGAAGTGCAAAACGGAAATACAGCTCCGCTCGTCTCCGTAATAATGGGAATTTACAATTGTGATGACACTCTCGGGGAGTGCATAGACTCGATTATTGCGCAGACATACCAAAACTGGGAGCTTATCATGTGCGATGACGGCTCGGCTGACGGCACATATAACCTTGCCCTCTCCTATGCGAACCGAGAGCCGCGCATAAAGCTGCTGAAAAACGAGAAAAACCTCACTCTGGGGCCCACGCTCAACCGCTGCCTTTCCGTTGCAGACGGAGAGTTCACAGCGCGAATGGACGGGGACGATTTGAGTGTTCCGGATCGTTTTGAAAAGCAGGTTGACTTTTTACTTGAGCACAGTGACATTGATGTTGTCGGCTCCTTCATGAAAATCCGCGACGGAGTACACGATGACAAGGTGCGAACTGCCGTGGAATTTCCCGACATTTTTCACCTGCCCAAGGGCAATCCCTGCTGCCACGCGACGATTATGATGCGTACCGCAGTTTTCAAGGAGCTGGGAGGTTACTCCTCCGCTCCCGAGGTACGCCGCGTTGAGGATGTCGATTTGTTCTGGAGGTTCTACGAGAGCGGTCACAAGGCTGCAAATATTCTGGAGCCGCTTTACATTGTGCGCGAGGACGCAAACGGCTACATAAGGCGCAAATTCAGGTTTTATGTTAATGCCTGCAATGCTGTGCGCAGAGGCTGCCGCACCATGAAGCTGCCGCTGAAATGCCGGCTCTATGCGTTCAAGCCGCTGATTGTCGGATGCATTCCCTCAGGCCTGCTCAGAGCATATCACAACGCCAAGGACAGCAAGATTTGAATTGTTTATGTTCAAAAAGACCGCGCCCCGAGAGCATCGGGGCGCGGTCTTTTTTGTGTCAGAAATCAACCTTCGTGCCGTAATAGCAGCATTTGAGAAGCTGCTCCATTTCAGGCGGTGTGATGCTTCTCGGATTTGATCCGGTGCACGCGTCACCGACCGCGAGCTTTGCCACCTCAGGCAACTTTTCGAGAAATTCCTTTTCGTCAATTATACTGTTTTCGTATTCCTTGATGCAGCTCGGTATTCCGAGCTGTGAGTTGAGCCTTTCCACGTGAGCAATCAACGCCTCAACCAACTCCTGCGCCGACGAGCCGTCCAACCCGATAAACAGCGCGATTTGCGCATATCTGTCAGCCGCATCCGGCTCTTTCGCATTGAATCTGATGACGTGCGGCAGATACATCGCGTTTGCACAGCCGTGAACAATGTGACCTCCGCTGAACGCCGCTCCCGTTTTGTGCGCCATGGAATGCACAATTCCGAGCAGAGCGTTTGAAAAAGCCATGCCTGCCAGGCACTGCGCGTTGTGCATACGTTCACGTGCTTTTTTGTCGCCGTTATAGGATGCCGTCAGGTATTCCCCGACCATTTTAATTGCCTGCAGCGCGAGCGGATCGGTATAATCGCAGTGAAGCGTTGAAACATAGGCTTCAACCGCGTGAGTGAAAGCGTCCATGCCGGTGAACGCCGTAAGCTTCGGCGGCATTGTCTGTGCAAGCGCGGGGTCAACAATTGCAACGTCGGGCGTGATGTTGAAATCCGCAAGCGGATATTTGATGCCTTTCTCGTAATCCGTGATAACCGAAAATGCCGTGACCTCGGTTGCTGTGCCTGAGGTTGACGGAATCGCGCAGAACTTTGCCTTTTGCCGGAGCTCCGGGAAGCTGAACGGCACACAAATCTGCTCAAAAGTTGTGTCGGGGTATTCATAAAACACCCACATTGCCTTTGCCGCGTCAATCGGAGAACCGCCGCCGATTGACACAATCCAATCCGGGCCGAAGTCTCTCATTTCCCCGGCGCCCTTCATAACGGTTTCCACGGACGGATCAGGTTCAACGCCCTCAAAAAGATGTGTTTGCATTCCGGCACTTTCAAGGTTTTCAATAACCTTGTCCAAAAAGCCGAAGCGCTTCATGCTGCCTCCGCCGACAACGACAAAGGCGCGTTTTCCCTTAAGCCCTTTGAGCGCATCAAGGGCGTTCTCGCCGTGATACAGGTCACGCGGCAGTGTGAATCTGTTCATAATAATCATCCCTTCCTGAATTTGTTCATCAGATAGTTTGCCACGGTTATTACAAAAAATTCTAATAGTATTTTAAATATACAATCATTAAGCAGACAAAAAAAGACTGCATCCGACGTTCTCTGACAGTCGGACACAGTCTCTGAAAGTAAATCTTAATTTTTCGGGTTATTCGTAAAGCGGATACTTTTTGCAGATTTCGTTGACCTCAAGGCGGATTTTATCTGCCGCGTTTTCAAAGTCGGTCACAGTCAAATAAATGAGCTGGGCGACAATGTCAAGATCGCTTTCAACAAGGCCTCTCGTTGTTACCGCTGCAGTTCCGAGACGGATTCCGCTTGTTACGGTCGGCTTTTCGGGGTCGTTCGGGATGGCGTTTTTGTTTGCGGTGATGTAAACCTCGTCCAGCCTCTTTTCAAGCTCTCTGCCCGTGATTTTGAAGGAACGCAGGTCAACAAGCAGAAGGTGATTGTCAGTGCCGCCGGAAACAAGATCAAAGCCCCTGTTAAGCAGACCCTGAGCAAGAGCCTTGCTGTTTTTGAGTATCTGTGACTGATATTCTTTGAACTCCGGCTTGAGAGCCTCACCGAAGCAGACAGCCTTGCCGGCGATGATGTGCATGAGCGGACCGCCCTGATTGCCCGGGAACACTGCCTTGTCAATAGCCTTGCCGAACTGCTCGCGGCAGAGAATCAGGCCGCCCCTAGGACCGCGAAGGGTTTTGTGAGTTGTTGAAGTGACAATGTCCGCATACGGCACGGGAGATTCGACAACACCGGCTGCGACAAGCCCCGCGATATGTGCCATGTCAACCATGTAAAGGCTTCCGACACTGTCGGCAATTTCGCGGATTCTCTTGAAGTCAATGCTTCTCGGATAAGCGGAGGCACCGGCGACAATGAGCTTGGGTTTGTGTTCCTGTGCGAGCTTTTCGAGCCTGTCATAATCAATAAATCCATCGTCCGTAACACCGTAGGAGACAAAATTGTATGTTTTGCCGCTTGCGTTGACCGGAGAGCCGTGAGTAAGATGTCCGCCGTGTGCAAGGCTCATGCCGAGAACAGTGTCTCCATGCGAGAGCACAGCTGAATAAGCCGCGAGGTTTGCCTGTGAGCCCGAATGCGTTTGGACATTCGCATATTCACAGCCGAAAAGCTTCTTCGCACGCTCAATTGCAAGCTTTTCAACCTCGTCAACACATTCACAGCCGCCGTAGTACCTCTTGCCCGGGTAGCCCTCTGCATATTTGTTTGTCAGAACACTTCCCACAGCCGCCATGACTGCCGGCGAAACAAGGTTTTCGGATGCAATCAGTTCCAGGTTACGTCTTTGCCTGCACAGTTCGCTGTTCATTGCCGCACCGACCTCCGGGTCATACTTTGACACAAAGCCGATGCTGTCTTGCATATCTTTGTACATTTCAATTCTCCCAAGTTCTGTTTATTGATTTTACATTATACATCAAGATTCTGAACATATTTTGCGTTTTTCTCAATAAAATCACGTCTTGGCTCAACTTTATCGCCCATAAGGATGGAAAATGTTTCATCCGCTTCAATTGCGTCCTCCAAAGTGACGCGGAGCATGGTGCGGAACTCCGGATCCATTGTCGTTTCCCAGAGCTGGTGAGCGTCCATTTCACCGAGACCTTTGTAACGCTGAATCTCACAGCTGCCGCCGAGATCTTCAATATATTTGTCCCTTTCCTCGTCGGAAAAAGCGTAAAATGACTTTTTGCCTTTGCTGACCTTGAACAGCGGAGGCTGAGCGATATATACGTATCCGTGGTCAATCAACGGACGCATATATCTGAAGAAAAATGTCAGCAGCAGGGTGCGGATGTGCGCGCCGTCGACATCGGCATCCGCCATAATAACGATTTTGTGATAACGCAACTTCTCAATGTCGAAATCGTCGTCGATACCCGTTCCGAGGGCAATCACAACAGGCATGAGCTTTTCGTTTCCGATGACCTTGTCAAGCCTTGCCTTTTCGACGTTGAGCATTTTTCCCCAAAGAGGCAGAATTGCCTGGTGCGCTCTGTCGCGACCTTCCTTTGCCGATCCGCCTGCGGAATCACCCTCAACGATGTAAATTTCAGTCAGCTCCGGGTTTTTCTCCGTGCAGTCGGCAAGCTTGCCGGGCAGTGCGCTGGAGTTTGAAAGAGCGCTCTTGCGTACGGACTCCCTTGCCTTTCTGGCTGCTTCTCTTGCACGCGAAGCATCAAACGCTTTGTTGAACAGGATTTTGGCAATGGCGGGATTCTCTTCAAAATAGGTCATGAGCTTGTCATAAACCGTTTGCGAAACCAGCTTTGCCATGTCCGTGTTGCCAAGCTTGCCCTTTGTCTGCCCCTCAAACTGAGCGTCTGTAAGCTTAACACTGATGACTGCAACCAGACCTTCACGCACATCGTCGCCGGAGAGGTTTTTGTCGTTATCCTTCATCAGTCCGAACTTGCGCCCGTAATCGTTGAAAACTCTGGTCAAAGCGGTTTTGAAGCCGGTTTCATGTGTGCCGCCGTCAACAGTGTTCACATTGTTGGCAAAGCTCAGAATTGATTCGTTATAGCCGTCGTTATAAAGCATTGCAATTTCCGCGGAGCGGTCGCCGCTGACGCTGGAAAAATGAATCGGAGGCTGATGAATTGTTGTCAGTCCCCTTTTTTCACTGGTGAACTCGACAAATGAACTCAATCCGCCCACATAGCAGAATACCTGCTCCGAAACATCCTCCGGGTCGCGTTTGTCCGTCAAGGTGATGGACAGCCCCGCGTTGAGGAATGCGGACTCGCGCAGATGGTTTTCAAGAGTTTCGCGTTCATATTCCGTTGTCTCGCTGAAGATTTCGGGATCCGCCTTGAAGGTTATGGTTGTTCCTGTGGTTTCGCAGGTTCCCGTTTCCTCAAGCTCACTCACAGCATCGCCGCGTTCAAAACGCTGGCGGTAGACCTTGCCGTCCTGCCTGACCTCAACCTCAAACCACTCCGAAAGCGCATTGACGACGGATGAACCGACGCCGTGCAGACCCCCGGAAACCTTGTAGCCGCTGCCGCCGAACTTTCCGCCGGCATGGAGCACCGTGAGGACAACGGTGACGGTTGAGATTCCCATCTTCTCGTTGATTCCGACGGGAATGCCTCTGCCGTTGTCTCTGACGCGCACAACATTCCCGGGCAGAACATCCACCTCGATGTGCGTACAGAAGCCGGCAAGAGCCTCGTCAATTGAATTGTCCACGATTTCATACACAAGATGGTGCAGTCCCCTCGGGCCTGTTGAGCCGATGTACATTCCGGGACGCTTGCGCACAGCCTCCAGGCCCTCAAGAACCTGAATCTGACTGGCGTCATATTTTTCGGAAACGGACGTGTCCATTGTTTCCATTTCTTCCGCCGGCAATTCTTCTGCCGGCAAGCTGATGTTTTCTTCCGTGTTCAAGCTGCACCCTCCAGTTATGTTGGTTAATACCTGCCTGTTTCCGACGCGCGCTTTTGAAGCGTTGCCGAAGACAGAGGAGATATATATATGTTTTCACTCGCGTCCTGTTCGCAAATCACAAAGGATTTCGGCAGTTCTGTGCCAACTGTGACGACTCTGCCGTCCCGTTGGGCAAAGGTGAGAAAATCTCTTGTTACCTTTGAAACCGTTGTTGTGTCGAGGTCGAAAATTCCGACCAGCTCTCCCAAGGTGATAACGGTGTCCTGACCCAAATGAAGATACATATTATTGACCGCCCTTTCTCAGCTCCGAAAAAAATTCGGAAAGCAACCGCGAGCACTCGTCCGCGAGCACGCCGCCGGTTACAAGAGGCGAATGGTTGTATGGTAATTCAAAAAGATTTGTCACAGAGCCGCACGAACCGGCTTTTGGGTCGCGTGCGCCGAAAACAAGCCTTTTGAGACGCGAATTGATTATTGCTCCCGTGCACATCGGGCACGGCTCGAGTGTGACATAAATTTCACATTCCCACAGCCTCCAGCCTCCGAGCTTTCGGCAAGCCGCATTGATTGCCTCAATTTCCGCGTGAGCAAGCGCGTTTTTTGCGCTCTCGCGCCTGTTGAAGCCCTCGCCTACAATTTCCCCGTTTTTCACAACAACGGCGCCCACGGGCACCTCTGCGAACGCGCGGGCGTCTTCTGCCAGCTCAAGCGCTCTGCGCATAAAAAACTCATCCGTCATGTTGCCGCACCGATCAGGCTGAATGAGCCGGCGACAAGCAGGACGATGCCGATGACCATAGGCAGGGACAGCAGATACTCTCTGTATCTTCCGCTGATTTTTGCTTCATGCCTTCCCAGCATCGGCTCACGGTGTTTGATTCCCACCATAACCGCAAACACGGTGCAAGCAGCAATTCCGAGCACCATTATTACAGAAACGGTTATCAGATAGGCTGTCATTCCTTCGTTGCTTTTGAGGTCGATAACATCGTTTGTGATAACCGAAAACAGGTTGTTTGCCGCGTGAAGCGCCATACCCGTCCACAGGCTGCCGGTTTCAATTGTGACGTAACCGAGCGCAAGGCCGACGATGAAAGCGAAGATCATGCCTGTCGGGGTGCCGTGAGCACAGGCAAAAATGAACGATGACGTAAGAATTGCAAAGCCGTTGCCGTAACGTCTGAGCGGCTGCATGATAACCCCTCTGAACGCGAACTCCTCAACAATAGCCGGAGTTACAACAGTGTTGAAAAGCATCAGCGCAAAGGCAAGAGGGCCGTCAGCCTCCGGGAATTTAATTTCATCACCCAGACTGACTCCGAAGTCGCCGAACATTGTGATTAAAGCGCTCACAACATAATTTGCGGAAACGCAGACAGCCAGCCCTCCGATTGCACCGCACACCAGCATAATTTTGCTTTTCGGTGCGTTGAACGGAAGTGCTCCGATATACGAAAGCCTGCCGCGCCGCAAACTGACAATCAAAAACGGAAGACCGATTGAAAGCACACTGAGCAGGCCGCTGACGGAATAGAAAAACACCGGGTCTTTCAGGTATAGATCCCTCAGTCCGAGCAGACCCATGGCTAAGACAACGCCGTATTGAATCACGAGGTAAGCAATCAGGCACACACCCACGGAAATGCTCATTGAGCGGAGTTCTTTTCTTTGTGCGTTTTCGTGTACAAGGTCTTCAAACCGGTTTTCGATTATCTCCTGATTCCGCTGCTTTCTTCTCATTTTGCCGCCTCCCTTCGCGCAAACAAGCTTTTAAAAAAAATATTATTATTTTCATTGCATATGCAAAAATATTACATTGCTATTGTACCACAAAACGCGGTAAATAGCAATGTAATTTTACATAAATATATCATACCGAGTGATAAAAAAGCTATGCGTTTTTCAGCTCACACAGATATAAGGCAGCAGCCCCTCCAGAATTTTTTCACCGATGCCTTCAACCTCAAGCAATTCGCGCACATCAGTGAAAATGCCGTTCTCCCGGCGGTATTCGATTATTGCGTTTGCCCGCTTCTCGCCGATGCCCGGGAGAGAGCAAAGCCGGTCAAAATCGGCAGTGTTGAGGTTTATTTCGCCCAAAAGCATCCGTTCGGTGACAGGCTGCGTTTGCACAGCCGTCGGAACAGACGGCACCCGGCTTTGTTCCGGAAGGGAAACGGCGTTAATCGCCACAAGCAAGCCGCAAATCAAAAGTGCAAGCGCAAGCAAATACCCCTCATCGGTTTTGGGCGTGATTGCAGCCTCTGCTTTTTCGGGACTGTCCTGCAAAACACCGCTTTCCGATAATCCGGAGTCGGAATCCGCCTGCAAATCTTCACGCTCAGCGGAAACGGCTGTGCCGGAGCATATTTCACTGTCACCCATACTTTTTCACCGTCCGCGCGCTGTTCAGCGCGTGTATTTTTCCGCAAGCGACGGCAGGAACACAACAAGCTCCCTTGCAAAAGACTTCACCTTGCGGGGAGTCCGCGCACCGACGGTTTTCACATTAAGACCTGCCCTGCGTGCAAGAAGTCTGATTCTGCAAAGATGATAGCTGCTTGAAACAACAGCAATTTTTTTGCATCCGTCGGGCATCAGGCACTTTGAGTTGACAAGGTTTTGGAGCGTTGTTCGTGCTTCCTCGTCAAGCTTTATGCGCTGAGTGTCAATTCCGAGCTCCGTCAGCCGGGCGGCTATTGCCTGCGCCTCACTGACGCTTTGGGACTCCGGGTGCATAATTCCCCCCGATGCGATTGCAACGGTGTGCGGATTCATTTTCAAATATTCCGCCGCTGCCTCAATCCTATTTTCAAGCTCCTCGCCGGGCTTGTCCCCCTCAACGCGGCAGCCGGGAATAATCAGGAAGTCAGCCCCCTGAGCGTCCGCACTGCCCGGGCAAGCCTTTGCAATCATCAACAGCTCCGCTGCACAGACAGCCGAGAGACAGACAGCGGCGGTTTTCGCCGCAAGTTCCGCGTGTTTGATGAAAGCATGGTTGCGTCCAGAATTCAATTGACATATCTCCAGTTCACATATCAGAATTTTAATCAGATATATTGATATGCTCTGACATAATCAATAACAAAGTCCGCCGGGAACAACTGGCCGTTCACCTTGCTGTTGCGCACCGCAGCCGAAGGTATGCCTGTCCAGCCGTCGTCTGATTCCATTTCAACGGAAAGAATCATGAACTCCTCAACCTGAGAAGTCCCTCCGAAAGAGGTGCGGCACGCCTCAATGCCGTTGATGTAAAAAATATACTCGTCCTCATTCCACTCCATGCCGTAGGTGTTAAATTCCTCATAGGGATTATTCGCATAGAATTTCCCCTCATTTTCGTGCATATGCGCGTCCTCGTAGCCATCATAATGGATATTCATATAGACGCAATCATTTTTCCTTTTCATATAAAACGGTGACTCGAAAATATCCATCTCCGCGCCGTCAACACCGCCGTTGCCGATCTTCCCCATGTCCGGACACCACATCCAGAACGCCGCCCAAATGCCCTCGCCTTTCGGAAGGATGCAGCGGCACTCAAAGTAACCGTATTTTTGCATGAAAGCGGTTTCGATGCCGCAATTATAGTATCCCTCGGGACCGCCGTGAATACCCTGTTGCGAATAGGCTGTTCGGATTTTCAGGCATCCGTCTTCAACGCTGAGCATTTCCCTGACCCAGTGACTGCCGCGCCTTGTGTGCACATATGGTGAGTTCAAATCGAAGCCGTGACCCTTCCAGACCTGCTCGTTGAGAGTGTCGCCGTTAAAATCATCCTCAAAAGTCATGGTGAATTTAGACATGTCAACCGCTTCTCCGCGGGGCGTAACAGGCAAAGCAAACAGAAGTGCGCCGAGCATTTCAAAAATAATCACAAACGCCGCCGCTTTTTTTGCCGGTCCGGAAAAAGAAAAAATTGTTTTCAGCGAATCAAGAATATTTTGAGCATAAAATTTTTCGCGCTTTACCAGACGGTTCAATACTTCCTGCATCTGCAAATCCCCCTGCTTTATTTTTTGATTATTAATGTCTGTTTTCGGTTGTTTTCAGTATAGCACATTCAATAACAAATGTCGATAACCGATTTTTGTTTTCGAAGAAAGAACATTCATTTACCCTGTTCCCCCCGTCCGTGTAGCAGAGAACCGAAAACGCCCCGTGCATGAGCCTTACACGGGACGTCCTGTTTTTATTTGCCGCAGTTCTTGTCAAATTCCGGGTTGCAGGCATAAAAGTTTTTCTCATTGAGCTTGTCGGTTGCAATCCGCAGACCCTCGCCGAAGCGCTGGAAGTGAACGATTTCTCTTGCGCGCAAAAACTTTATCGGATCGGCAACATCGGGATCGTCAACAAGCCTCAGAATATTGTCGTATGTTGTACGAGCCTTTTGTTCTGCAGCGAGATCTTCCGTCAGGTCTGTAATAACATCGCCTTTTGACTGGATATACGTTGCCGTCCACGGCATACCGGATGCGGCAATCGGATATACCGCCGTAGTATGATCAACGAAGAATTTGTCAAAGCCCGCTTTTTTGATTTCATCAACGGAAAGGTTTCTGGTTAACTGATAAACAATCGCACAAATCATTTCCATGTGTGCGAGCTCCTCGGTGCCAATGTCAGTCAAAAGACCCTTCAATTCGGGATAGGGCATTGTGTACCGCTGGCTCAAATAACGCAGGGAAGCTCCGAGCTCTCCGTCCGGCCCGCCGTACTGTGTGATAATTATCTCGGCGAATTTCGGATTCGGATTGCAGATTTTAACGGGGTATTGCAGGGTTTTCTCATAAGTCCACATTAACCTTCACACCACTCTTTCTCCCACGGCCACGGATTTTTGACCCATTCCACACCGCTGGCTGAACCTATCGTAAGGCCGCCGTATCTCTCCTCGTACTCAGCGAGACAATCGCAATACTGTTCCATATACTTTCTGTGCAGTGAAAAAGCACGGAGGTCATCAGGATGCGTGTCGAGATAGAGATGCATTTCAAACACTGCAAACTGCGCCGCATTCAGCTTACGCAGCAGCGCACTTCTGCTCAGTTGTGTGTTCATTTTGAGCACGCCCCTCTCAGGAAGGGCTTGTTCAGGCAGGGGAAAAGTGTTCCCTCGCAAAAAGCCTTTGCGGTGTCATAGGTTGTGATTTCTGTCTGCACGGGCACATAAGCCATTGCCAGGGCGTAGTTTTCCGGTAATGGCGACGTGTCTCCGGGAAAATAATCTACCCCGCCGCACATACCGCACTGCCGCTGCAGCTGCCCGGGGCTGCCGCGGTAGTCGTACCGATTCATCATAGCATTCTCCTTTTCGTAATATTTGAGCATTGGAAACATCAGTGTCTCCGTGCTCTTGTATCATATTATGCCGAAAAGGAGAAGGGTGACAAACCTGCGCGAAAAGATGTGCTTGGGGGGTTTTGTAAATCTTATAAAAGCTTGAGATTCAAGCTATTTTACGGCATTTTCAGCAGCTGTTCGCAGCACTTCAATTGCCTCGGCTGAGTTCTCGGATTTGAATATCGAGTTCCCGGCGACAAAACTGTTTGCCCCGTTTTGAGCACACAGTGCGGCAGTTTCGGGATTTATGCCTCCGTCAACCTGAATTATCATATCATCAAGTCCCCTACGCCTGCACTCGTCGCTTATTGCTCTGAGCTTCGGAACCATTTCATATATAAACGGCTGTCCGCCGAAGCCGGGTTCAACAGTCATCACAAGAATCAGCGACAGCTTTTCAAGAAAAGGAAAAATTGCATCCGCGGGAGTATCCGGCTTGACGGAAAGCCCTGCGCGGCAACCGTTTTGAAGGATGCTGTCAATTGTCTGCGCAACAGGCGAAGCGCTTTCAACATGAAAGGTGATGATGTCCGAGCCTGCCTTCGCAAAATCTTCAATATATCTGTGCGGTTCCTCAAGCATGAGGTGAACGTCAAAAGTGATGCCGACAGTCGGCCGCAGGCAGGAAACAACCGGAGCACCGATTGTCAGATTCGGGACAAAGTGACCGTCCATGCAATCAATGTGAAGCATATCCGCACCGCTGCGCTGCGCACGTACGCACTCCTCGCCCAGGCGCGAAAAGTCAGAGGCAAGTATTGAGGGAGAAATCAACATTCTGTTCATATTAAACTGTCCTTTCAGCTTACTCCGGATAGTTTATTTTACAACAAACTCCGCACAATTACAATCCCCACGCGGCATTTGTTTTTCTTTTCCGTTTCAAGACATCCTGTATGCCGTTATCTGCGAAAAAATATTCTTATAATGCTATTGACAAGCACTGATTTTCGTGTTAACATGTGGAAAACTGTATCATTTGAGACAAAAATGAGGTGAATTAATGAAACCTGAAATTCAGAACCGAATTCTCTATCAACTCACGGCAACACGCATTTTCAAAGGAATCGACACTGCTCTGCTCTCCGAAACCGTGCTGAAGGGTTCGGACATAAAACAGCTTCCGAAGGGTGCGCCGGTGTTCAGGGGCAAGCAGTTCACAAGGGCAATCGTCCTGCTTGTGAGCGGCGAATGCCTGGTGACAAAAAACAAGCTCATCATCAGCGTTCTGACTGCGGGAAGCATTTTCGGCGCTGTGACGCTTTACAACACCGAGGAGGAGTTTGCAACCGACATCACGGCAAAAACCGACTGCAAGCTTTTCTTCATCACACGAGAGATGCTTGACGCTCTTATGCTTGCCGACATTCGCGTCGCGCAGAATTACATTGCCTATCTCTCCGAGCGGGTATACTTTCTCAATGCCAAGCTTGACGCGCTCGTTTCCGGCAGCGGAGAGACAAAGCTTGCCCGCTACATCTGCGAGAGAGCGGATGAAAACGGAACAGTGAACATGACAAACAACATGAGCAAGCTTGCTCAGGAGCTGGGAATTGCCCGTGCTTCTCTTTACCGCGCATTCGACCGTCTGAATTCCGCCGGGGCAATATCCGGTGAAGGGAAGACGATAAAGGTTAAAAATTCGGAAAAACTAAAGGAGTTTTGTAAATGAACAAGAAATTTATCAGCCTGCTTCTCACTGCTGCGCTTGTTTTCATCCTCTGCTCGTGCGGCAGAACAGGCAGCGGAACAACATCGCAGCCCGACACAACCGTACCAGAAACCTCACGGACTGAGCTTCTCAACGTCGCCACACTCATGGGCCCCACCGGCATCGGCATGGGCAGACTGATGGAAACTGGCAAAAGCAAATATGCATTCACTGTGTCCTCGATGCCGGATGAAATTTCCTCCGGCCTGCTCAGCGGCAGCTTTGATTTTGCCGCCTGCCCGCTGAACCTTGCCGCAGTGCTTTACAACAAGTCACAGGGCAAAATCAAACTGCTTGCCATCAACACCCTCGGCGTGCTTTATATTGTTGAAAACGGCAGCAGCATTCACAGCATTGCAGACCTCAAAGGCAAAACCGTCATCGCCTCCGGCCTCGGCGCGACCCCCGAATATGTAATCAAATACCTGCTCGTTAAGAACGGTCTTGACCCCGAAAAAGATGTGACGCTCGAATTCAAGGCGGAGCACAGCGAGGTTTCGGCGCTTGCCTCCTCCGGAGCAGAGGGAATATACCTGCTCCCCGAGCCGAATGTGACATCCGCCCTTGCCCAAAACAGCAATTTGCGCATTGCGCTCGACATCACTGCGGAATGGGACAAAATCAGCGACACATCACTTGCAATGGGCTGCGTCGTCGCACGCAGTGAGATTTCCGCCGCGGACTGCGACGCGTTCCTTGCCGCCTGCAAGGAAAGTGCTGATTACATTGTTGCCCCCGAAAACATTGACGCTGCCGCCGCGCTTGCACAAAGCAATGCCATTGTTCCCAAAGCCGAAATTGCCAAGCAGGCTATACCGCGCTGCAACATCACCTTTATTGCAGGCGCGGAGATGAAGCAGATTGCGGTTGACAACTTCAACGTGCTTTTCAACTACAATCCCAAATCTGTCGGAGGGACAATGCCCAATGATGACTTTTATTACGGCGCATAAAAAGCTTTCCCGCTTTCTCGGTGGCGCTGCGGCGGCAATATTCTGGGTCGGCGTTTGGCAGCTGATAAGCATGCTTGCGGATTCCCCTGTTCTGCTTCCGGCGCCGTTCGAGGTGCTCGTCTGCCTTTCGGGGCTGGTGAAAACCTCCGATTTCTGGCTTTCCGCCGCAAATTCGCTGGGCGGGATTGCAGCCGGCTGCCTGCTCGGCACCGCCGCGGGAGTCCTTCTCGCGGTGGCTGCCTGCGCCTTTAGGCCGCTGTATTCACTGCTGTCGCCGCTGATTTCGGTCATACGCTCAACCCCCATCGCATCCTTCATTCTGCTCGCCCTCGTCCGGCTGAAAAAGGATTGGGTGCCTCTGTTCATAGTTGTCCTCATGGTGCTGCCGATAATCTGGGCAAATGTCTGCAAGGGCATTCGCCGCACGGACTCGTCTCTGCTTGAAGTTGCACGTGTTTTCAGAGTGCCGTTCGGAAAAAGAGTGAGAGGAATATACCTGCCGGAGGTAATGCCCTATTTTTCTTCCGCCTTCGTCACCGCAATGGGTCTCAGCTGGAAGGCGGGAATCGCCGCCGAGGTGCTCTCCGTTCCGGTGAGGGCAATAGGCACCCGGCTCTACTATTCCAAAATATACATTGAAACTGCCGAGCTGTTTGCATGGACGCTCATGGTGATTGTGCTGAGCATTCTCCTTGAAGCAATTTTCAAGGCGGTTCTCAGGCGCTTCGGAGAAGGCAGAGGTGAACTGAATGCCGACGATTAAACACATCTCCCTGCGCTTTGGAGAAAAGCAGATTTTTGACAATTTTACACTCGATTTGCCGGACGGAGGACGCTACTGCCTGTTCGGCGCTTCCGGATGCGGAAAAACAACTCTCCTGCGCCTGCTTGCGGGACTTCAAAGCCCGGACAGCGGTGAAATCACAGGTGTAAAGCGCAGCAGCTTGTCAATGTGTTTTCAGGAGGACAGACTTATTCCCTCTCTCTCCGCCGAAAAAAATGTCGCCTTTGTTTCCGATTTGCGCAAAGCGAGGGAGCTTTTGTCCGCAGTCGGGTTCACTGAAAACGACATGCAGCTTCTTCCCTCCCGCCTGAGCGGAGGAATGCAGCGCAGGGTTGCGGTTGCAAGAGCCTTAAGCCGCCCCGCGTCGCTGCTGCTACTCGACGAGCCGTTCAAGGGGCTTGACGAGGCGCTGAAGGAAAAAACAATCGCCCTCATACTGCGGCTGCAGCAAGAGGGCAAATTCGGAACAATTGTGTTCACAACGCATATTGAACAGGAAATTGAAGCGATGCAGTCGCAGAAAATCACTCTGGGAAGGTAATTCCCGCCTGACGGCGTATTTCCTGCATCGCACGGCTGACAAGAATTGCAAGCCCGGAATTTGCACGGCGCTCCTGTGCACTTTCGTCCGGGCTTGCAATATATTTTGCAAATGATGCTGCCTCAAAGCCCATGAGCTTGTATTTTTCGGTGTCACCGGCAAGCAGAGTATCATTGCCCTCGGAATCAACAAGGTGGATGTTTGTCAGCTTAGATATCGACTCGAGCCACAGGGTTGACCTGTCGCCAAAGAACTGCGAACCGCGCCTGTCCTGCCCCACCTTTGAATAAGTAAGGGTAATCTGCTTGTCATCATAATGAAACGCCGCAGAGCCGTATCCGTCCGCTCCCGTTTCGAGGAAGCCGGCGGTTGCGGTTATTTTTTTTGGATAACCGAACAAATCAATGCAAGGGTACACACAGTAAATGCCCAAATCCATCAGGCATCCGGTTGCGAGAGACGGATTGAAGATGTTCGGCAGCTTGCCGGCCTTCAAGGCGGCATATTTTGACGAGAGCTGTGAAAAATCAAGGTGCGCCGTGTAAATCCTGCCGAGCTCAGTGAGCTTTTCTCGCAGAAGCGCCCTGTTCGGCAGGTGGAGATACATTATCGCCTCCATATAAACAAGACCGTTTTGCTCTGCAAGAAGCTGAAGCTCTTCCAATTGGGCAGGCGTTACAGTAATCGGCTTTTCGCAGATGACGTGCTTGCCGTTTTGCAGCATGAGCTTGCTCTGCGCATAATGCAGTGCGTTCGGGCTTGCGATATACACAGCCTCGATTTCCGCACACTCCGCAAGAGTCTGCACGCTTGTGAAAACGAGGGACGCACCGAATTTGTCCGCAAACTGCTTGCCCCTGACAAGTTCGCGCGAGCAAACCCCGACAAGCTCAAAGCTGCCGGTGTCGGCGGCGCCGGCAATGAACTCCTCGGCTATCCAGCCCGTACCGACAACGGCATATTTGATTTTACGCATTGCAATTAACCTCCGTCAGTTGAGCTTCAGGCCCAAGGTGACACCCTGACTGTTGGTGTTGAGAATCTTAAAGCCGTATTTCTGATAAAAATTTATGCCCCGGTGATTGTCTGTCCCGCAGGTGAGCTGAACGCCCTTCACCCCGTTCTCACGAAGGTGATTGACAAGCGCGTCCATCATCATTGTGCCTGCACCCTGCCCGCGGTAATCCTTGCTCATGTCAATGTGCAGATGCGCGGGATAGTCCTTTTGGAACATCACCTTGATGATTATTTCGGCAAGCGCCCAAAGCTTGTACTTTGAATCCATTCCCTTCAGGCGGGGAAAATAGTCCTTCATGAACACCCTTCGCCATTTTCCTACATCCTTAGCGCAAATGATGTAACCGACGGCGTTATCGTCCTCATCAACGGAAACAAAACAGTTTTCCGGCTCGTGCTCGGTGTAATAATTGTTGTATGTAGTCAGAATAAAATGACTGCCGTCTGAATACCAGCTGTCAAAGCTGTCTTTAGCGGATGCTGCGCGCAGACAAACCTCCTGCACTCTTCTCTTGTCCTTCTCCGAATACGGTCTGACAGTTACCATTTTTTTGCACTCCTTGATTTTTATGGTTGTTTTTACGCAACTTTTGTAAAGCATAACATCTTTACATAGTGGGTGCTTGTTGTGTAAAGTGATTAACATTACACTTGTGGAAAACTCTGTGGAAACTGTGGAAAACAGCCTTATAATTCTGAATTATGCATTAAAACGGCTGATTTCAGACAAGCTTTTTGCTTTACAATGGTTTATTGTTGCATTTTGTAACTTTCATTTGATTCCGAAATTTCGTCGTTTTCCGTCTCGGCTTCAAGAGAAGTATCATCTGAGTTTGTAAAGTCTTCAGGCTTTACATCCTTGTCCGGATTTTGTGTTTCAAGCAATCCGCTTTGCCTTTGTGAGCGCTTTTCGGCAAGCATCTGAAGGTCATATTCATTGACTTTTTTCTTTGAGCGTTCAACTTTTTTGAGTTCCCTGTCTGTCTGCTCCGGGAAAAAGTCAACTCCCTCAATGGGCTTCGGGTTCTTCTTATACTTTCTGAGCAGCACTGTCAGCGCAACAAGACATGCCGCAACAATCAGCATGGAAAGCAGCTGCGAGACACGGATATGCGTTCCCGTAATGTAAAGGCTGTCCGTTCTCAGGCCTTCAAAAACAGCTCTGCCGGCACCGTACCAAACACCGTATGTCAGAAAGAGCTGACCGCTGAAGCGGCGATATTTTTTGCATATCAGATACAGCAGTGCAAAACCCAACAGACACCAGAGCGATTCATAAAGAAAAGTCGGATGCACGGGAGCATACGGGTCAACCGTGATTCCCTCATCCGCAAGACTGTTGACAACGCCCTCAAGATAGTCCGTCGTTTTTGCACTCATCATGCCCCAAGGAAGCGTTGTGTTTGTGCCGAACGCCTCCTGATTTGCAAAGTTCCCCCAACGTCCTATGCCCTGCCCGATGAGGAAGCTCATTCCGGCGCAGTCCAGAAGGTTGAAGAAATTGAGCTTGTTGACTCTGCAGGTGATGTAAGCGGCAATCAGTCCTCCTATCAGACCTCCGTAAATCGCAAGACCTCCGTTCCATATCTTAATGATATCGGAAAGGTTGTCGGCATAATAATCCCAGTGAAAGATTACATAATAAAGCCTTGCCCCGATAATGCCTCCGAAGGTGCCGTAGATGAGAACGTCCACCATCTTGTCAAGATTCATCTTCCATTTATAAGCCGTCCTGCCGCCGAAAAGCACGGCGAGCAGGAATCCGAAAGCGATTATCGCTCCGTACCAGCGAATTGTCACCTGAGTGCCGATAAACGGCAAGGTGAAGCTTGCGAGCACATCGTTGACGCGGATAGCGTTCTTAAAACAGGTGAAATATACAAGGGTTGCCTCTAAGTTCATTTTTATACCTCCCTCGGAACAATCACGGAAAGCGCTGAGTATTCTTCAAACAGCGTGCGTGACAGCAGCTCGTCAACGTCTGCCTTTGTCATCTCGCAGTAAACGCCCGGCTGGTCGAAAATGCTTTCTCCCGCAAAGTGAGCGGCGACAAGGTCATTTGCAAGGTCATCGACATCATTATAGTCCATCACCGAGCGGCCGTAAAGCATTCTCCTCACGCACTCAAAGTCCTCCTCGGAAACGCCCTCTTTGCGCAGCCGCGCGATTTCGAGCTTTATCCTGCGAGCAACCTCCTTCGGGTCAGCCGATTCGCCGCCGAAGAACTCGCTTGAATAGCAAAATCCGTCAAACTGCTCAAAGCCGAAAGTGGTGTTTATCAGATTCTCGTCCATAAGCTGCGCGTAAAGCGGAGAGGTGCTGCCTGCGATGATTTCGAGGAGCACAGACATTGTGAGGCGTTCCTTGATGCTTTTCATGGGAAGCGGTGCTTCCTCCTTGAAGCCGAGAGAGAATATCGGTGCAGCAACCTCAAGGCTTTCCTCAATATAGCTCTCAACAATTCCGCGCGGCTCATCCACGGGCTTGCGCTCAAAATTAAACGGCTTCGCGGGCTTGAGCAGCTCGTCGGCGATTTTCAGCACTGTGTCAACTTCAACATTGCCGGCAAAAGCCAGCACCATGTTGTTCAGATTGTAGAAATTCGCATAGCAATCGTAAAGCATATCCGAGGTTATTTTTGAAATTGTCTCCTGAGTTCCGGCAATGTCAATGCGCACGGGATGAACGTGATAAAGCGCTCTGAGAAGGTTGAAAAGCACCTCCCAATCCGGCACATCCTTATACATTGTTATCTCCTGCCCGATTATGCCCTGCTCCTTTTCAACCGTTGCGGCCGTAAAGTACGGAGACTGTACAAAATCAAGAAGGATGCGAAGCGAGCCTTCAAAGTCGCCCGTGCAGGAAAAAAGATAGCATGTGGAATCAAACGAGGTGTAGGCATTGGCGGACGCTCCGGTTTTTGCATATTGCTCAAATGCGTCCAGCTCCTCACTTTCAAAGAGCTTGTGCTCGAGAAAATGAGCCGTTCCCTCGGGGATTTGCACGGTTTCACCCGCGCTGTTCATGATGAACGTGTCAATTGAGCCGTATTTTGTACCGAAAACGGCATATGAGGTTGAGTAGCCCGGCTTTGGCATGACGTAAATGCGCAGACCTGTGGGATGGTCGATGCTGAAATATTCCTCACCGAGCTGTTCGTTTCTGATTTTTTCAATCTTCATTGACCGCGCCTCCTTTGACTCCGAGCATATAAACTGTGTCAAGTGAAACACCTTGCGCCGCTTTTATGACCTGCTCGCGCGTGACACGGGAAATACCTTTTGCATATTCCTCCGGGGACAAAATCTCGCTGTCGAAAATCTGCGAGGTATACCAGCTGTCGAGACCCTCCGGAGAATCCGGCACACTGCCTATCATATCCGTCAGTCCCTTGAGCGAAGCCTCAAGCTCACTGTCCTTGAAATTGCCGCTTGCAAGGCAGGCAAGCTCGGCGGAAATTGCGTCGATTGCCTTCTGCTCATTTTCGTCCTCAATGCCGCTTTGAACCGTAATGATGCCCTTTTGACGGTTGAAGCGCGCCCCGCAGTAGTAGCAAAGGCTGAGCTTTTCACGCACGTTTGTGAACAGCCTCGAATACGGTCCGCCGCCGAAAAGGTCGCACATAACGCGCATAGCAAGCGAATTGTCGTTTGCATCGGAAACACCGGCGCGGTAACCGAGAACAAGCTTGCCCTGCTTGATTTCCATTTCCTCACGCACGCGTCTGACTTCACCGGCTGATTTGACGAACTCTGTACCGATGTCTGCAATACGGCCTCTGTCCACTGCTTTGAAGCGTTCGAGCAGCGGTGCTCCGACCTGCTGCGCATCCGAGCTGCCGACGACATTGAACTGCACAACTGCGGTTTCAAGCATATTTTTCCACGCGGCAAGGAGTCTGTCCGCCGTCATTGAGCGGATATCCTGGATTTTGCCGTAGCGGTCGATTGAAAAGGTCTCGTTTTCGCACATTATCTGCACACAGCGCTTGAACGCATACAGCTTTTTGTCGTTGAGCTCGCTTTCGATGTTTTCAATGAGCAAACGCTTTTCGCGCTCGATATCCTGACTGTCGAATGTTCCGTTGACAAAGTGCGGCTCAAAAATCAAATCGCTAAGCAGCTGCGCGCAGTCGCAGGCGATGCTGTTGCCGTCAAGCGAAAAGCGGTCATCCGGAGCGCAGACTCTGAAGGATATCATCTGCGCCTCGCCGACCTTTGCAACATTTGATGAAACAATTGCACCGTACAGCTCCGCAAGGCGACGGTTGAGGCTGCTCATCGTCGGAAATTTTGCGCAGCTCCTGCGCAGAATGAAAGGAAGCATTGCATTTGCTGAGATGTCCCCGGAAAGAGGGAGAAAGAAGCTCACTGTAATGTCTGACAGCTTAAAGCGTGAGGTTTTGATACTGCACGTTTTTAAACCGTTTACCGGATTGCCGAAAGATATGTCCATATTGTTATCCTCCGAAATATATTACAATTGTTTCCTGTGACTTATTTATGTTTGTCAGTCTTGCGGACGGTTATACCGTTCGGGCAGTTACACGCATTATTTTGAAAGCTGCATGAAACCGACCTTTTTCATCACCTTGCCGAGAGTTCTCCCTGCAAGGCGGCCGGCTTTTTCCGCGCCCTTTGCCGCGCATTCGTTAATATATGCCTTGTCTGCGATTATTCTGCCGTACTCCTCGCGGACAGGTCTGAGTTCCTCAACAACCGCCTGTGCAACGGCGGATTTGAAGTCGCCGTAACCCCTGCCCTCAAATTCGCGGGCAATTGCGTCATTGTCCAGACCCGTGCAGCACGAATAAATCGCCATAAGATTGTTGATGCCGTGCCTGCCCTCTTCGTAATAAACCTCCGAGCCGGAGTCCGTGACGGCGCTCTTTATCTTTTTGACAATTGCCTCCGGTGTGTCGAGAATTCCGACTGACGCCTTCGGATTCACGTCGGACTTCGACATTTTCTTTGTCGGCTCCTGGAGCGACATTATCCGCGCGCCGGACTTGGCGATGAACGGTTCCGGCACGGTGAACGTGTCTCCGTAAATCCCGTTAAAGCGATCCGCAACATTTCTTGCAAGCTCAAGATGCTGCTTCTGGTCTGCTCCGATTGGAACGTAATTTGTCTGATAAAGCAGAATATCCGCCGCCATAAGGGTCGGATAAGCGAACAGTCCGACGTTGATGTTTTCCGGGTGCTTCTCGCTTTTCTCCTTAAACTGAGTCATGCGCGACGCTTCGCCGAACTGGGTGTAGCAGTTGAGTATCCACGCAAGCTCCGCGTGCTGGTGAACGTGGCTTTGCATAAAAACTATGTTCTTGTCGGGGTCAAGCCCGAGCGCGAGGAGCAGAGCGAACATCTCGACAGACTGCTTTCTGAAGCTCGTCGGCTCCTGACGCACCGTTATGGCGTGCAAATCCGCAACTGCATACAAGCAATCATAATCATTGTTCATCAGCTTCCAGTTTTTGAGCGCGCCGAGATAGTTGCCGAGAGTCGGCACGGCTGTGGGCTGAATCGCGCTGAAAACTCTGTCGCGCGGGGCTGCTGAATTGTTTTCCATAATCAATTTTACCTTTCAATTATCAAAGTAGAACACCTCACGCAGCAGAGGCTGCGCACCCGTCACCGGGTCGGGTTCCATTGTCATAACGTCCTTCATATATTCGTTCCATCGCGCCGTAACCTCGCTTTGCGCCTGAGCCCTTGCGGCAAAATCCGCACCCTTTCTGCATTCGTAATAGCCGAAAAGCTCATTGCCCGTCTGCCAGATGCTGTAGTTGCAAATGCCGGCATTTTTGAGCATTTCAAGCATTTCCGGCCATATTTCATCGTGACGGCGCTTGTATTCTTCAAGCATGCCGTCAAGCAGAGTCGCCTTCCACGCATAGCGTTCCATTGTCAAAACTCCTCGCTGACTTTTTTGAGAATATCAATACCTGCAGCAATGTCGTCAAGTGTCGGAGTTGAGAAATTCAGCCGCAGGCACTTCGACGGTGCGGAGGAATCCGTGAGGAAGGTTGAACCCGGCACGGTTGCAACGCCACACTCGAGAGCGCGCCTGACAAATGCCGCGCTGTCCACCCTGTCCGGCAGGCGGCACCAGACAAACAGTCCGCCCTCCGGCTTGTGAAAGCTGAAGAAGTCTCCGAGCTTTTCGTCAAGCAAGCCGCACATGAGGTCGATGCGTTCACGGTAAATCCCGCGGATTTTACGAATGTGCGCCTTGTAATCGTAATTTTCAAGCCATTCATTCACAATCAGCTGCACGAGCATCGGGGTGTGAACATCTGCCGTCTGCTTGCCGATGACCATTTTGTCAACCAGCTCCTTCGGGGCAACGACATAACCCACGCGTATGCCCGGTGCGAGAATTTTGGAGAAGGAGGAGGTGTAAATCACAATTCCGTCCTCATCGAAGGACTTGATTGAAGGCAGGAATTCGCCGCTTGCCCTGATTTCACCGTAGGGATTGTCCTCAATTATGAGCACGCCGTGTTTTTTTGCAAGCTCATAAACAGCCTTGCGCTTTGCGAGCGACATCGTGGCG
>CAZIMM010000025.1:0-25027 GCA_964540415.1 uncultured Eubacteriales bacterium
CAGCTTGTTGACAAGGATGGTTGAAAGAGCCTCGCCCTCAACGTCCTCGGCAACAATGACAAGCTTCTTGCCTGCCTGGAGAACCTGCTCGAGGAGGGGAAGAACTTCCTGAATGTTGGAGATTTTTTTGTCGGTGATGAGAATGAGAGCGTCGTCAATGACAGCTTCCATTTTGTCGGTATCCGTTACCATGTAAGGAGAAATATATCCTCTGTCAAACTGCATGCCCTCAACGATATCGCAGTCGGTCAATGCGGTTTTGCTTTCTTCAACGGTTATAACGCCGTCCGCCGAGACTTTTTCCATTGCGTCGGCAATAATCTTGCCGATTTCCTCGTCCCCGGAGGAAACAGTTGCAACGCGGGCAATATCGTCAGTGCCGTTAACGGGCTTGGAGTTCGACTTCACGCCGTCAACCGCCACTGCAACCGCCTTGCTGATGCCCTTCTTGACAACCATCGGGTTTGCACCGGCAGCCACATTCTTCATGCCCTCGCGGACAAGTGCCTGTGCAAGAAGAGTTGCTGTTGTTGTGCCGTCGCCCGCGACATCGTTGGTCTTTGTTGCGACTTCCTTGACGAGCTGAGCGCCCATGTTCTCAAAAGCGTCCTCAAGTTCAATTTCCTTTGCGATTGTCACGCCGTCGTTGGTGATGAGCGGAGCGCCGTACTTTTTGTCGAGAACAACGTTTCTGCCCTTGGGGCCGAGTGTAATCTTAACTGTGTTTGAAAGCTTGTCGATGCCTGCCTGCAAAGCCTTGCGGGCGTCCTCACCGTAAATAATCTGTTTTGCCATGATGTTTTCCTCCCGTTTATTTATTCAACAATTGCAAGAATGTCGTTCTGGCGCACGATGGTGTATTCCTCTTTGTTGAGCTTAACCTCTGTGCCCGAATACTTGCTTGTTATGACCTTATCTCCGACCTTGACATACATCTCGACTTCCTTGCCGTCAACAAGTCCGCCCGGGCCGACTGCGATAACCTCGGCAACCTGGGGCTTTTCCTGTGCGGAAGCGGCGATGATAAGTCCGCTTTTGGTCGTCTCCTCAAGCTCGACAAGCTTGACAACAACTCTGTCGGCAAGCGGTTTAATAGTCATAATAAATTCCTCCTGTAGCACTGATTTTAAAGTTTAGCACTCGACATCTCCGAGTGCTGAACTCTATTCTAACCTGTTTTTTTGAAATTTCAAGTCATTTTTTTAAAGTTCACAAAAACGTAACAAATACAGAGAATTTTTGGAAAGATTCATTCGGAATCGTTTTTTTCGGGCATACTGTATTCAGATATAAATATCGGGGTGAACGCGATGAAATCGGGAAACAGCGGCTTAGTGATAGTAATTGTCGTGGTGGCGCTTCTCAGCGTGTTGCTGTGCCTGTTCGCTTTCGGACTGGGGCTGAATTCACTCGGAGGAATCGACGAGCGTCCGAGCAATGAAATATCCGCCGCGCAATCAGGCTCTGCAACGGCGGTAATTCAAAATTGTGCCGGAAACTCTTGCTTCACTGAAAGTACATCGGCTGTGCCTGCCTGCGTGTGAGCGCGGCGAGCATTGCAGCGTAGGTCTGGTCAAAATCAGCAACAATCGAGTTTGGCTTTTCAATGCAATTGTCCTGGCTCATCGGAATGAAATATGTATTCTTGCAATTCATCAGCATTCCTATGTTTTTTGCCGCAGCTCCCAGCGCGTCATTCGTTGATGCACCGAGAAGCAGCGGCCTTTCATTACGCAGATGCGCCTTGCAGGCAAGTGTTACCGGTGTGTCGGTTATTCCGTTTGCAAGCTTGGCAAGCGTGTTGCCGGTACAAGGCAGTACAATCATAATGTCCAAAAGCTTCTTCGGGCCTATCGGTTCTGCCCCCGTGAGGGTTGTGATAACTTCGCGCGAGCAGATTTCTCCGAGTCGCGCAACAAAATCGGCTGCTTTCCCGAAGCGGGTGTCGGTTGAACAGGCGTTGAATGACATCACGGGCACCAGCTCAACCCCTTTTTCGACGAGGGTCTCCGCAGTTTTCAGTGCTTTTTCAAATGTACAGAATGAACCGCACATTGCAAATCCCGCAGTAATCTTTTCCATAATATTAGTCTCCCTCCCTTGCCATGCATATAACGGTGTCGGCAATGCTCTCACCGGAGGTCTTCGGTGACACTCTGCCGGGCAGAGAAGGAGCATTGATATATTTTAATCCGATTGAAGTGGCGAAGTCCGAGTCAATTCCGTAGGGCGCGCTGGCAATTTCAATGAGGACGCAGCTTTTTTTGAGCCAGGATAGGATTTTGCTGCCGACAACCTGCGCCGGTACGGTGTTTACGAGCAAATCGAATTCAGGTACATAGGCGCATATATCATCGAGCGGTACCCCCCGACAGCCGAAGGTGAACGCCTTTGCAAGATCCCTGCGGCTTCTTGCCGCAACTGTGACATGCGCGCCCATTGCGGTGAGCAGCTTTGCCGTGTAAGAGCCGGTTTTGCCAAAGCCGACAACACAGCATGAAGAGGAGTGAATATTGACCGGCATGGCTCCCACCGCTTCCATAACAACGCCCTCTGCGGTTGCCACTGCGTTGAGTACGCTCAATTCCTCACGACGGAAATAATCACGGCATACAATTCCCCTCTCCGCCAACTCACCGCACATCTCGGGCGCTATCATCCCCGCAAAAACCGTCTGACCGGAGTTAAGGCACTCAAAAACGCCCTTGAGCTGTATTTTTGAAGAACAAAGCGGTGCATTGAGTGTTGACCCGTCGCGGGTTACAGGCAACGGCAGCACGATATGTGTTGCCTCCGCCACTGCCCCGGCAACGTCCGCACAGCCTTCTTCCCCCAGAGCGCAGATGTGAACAGCAAGACCTTTTTCCGCCAGTCTTTCAGCGGCGTACAGCTGCCTCTTATCTCCGCCGAGCACCAGAAAACTTGTTTCACCCATGTTATATTCTCCTGAATCAACAAAAAATTATTTATAAATCATTGCTCTGCGTCATATTATGTGGTATCATACAGGTGTGTGACTATATTGTCTATTATATCGGTTTGGAGGACAAAGCATTGCATGAAATAGACGGCCTTCTCAAAAAAGTTAAGCACGTTCATTTTATCGGTATCGGCGGCTCGGGAATGTGTCCGCTTGTTGAAATTCTTCATCACCAGGGCTACGAAATCAGCGGCTCGGACGTCAACGAGAGTGACACTCTCAACCGTGTCCGCGCACTGGGCATTCCGGTTTTTATGCCTCAGAAAGCGGAAAACATAAAGGGTGCGGAAATGATAATTTACACCGCTGCCCTGCTCCCGGACAATCCCGAGCTTGTTGCGGCAAAGGCTTCCGGCATCCCGACCTTTGAACGTTCAAAGCTGTTCGGCGCGATTTCGAGGGTGTACGATGACTGCGTCTGTGTTTGCGGCACTCACGGCAAAACCACAGTCACCTCTCTGATCACTCAGATTATGCTCATGAACGGCCTTGACCCGACAGCAGTCATCGGCGGCAAGCTTCCGCTCATCAACTCAAACGGCAGAGTCGGTCACAGTGAAAACATGGTGTGCGAGGCATGCGAGTTTGTGGACACCTTCCTTGACCTTTCGCCCGACGTTGCCGTTATTCTCAACATCGACGAGGACCATATGGATTATTTCAAGACCATGGATAATCTCGTTGCCTCGTTTGCAAAATTTGCCGGCATGGCAACAAAAGCGGTTATATATAATGGGGACGATGCCGAAACTCTTCGCGCCGTCAGCAATGTCAGCGGCAAAAAGATAATCACCTTCGGCCTTGATGCGAAAAACGACTTCACTGCCGGCGACATTGTTATGAACAATTCCTTCGCCTGCTTTGATATCCTTGTTAACGGTGAAAAGCAAGCCCGTTTCAATCTGAAAATACCCGGCAGGCACAACATTCTCAATGTTCTCGCCGCGGTTGCCGCGTCGAATAACGCCGGAATTCCCGTTGCGGACTGTGTGAGGGCCGTGGAGTCCTTCGGCGGTGCGGGCAGGCGTTTTGAGATGCTCGGAAAATTCAAAGGCATCACCGTTGCAGACGATTACGCCCACCACCCCGCGGAGCTTGATGTCACGCTCAAGGCTGCTCTGGACATGGGCTACAACCGGGTGTGGGCTGTTTTTCAGCCGTTCACCTATTCACGCACGGCAATGCTCATGGACGATTTTGCCCGTGTGCTCTCAATGGCAGACAAGGTTGTCATGACAGAGATTATGGGCTCGCGTGAAAACAATGATTACAATGTATATACTTCTCAGTTGGCCGCAAAGATTCCCGGCAGCGTCTGGTTCAATTCATTTGATGAAATTGCACGTTATGTTGCCGCCAACGCTCTCCCGGGCGACCTTGTAATAACTCTCGGCTGCGGCGATGTGTATAAAGCCGCGAAAATATTAGTCAGGCTGCTCAAAGACTGAATAGAAAATAATACAGATGATTATGAAAGGATTTGTGTGCTGTGAAATACGTTATAAACACGGACAATTATCGCGACTTTGCAACCTATGAAATCAACAAGCGCGCCCCCAGAGCCTACTTCATCCCCTACACCTCCAAGCAGACGCTTGAAGCCACGGATATCCGCCGCGAGCGCTATGAAAGCGACCTTGTGCGCGTGCTTTCGGGCGAATGGGATTTCAGGTATTTCCCCTCAATTTCCACTCTTCCCGATGAAATTGTCACGGAGGAAATTGACTTTGACAAGGTCAAGGTTCCGTCCACATGGCAGCACACCGGCTACGAGGAGCCGGTTTACATCAACTGCCCCTACGCTTTTGACGAAAAGCCTCCCCTGCTGCCTGAGGATATGTCCGCCGGTGTTTACCGACTTTTCTTCGACATTGAGGACACCGCCAAGACCTTCGTCCTCTCCTTCCTCGGAGTAATCCCCTGCATCGACCTTTACATAAACGGAGCCTTTGTCGGATACAGCGAGGGCGCACATAACACTGCGGAATTCAACATCACAAACAGCATCAAGAAGGGCTCGAACGAGCTTGTCGCCGTTGTTCACAAATGGTCAACCGGCACTTTCCTCGAGTGTCAGGATATGTTCCGCGAAAACGGAATATTCCGCGACGTATTGCTGTATGAACTGCCGAAAACCTATGTCAACGACTGCAGCCTGCACACAAAGCGCACCTCTGTCGGCTATTCGCTTGACGCTCAGATTGACATCTGCGGTGACGATGACGCTTCCGTCCTTGTCGAAATCGAAAAGGACGGCGCAAAGCTTGCGAAAAAAACCGCAGCTCCCGGTGAAACCGTATTCCTCGAGGGGCTCGATGTCATTGAATGGCATGCGGAAGTTCCGACACTTTACGATGTTTATGTCACCCTTCTCAAGGATAATGCCGCTGTTATGACTTCCCGCTTCAAAACCGGCTTTAAAACGGTTAAAATAAAGAAAAAGGTTTTCACCTTTAACGGTGCGAAAATCAAATTCAAGGGTGTCAACCATCATGACACCAATCCGAAAACAGGCTATGTGATGAGTGTTGAGGACATCGAAAAGGATTTGTCTCTGATGAAGCGGCTCAACGTCAATGCTATCCGCACCTCACATTATCCTCCTGACCCGCACCTGCTCATGCTCGCTGACGAATACGGCTTTTACGTTGTTGACGAGGCGGACATCGAAACACACGGCTGCTGCTGTCCCCCCCACAAAAACATTGACCTCATCAGCGATGACAAGCGCTGGGCTCCGCGTTATCTTGACAGAGTGAGGAGAATGTATTACAGGGACAGGAATCATGTCTGCGTCACGATGTGGTCACTCGGGAACGAGGCGGGCGGCATTAGATGCCAGGACATCTGCTATGACTATCTGCACGAGACCTGCCCGGAAATTCCGGTTCATTACGAAGGCGCTTGCCGCAGTGCAAGAAAAGGCTATGATGTTGTTTCCGAAATGTATACAAGTCTCAAGGGTCTGACCCAGATTGTCAAGGGGCAGAGAGGCTCAGAATACAAAACTCATCCGTTCTTCCTTTGTGAATACTGCCACGCCATGGGGGTGGGACCCGGTGCTCTTGAGGAATACTGGGATATGTTCTATTCGAACGACATTTTCATGGGCGGCTGTATCTGGGAATGGGCTGACCACGCTGTTTATCATGAAAACGATTCTTACAAATACCGTTACACCTACGGCGGCGACCACGGCGAGACCAGGCACGACGGCAACTTCTGCGTGGACGGTCTTATTTATCCCGACAGAACGCCGCACACAGGTGCAATGGAAATGCGCACTGTCTACAGACCTCTCCGCGCACGCTATGCAAGAGGAAGCTCGTTCACTTTTGTGAACACGAACCGCTTCAGGTCCTCGGATTATCTGACCGTCAACTGGGTTTTGCTCAAAAACGGAGAGGAAATCAAGAGCGGAAGCATAAATCCGAGCATACGTCCGGGCTCCGAGCGCACCCTCAAGCTTGATTTGCCGAAAATCAACACCGATTTTGAATATCATGTGAACTTCATGTATTTTGACGGTGAAATGGAGGTCGCGCGTGAGCAGGTTGCGCTCAACGAAATATATGTTAAAATGCTGCGCAAAAACAGCATGTCCATCGCTGTTGCTGAGGCAGACGGCAAGCTCAATGTTGACTTTGAAAACGGCAAAATTGTTTTTGACCTTTCCACCGGCGACATTGAAAACTATATTTTCAACGGCACACAGCTGATAAACACAAAACCGGCTTCCGGCAGAGTTATGCTGCCGACAATCTTCCGCGCTCCGCTCGATAACGACAATCTCAGAGACAAATGGCGCAAATACGGCTTTGACAATTTTGAGTGTGAGCTTGTCGAGTTCAAATACTCCCTCGAATACAATGAGGTTGAGATTGAGGCAGAATATAAGCTCAAGGCGAACGGCCGGAAGATTTTTGAGTTTGAAATCGAATACACGGTCAAGGGCAACGGCTGCATCAATGTCAAAACGGAGCTTGACGCTACGCGGCTCATCATGGAATATGAGCTTGCCCGCTTCGGAATTATGTTTGAGCTTCCGTCTTCAATCTGCAACGTCGAATACTACGGCAGAGGCGAGCTTGAAAACCTTCCTGATTTCAAGGCGCAAAGCCCGGTCGGAATTTACAAAACCACTGTATCCGCAATGCATGAACCGTATATCAAGCCTCAGGACAACGGAAACCACGGCGAGACCCGCTGGGTTAAGCTGACAAACGACTTTGGGAAGGGCCTGATGATTTGCAACTGCAAGGGCAACTTCTCTTTCAGCGCCCACAATTACACCCAGAAGCTCCTGCAGGACGCAAAGCACCAAGAGGATGTGCATGACGAGAACACCACCGTTCTGAGTGTTGACGGCTTTGTCCGCGGCACAGGCACTGCGAGCTGCGGCCCCGGCACGCTCGAGAAATACATCATCAACGCGCGCAACGGACTCAAATTCAAATTCACAATAATGCCGATTGAAAAGTAATATTAAAAATGCCTATACCCAAACAGCTGTTAAAACTTTATTGGAAATTTGTTCATCTCTACGATGCCGACAGGCTGAAGTATATGAACGTCCCCGAGGAAATTGTTCTGCATGACAACATTCCTTACATCGACGACGGAACAAAAGAGCATATGCTTGAAATATGTTATCCCGAAAACCCGTCGGTTAAGCTGCCCGTCGTGATTGACATTCACGGCGGCGGCTGGATGTACGGCGACAAGGAGCTGAACAGACGTTACTGCACACAGATTGCTGCGGAGGGCTATGCGGTTGTCGGGCTTAATTACCGTCTGGCACCCAAGGTCACCGTAAGGGAACAGCTGTGCGATATTGTCGCGGCTTTTCACTCCCTGTATGACATTCTCGGAGACTATCCGTGCGACCTCAGCAAGGTCTATCTCACCGGAGATTCCGCGGGAGGCCAGCTTGCGGCATATTCGGCAATTCTGAACAGCGATGCCCAGCTCGGAGAGATTGTCGGCACATCACCCTCCAGGCTCGACATCCGCGCGGTCGGGCTGGTGTCGGCAGTGTGCTTCATGGAGGAGGACGGCATAACCGGTGATTTCACAAAGGCGGCGTTGGGAGACAATTATAAGGATACGCCGTTCGGGAATTACGTCAATCTTGACGATATAATTGATTTCGGCAGACTTCCTCCGACGTTTATTGTCACCAGCTCAGGCGACGGCTTCGGTCTCGAACCGAGCATCAAGGCGTATGAGCTTATCAAGTCACGCGGTATTCCCTGTGAATTGCTCAACTGGGAAAAGACGAACGGGAAGGATCTGCTCCACGTTTTCAGCGTTCTCGACCCGGAGGCACCCGAAAGCGTAATCACAATAAAACGCATGCTGAACTTTTTCAACAATTACGGCAACACGGAGATTGTGTAGGTTTTGTTGTTGTTTTTTGTGATTTGGGTATTGATTTTCTTTTTATGATATGCTATAATGCTCTCGTTCCGTGGGGGTGTAGCTCACTTGGGAGAGCGCTTGAATGGCATTCAAGAGGTAAGGGGTTCGATCCCCCTCATCTCCACCAAAAACGGCAAGTAACTTGACTGTTACTTGCCGTTTTTCTGTTCGCTCGGCACTGGTGATAACTCGGCGGCGGTTTGAAGTGGCAAATTTATGTTTACGTAAGCAAGCATGCTGAATTCGAAGAAATGCCGGTGCAAATCGATAAAGCAAAATATTTATCGCAAATAAAAATATCGGTAAACTCTTAACTTGTTCTATTGACAACGGAATTACTCTCATATATTATTGAGACAGGATTTGCCAGGCATGTTTTTAACTGGCATATTATAAATAGAAAGTGAAATACTTTTCCGGTTACCATAATAAAATCGAAGGAAGCAGGTGCGAATCTCATCTGCATTGGAATGATTACAAACAGTCAGATATGTTACGCCTTCGGTTATGGCGTCTCCCTATGTTTTATATAAATTTCTGCAGCTGCACGGAATTGCGCTAAGAAATATTGCAAACACAATATTAAGAATAAAATTAAATGAGGTTGCAATAATGTCAACGATATATGATGAAATGACATCGACCGAACGTGTCAGAAATGCCATTCTCGGTCTGCCAACCGACTGCACGCCGATATATGGTTGGGTCAGTGCCAATCTCAGCGATACTATTACAAAGTCATACGGGTCTGTATCGGCATTTGAAGACAAATACCGTTTTGACGCGGCACATATTTTCGGTGGGCCCGGTCCGTTTAACAGTGCCGTAATAGATAAAATTCGCGCTTCATGCGATGAATTGACACCTGATATGCTGCTGAACGCCGACATTTTTACGAATCCCGACCGCATAGAGGATTATCAGAACATCCGCAGCGATATCGAGTTTTATAAAAAGCGCGAGCGTTTCTGTTATGTGCAGACACCCGGATTTTTTGAAAACTTCAACGGCATTTTTAAAATCGAAAACCAACTGCTTTATCTCGCCGAATACCCTGATGAGCTGGGCGAATTATACAGAAGACAGGCTGATTGGACAAAAAAATTCGCGGATCACTGCCTGGAATGCGGCGCCGACATGATTCATATATCGGATGACTGGGGCGCACAGTATAATATCATGTTCTCCCCCGCAACGTGGAAAGAGTTGATAAAGCCGAACATATCGGACGTCATCAAACATGTGCATTCGCGCGGTGCGCTTGTCAGCCTGCATTCGGACGGCTGTATAGCGCCGGTTGCGGACGAAATAGTTGACGCCGGAATCAACTGTATACATCCGTGGCAGGAAAGCGCCAATATGCCGTATTCGCTGTGGCTGGACAGGTACAGCGACCGCATTGCAATTATGGGAGGAATATGTATACAGACTGCGCTGGGATTTGGAAATTATGAACACCTGGAAAGCGAGATCAGGCGTGTTTTCTCCCTGCTGCGCGGAAAGCGCTGGATATGCTGCACCACGCATTTCGTGCAGGAGCACTGTTCTCTTGCCGAATTGGAATTTGCGTTCGATCTGATATATAAGCTTGCGCGCGAAACCAAAAACGGCATGTAACATTTGATGTTACATGCCGTTTTCTCATATTTGCTTCGGCACATAGACTGAAAAGTTTATGTGCTTCTTTTCAGCCCGCGTTTGCCTTTCGATACAGCAATGCAGATTAAAATTGTTACCGCCATATCCGGTAATGTGTTGCCGACGACCATATCCACTCTCATCAGCAGACGATAAAGAGCAAAGCCCACGACCCAGATAATCAGATTCTGCACACCGAAACGGCTTTTGCTGAAGTCTTGCTTAAGAATGAAGAAATCCGCAATCTGAATGGCTATCATCGGGGCAAAGACCGAGCCGATGAGATAAAGAAATTCTGTGATATTGTCCATGGGAAAGAGGATTGCGCCGATTGTTCCGATAACAGTCGCACCGACAGCAACATATTTTCCGTTGAGCTTTGCAAAAACGGATTCACCGGAGACTCCGGCGGAATATGCATCAAGAAACGTTGTCGTAACAGTGGAAAGCACGATAATCAGAAGCGCTGCGACACCGAGCCCCGCCTTGACCATGATCTTAGCAATATCGCTCTCGCCTGTATAGACTGCAGCACCCATTCCGATCACATACATCCAGCAGCTCACAAGTCCGTAGACTCCGGCACTTACGGCTGTAGCCCGCACCGGCTGTTTGGCATTCCGAGTATAATCACTGATGAGGGGCAACCATGACAGGGGCATGGCAACAGAAAGCTCAACTGCCGCTCCGAAGGTAATGCTGTCGTTTATGATGCCTGTGGGTGAACCTTCTCCGAAGATGACTCGGCAAAGAATAACGGTCAGAATAAACAGCGCAGACATGGCGAACGTGTTGATTATTTTGAGATTCTTAATGCCAACCAAAATCCAAAGAATAATCAGGCCTCCGATTACCAGACACCAGACCCATGCGCCCGCAGAAAATGCACCGTTTGCCGAAAGTGCTCCGTCATAAATCATAATCGCTGTCCATCCGACAAGCTGCAAGATGTTCAAAATTGCAAAGAGCAGGCTGCCATTTTGCCCGAAGCTCAGCTTAACTGTTTCCATGGCGCTTTTCCGAACTTTTCCGCCGATGAGTCCTGCCAGGAACAACATGGAGCAGCCGATGATATGACCCAGCAAAATTGCAAGCAGTCCCTTTTTTATGCCCAGCGGAGCAATATATGTACCGGTCAGAATTTCCGCAATGGATACGCCTGCGCCAAACCAGATGAGTCCGTTTTCAAAGACGGAAGTACGTTTTTCTTCCATATTACAGTACCTCCCTTGAAAACTCACCCTGCAATGCGAAAGCGTGATTCATGGGGCCGCATCCGTTGCCCAAATTCAGCATGGCTGAAAGTGCTCCGGAAATGTATGATTTTGCCCGTTCAACCGAGGTGAAAAGGTCAAACCCCTTTGCCATATTTGCCGCAATCGCACTGGACAGCGTACAGCCTGTGCCGTGTGTATTGGGATTATCTATACGCCTGCCTTTCAGCCATCTGTACTGCCCATAGGCATACAGCAAATCATTTGCATCGTTCATATTGTGGCCGCCCTTGCACAAAACCGCACAGCCGTATTTGCCGCTGATTGTTTCAGCGGCTTTCACCATATCCTCCGGTTTGCGAATCTTTATTCCCGCCAACACCTCAGACTCGGGAATATTCGGCGTTACTACAGAGGCTATCGGCAGCAGTTTTGTTTTCAGAAATGCGACGGCATCCTCGCTGATAAGCCTTGCTCCGCTGGTGGCCACCATAACGGGATCTACCACGATATTCTCTGCCGCATAAGCTCTCAGTTTTTCTGAAATGACTTCAATCAGTCTCCCTGATGACACCATCCCGATTTTTACCGCGTCCGGGCGAATATCGTTAAAGATATCGTCGATTTGCTCCGCCAAAAAGCTCGGGGACACTTCCATAATCCCTGTCACGCCGGTTGTGTTTTGCGCAGTGAGTGCTGTGATTGCGCTCATGGCATAAACGCCGTTCATCGTCATTGTTTTTATGTCTGCCTGAATACCGGCGCCTCCGCTGGAATCGCTTCCCGCGATTGTCAATGCAGTTTTCATTTTTTCTCCTTATGTTAGTTCTTGCATTATTTTATAACGACAAAGGGCTGAGTCCCCGGTTCACCGCTGACTCTTCAAATCAATGGTTCGAAGCAAACTTCCGGAAGTCCTCAACATCCAAATAATCAGCTAAAAAGATATCAACCGTTTCTTTTAATTCAGCTTGCTTTTTCTCAAATTCGTCATAAACTCCCACCACAATAAAGCCGTCGGCTTTTGCTGTCTTAACAGCATACAGCGCGTCCTCAAAAACAAACGTGTTTTGTCTTTGGGTGTCAAGATGCTGCATGGCCTCTCTGTAAATCACCGGCTTATCTTTTGCGAAGCCAACCGACGAGCAGGTAAATATTTCTGAAAAGTAACCGTCCATACCGCACCTGGAAAGCGCAGCTTCCACCAAGTATTTGTCCGTCGCAGTTGCAATGCACATTTTGACCCCGTTGTCTTTGAGATTTTGCAAAAACACTTTTATATTGTTCTTCGGTTGTATCACATCTTTGTAGTATCGCTCAATCATTCGGTTTACACCGTTCGTGATTTCATCGACTGACAATGTGACGCCGTATTCGCTCCTGTAATAACAAACCGCCTGATACAGGCTCATTGACAAAAAGGTTTTGTTGAGGTTTTCCCGAGGCGTATATCCGATTGAGCGCAAATAGTCCTCACCGATTGTTTTCCAGATATACATGGAATCAAAAAGTGTGCCGTCAAAATCAAAAATTGCTCCTTTTATCATAATGTCACCATTTTCGCGGTCAGTGCTTTCAGATTTTCGGTCGCCTTGCGGATATCCTTTTCGGCAAAAATTGCACTGATGACTGCAATGCCGCAAATCCCGCTGCCGGCAAGCTGCATTACATTTTCTTTGTCAATTCCGCCGATTGCATAGACCGGGATACTGACCGCCGAGCATATTGCTTTCAGTGTATTGATGCTGACTTCGTCGGCATCAGATTTGGAACCGGTGTGAAACACCGCGCCCACACCCAGATAGTCTGCACCGCGGGATTCCGCAAGAACAGCCTGTTCAACCGTCTGCACGGACACGCCGAGAATTTTGTCCTTCTCGAGCATGGCACGCACATCGCCCGCTTCCATATCGCTTTGCCCGACATGAACGCCGTCCGCATCCGTTCTCCGTGCGATATCCACGTTGTCGTTGATCACGAAAGGGACTTGATACCGGCGGCAAAGCTCTTTTATTCTAACCGCTTCGTCAAAAAAATGCGCATTGTCCAGTTCCTTTTCACGCAGTTGAATGAACGTTGCACCGCCCAAAAGCGCCTGCTCCGTCTGCTCGTACAAAGTTGCACCGTTCAGCCAGCGGCGGTCTGTCACCGCATATAAAAGCAAATCTTTTTTATCTGATTTCATAACTCGCTCCTTTCTTTAATATGCTGCAGTCCATATTGTAAACAGCATCAATAATACGGTTGCGGTAGGTTGCGTTTCCGTCGCCGTCCTGCATATTTGCAAACCCGATTTCTCCTGCCAAACCCATTGCACAGACAGAAGCGGCAGTCGCCTCCAGCCTGCAATCAGGATTTGCGGAAACAAAAGCAGTCATCATGCCGGAAAGCTGACATCCTGTTCCCGTGATATTGCACATTTCGGGTCTGCCGTTGCGTATAACATAACACCGGCTGCTGTCCGCGACCAAGTCTATTGCTCCCGTGACAGCAACAATACAGTTTGCCCTTTCTGCAAAATTCTTGATGAAAGCAATTATTGTGTCAAGGTTTTCTTCGGTAACCGCATCGGCAATGTCAGCGTCCACGCCTTTTGTTGTACCGCTGCCGCATGACAAGGTTTTGATTTCGGAGATGTTCCCGCGAACAACATCAAAGCGTATTTCATTCATCAGCTTGACAGCGGTTTCCGTGCGCAGTTTGCCGGCACCTGCTCCGACCGGATCCAGCAGGACGATATGTCCGAGTTCGTTTGCACGGTGTCCTGCAAGAAACATAGCCTTAATGCTCTGCCGGTTCAAAGTACCGATGTTGATATTCAGCCCGTCGCAAACGGAGGTTATGTCGCACACTTCCTCCGGTTCATCGGACATAATCGGGCTTGCACCGCAGGCAAGCAAAATATTGGCGACATCATTCACCGTAACATAGTTGGTGATGTTGTGAATCAGCGGTTTTTTCTCTCTGAGTACAGTTATACACGTTTCAAGCATAAGTGTTACTCCTGAAATTAAATTTGAAAAAAGCGAGTATACCGATGAGGCATACTCGCTTACTGCTGCGTTTACGATATCCCTACGTTGGCATTATCCAAATCAGGTATATGGGTCGAAGGTTAAGCCTTCCTCTCAGCCTGTTTCACAAGCTCCCCAATATTCAATTTTGTACATTATATCACATTTTTCTTCTAAATCAAGAGATTGTAAAAAATAAATATTGGCAAAAATTCTTTCATTATTAATGACACCATAGGTTGCAGCAATTTATTAAATCCATTTTTATGTATATAATGGTGTTATCCTGTCTGTTATGGAGAACGCTTGAATGTCATTCAAAAGGCAGAGAGTCATTCTCACTAGGATTACCGAAGCCGGCGAGCAACAGTTTTATTCTGCTTTTCGTTTTTAATAACTTCATCTGCACACCGGCTAAAAGCTTGTGTGCTGTTTATTCCCCGAAAAGCAATTTCTTATGTTTTATTGATTTTACAAAGCAACTGTGTTATTATTATAAAAAAGCATAAGAGGTGCATTAAAATAAAAAAGCTATTTTCATTTTTTGTGATTTGTGTGTTGATTGCTGCGTCATTGTCAATTCCGTCTTACGCGGCAAACGGTTCTCTTTATGTTAACGGCGAGGCTTTTGACGGAACACTTGAGCAGGCCATAACGGCGGTGGGCAAAAGCGGAACGGTAACTGTCGACGGCAGGATTTATACCCAACCGCTGGGCAAAATCGGCAGCCTTTTTATTGACGATATTACAATCGAAGGGCGCAACGATGCAGAAATTGTTCTTGCAAAAAGCTTCATTCCGCACAAGGACGATAACCTTGATGTGGTGACGGTCAAGGGGAGCAATGTTACAATCAAGAACCTGCTGATTGATGCCTGCTGGCGCGTGGATTATCCTCTGAACACGTTTGGCGGCACAAATCTTCTCATTGAAAATGTAACAGTGCAGCATGGCATACGGGGCGGAATTAATGTTATGACGAGCGGCAAGATTCTGTTCAAAAACGTTGTTGCCCGCAATTCATATCAGGCAGGCTTTTCGCTTGCAAACTGCCAGGATGCAAGCAACATGAAATTTGAAAACTGTGAAACAAGCGGCAATATGTACCGCTCCGGTATTCTGTTGTGCAGCGGTTATGCAGATTCGGTCAATGTTGATGCGTCTGGAATAACATGCAAAGAGGGGTATTTCTCTGTCCACGACCGTTATTCCGGCACAATCGGCGGAGGAGAACGTGCACATGTTACATATACAGCTGCTCCGAAAGACGCGAACGGAAATACGATTGACACTTCAACCGCGATGTATTATCCGCTTGAAAAGGCATATCACTGTGTGCGCTTCGGAGTCGGCAAAGCTGAAATCAAATCTGCCGTGTGCTATGTTGACACTGACGCATACGGATTTGAAACAAGAGTATATTTTGACGATGAAAAAGAGGCGCAGAACTTCCTTCACGAGGGAGAGCAGATTGTTAAGACGAATAACGCCATGAATATTTTTCTTGTGTGGCTGCTGCGTATACTTAATTCCGTCCGCATCCATCTGTTTTGATGAAGTCCGAGAGCTGTTTGCATATCCGTGACGGCAAGCGGCAGGCGTAACAATAAGCACTGCCGAAGCTACAATGCTCACCGTATGCGGGAGCAAAAAGTCGCTGTTACTTCGCCCTCAAATCCAGCACCGAAACAAAATGAGCAATATCGAATTTATCCGGCTGCGCGGCAAGGAAGCTCAAATGCTCCTTTTCCCACGCAGCTGTTTTTTCCGCACTCAACGATGACGCGCCGATTCCGCGGCACGCTTTCATTCGTCCGTGCCATGTTTCCCTTGTGAAGGTTACGTCAACATCATAAAGGTCTGTGCCAGCAACCTCAAACAAATCGCCGAAACCGTCCGGGACGTTGATTTTTTTGCGCCTCATGCCGCCGCCCGTCCAGTCCGGATTATATTTCAGAACAAGCTCCTCGCTGGTTTTTGCAATTGAGCTTTCAGACGGTAGCCACGCCATAAACAAAACAACAAAGTGGCCGCCGGGTTTCAAAGCTCTGTGAATTCTCGGCATTGCGACAGCCGTGTCAAAATACATAAAGCATTGGCAGGCCGTCACAACGTCAAAGGTGTTGTCCGGAAACACAAAATTTTCTGCAGCAGCAACAACATATTCAATGTTGAGTCCCGCCGCTTCGGTGAGGCGTCTTGCCTCTTTGATTTGATTTTCGGAAATATCCGCTCCGACAAAGTCCGCTCCGTATTTTGCCATGTTCCGGGGCAGAACACCTGTGCCCGTACCGAGGTCGAGAACCTTTTGTCCGCTTATGCAAAGGCCTGCTTCAGCCAGCTTGCGATAAAACAAGTCGGGGTAAATATCGCGGTATTTTGCGTAGTCCTTTGAAGCAAGGCCCCAATCAAAGCCGTTCCCGTTGTCAATATTTTTGTTGCTGATCATTATAGCACCTGTTCCCTCAAGAAAAATACAATTCATTTTGAACATATTAACACAGCATCGCAGAAAAGACAAGTTTTTACTGCAAAGGCACTTTCCGAAGAGCCGATGCCGCCAACAATTTTACGTCTAATTGATTTACATTCAAAACAATATGTGATAAAATATCAACCGAAACTTTGTGCGAAAGGAACCAAATACATAATGACAATTGATAAGCGCATTTTAATCCCCGACCTCGGCCGAATTGGCCCCGACAGCGGCTTCCGTGCACTGACTTCGACCGAGGACAAAAGGTTTTCAGTCGGGAAAAACGGGGTTGCGGACATCGTTGAAACCGGAGACGGCAAGGTTGAGTTTGTGTCTTTCGGCACACACACCCTGGCATGTGTCAAATCGGCAATTGCGTACCCGGTTTATTATCCGCTCTGCCCCGTCAAAACGGAATACCCGCTGAGTGCCGTACTCATGGACCTTGACGGCACAACGGTCAAGAGTGAGGAATTCTGGATATGGATTATTGAAATGACCACTGCCTCCATGCTCGGCAACCCGAAGTTTCAGCTTGAGCAGGCGGATTTGCCGTTTGTTTCGGGACACAGCGTATCGGAGCATCTGCAGTACTGCATTGACAAATACTGCCCCGGTGAGTCGCTCGAAAAGGCAAGAGACTTCTATTTTGAGCACACACACCGCGAGATGGAGGAAATTATGGCGGGCAGAGGGCGCGACGGCGCATTCACCCCCGCCGAGGGCATCAAGGACTTTTTGCTTGAGCTCAAGAGCGACGGAATCAAAATCGGTCTTGTGACCTCGGGGCTGTATGAGAAGGCGTGGCCGGAAATTCTTTCGGCGTTCAAAACGCTCGGTATGGGAGACCCGAAGGATTTTTACGATGCGATTATCTCTGCCGGCTATCCTCTCAGAAAAGGCAGCGTGGGCACTCTGGGTGAGCTGTCACCCAAGCCGCATCCGTGGCTGTATTCGGAGACCTCGATTGTCGGCCTCGGTGAGGCTTTTGCAAACAGAAACCGCGTTGTCGGAATTGAGGACAGCGGCGCAGGAGTGTGCTCCGTTCGTCTTGCGGGTTACACCACCATCGGCATAGCCGGAGGCAACATTGAATCAAGCGGTACAAAAGCCGTCTGCTCGCATTTCTGCAACAGCTTCGGCGAAATTATGAAGATCATCAAAGGTTGAACGGAGGGAACAAGATGAACGAAAACGAAAAACTGCAATGCCACTTTATTTCCAACACACACTGGGACAGGGAATGGCGCTTTTCGGCACGCCGCACGCAGTATATGCTTGGATATATGCTCGACATGCTCATGGACATTCTCGACAAATACCCGGACTACAGGCACTTCCACTTTGATTCGCAAACCATGCCGCTGCAGGATTATCTTGAGGTTTATCCCGAGAAGAAGGAAAAGCTGAAGAAATACATCAGCGACGGCAGAATCGGTGTAGGCCCGTGGTTCTGCCTGCCGGACGAGTTCACCGTAGGCAGTGAATCGCTCATCCGCAACCTTTTGCTGGGGCACAGAATCGGCAAAGAAATGGGCGGCATCAGCAAGACCGGCTATTCACCGTTCGGCTGGGGTCAGATTTCACAGCTTCCGCAGATTTACTCCGGCTTCGGCATAAATTTCGCCTCATTCTACAGAGGAATCAACGAATACTGCGCTCCGAAATCCGAGTTTTATTGGCAGAGCCCGGACGGAACAAAGATTTATGCTTCACGTCTCGGCAAGCGTCCGAGGTATAACATCTGGTATGTTGTTCAGCGCCCGGTATATTTCAATCAGCAGAATGAAAACAACCGCGATATGCTCTGGAACGACAACAACGGCGTTTTTAAGCTTACGGACGGCGACTGGAAGCTCGATTACCAGTATACTCACCCGTTTTATGAATACCACAGCGAAAACATTAAGGCTCGCGCCGAGCAGGCGGTGAAAGAGCAGGACAATGACTGGACGACTCCGCACCGCTTCTGGTCGGACGGCCACGATTCCTCCTGCCCCGATGCGCGCGAGGTGGATTTGATAAAAGACCTAAACGACGCCGTACCCGGCGCAGATGTTTTCCACAGCACACTGCGTGAGATGGAGCAGGGAATCATCGACTCGTTCAACCCGGACTCCCCGACGCTTTACGGCGAAATGCGCGACCCGTTCACAAAGGGCAGCGTCAGCGGAATGTTCGGCTGGATCCTTTCCGCCCGCACATACATAAAGCAGGAAAACTTTGAAACAGAGCGCAAGCTCATCAATTACGCAGAGCCGATGGCGGTTTTTGCCTCGCTCTCCGGTGCACCGTATCCGCAGAATTTCATCGACCTGTCTTACAACTATCTTCTTCAGAATCACGGGCATGACAGCATCGGCTCGTGCGGAAGAGACGTTGTTTATGAGGACGTTATGTCACGCTACAGGCAATCAAAGGAGCTTTCAACCTGTGTGTTTGAAAGGGCTTTCATGGATATCGCCGGCGACATCGACCTGCGTTCATTCAGCCGTGACGACGCGGCGCTTGTTGTTTTCAATCCTGCCCCCTTCAAGCGAACCGGCAGCGTTCGGATGCGCGTGGAGCTTCCCGCCGAGTGGAAGGCGGACAGCTTCAAAATAGTTGATGAAGACTCGCAGGAATACAATTATCAGATTCTGTCCCGCAACAAAAACAATGCGCAAATCATTCAGAATCCGAACGACGTTGCAAACGTGCTCCACACCGAGCAATATCAGATAGCGCTTGAGGTCAGGGATGTTCCCGCCATGGGCTACAAAACATACTGTGTGAAGCCTCTTTACAATGTCCGCTCTAAGACTCCCGTCACCATGCTCAGAAGTCCGTTCGTGATGGAGAACGAATATCTCAGAGTCACAATCAATTCAAACGGCACCTTTGATGTTCTGGACAAAAAGAGCGGCAAAAATTACAGCGGTCTGGGATATTTCAAGGACAGCGGCGAAATCGGCAACCCGTGGGAGCACGTTGTGCCCGACCTCAACGAAACCTTCACGACAGTCGGAGAAAAAGCAACCGTAACGCTGCTACGGGACGGCGAGTTTGAAACCTCGTTCAAAGTCTGCATACGCTGGGAGCTTCCTGAAAAGCGTGCGGCGGATGAAAAATCCAGAAGCGCGCATAAGCTGCCTGTTGACATTGAAAGCACCATAACACTCAAAAAGGGTGCGAAATTTGTTGAGGTTGAAACCGTAATCAACAACCGCTGCGAGGACCATTATCTGCAGGTTGCTTTCCCGACCGGCATCAAGTCCGAATACTCCTATGCGCAGGGTCAGTTTGATGTTGTCAAGCGTCAGATTGAAAAGCTTGATTATTCGCTTTATGATGAAATTCCGATGACGGAAAACCCGATGAATTCGTTTGTTGATGTGACCGACGGCGAGTACGGCGCTGCCCTGCTGAACACCGGTCTCAAGGCATATGAGGCCTCCGACGATGAGTGCGGCACGGTTTATCTCACCCTTCTCCGCGCTTTCCCGCTGCGCATCTGTGTGACCTCGGACATGCAGGATTACAGCGACTGGGACAAGGGCTCGCAATGCATAGGCAAGGGCAGCTTCCGTTATGCGTTCATGCCCCACAGCGGAGATTGGGAGCAGGGCGATGTCTGGCGTGAGAGCGAAAACTTCAATCTTGCTTTCACCAGTGCGGAAATTGCTCCCACGGCTCACGGCAAAAATCCGCTGACACATTCTTTCCTTGAACTCAAAGATGAGAATCTCAACGTAAGCGCCGTCAAAAGGAGCGAGGACGGCACGGGTTATGTTGTGAGATTGTTCAATCCGTCGGGCAAAGCAGTCAAAAACTCCGTGCGTCTCAACGGCGGCATCGCACCGATTGAAAAGCCGCAGTCACCCGTTGAAAGACAAAAGGCAGAGTTTGAGCTTCCCGCCTATTCCGGAAAGAAGTGGAAGGAAGTCAGGCTCGTATCGCTGGAGGAAAAGGACATTGCTCCCCTTCCTGTTGACGGCGAGGGCTTTGCGGACTTTGAAATCACCGGCAAAAAGATTCTGACAATCAAATTCATAGGCTGAGCATAGGCAAAACAAAAAGCAGGCTGCATCGCGGGCGGAAGAATTTTTCCGCAATTCCGGATGCAGCCTATTTTCTTTTGTGTTTTTCGTCAATTCAAGCGCGCACAATTCTGAATTCATCGCCGACATTAGTTGCGATTTTCACAACACGCTCGCTGTAGGTGCGGGAGTTCACACAGCATTTTTCATACGGATTTTCAAACGTTAAATCCCCGCCGATTTCGCTGAAAACGGAAATGTCATTTATTCTGCCGCCTTCGATTGAAGCCGAAACAAGGAACGCGCCGTTTGCCCGCAGGTTTTCATATCCGCAGTCAAGGCGATTGTCCCAGGCAGGGAAAAAGCTTATCACACCACCGGCGCAGCCGAGCGCCATTTCATTGAGAGTTGAGGCAACGACAGGGCTGTTTTCAAGGCAGCCGCCGCCGTGCTTAATAAGCATATTCGGCAGAAGAAACTTTTTGCGTGTGGCACGGAGCTTATCAATAATCAGCTCCGGCGAAATCCCGATTCTTACAGCGCACGGAAAAATCGAGCTACCCGCGTTGTCATCATCCCAGCGGTCATTGATGAAGAAGGTATTGCGGGCAATTTTCAGAAGCTTCGCGTCCGAGGATGAGTCGATTGAACCCGCGGGATAAACGTGCTGAAGGCACAAAAAATTTCTGTCATTCCACGGAATACCCTTTTCGGTGTATCTGAAAACCTTTTTCATTCTCTTGGTCTGTGTCGGGAACGGGGCGAGATGCAGAAGAATATCCTGCCACCTTTCGCGCCTTTCTTCATCCTCCGACAAGGCGGCGGAAATGTCAAGGAGTGCCGAAAACAGCATTCTCAAAAGCCCGAGCGTCAAAAGATTGTTTTTTGCGTGAATCTCCTTTTTGTGTTTCTTCTCATCGAAGTCTTTCAGATAGTAAGGGACCTCATGAATTGCATCGTCATACACATTGAACTGTCCGTTCTCAAAAACGAGATAGCTTTCCCAGAAGTCCGCACATTCTTTCAAATAAGGATATATGTGCTTTTTTGCATATTCCGTGTCACGTGTTGAGTACCAGCGGAACACAAGAATATCCGCCGCGTGAACGGCGTTGCTTTTCTGGCCGAGAAAGAGCCTGGCAAAGCCCAGCGGGTCGGACGGCTCGCTCTTTTCCGTGCACATCCCCAACGGACCGATTGCAACGGGACAGTATATCCCTCCGCAGCCGATTTTTTGCGCAAGCTCTCTGCCCGAAGGCAGAAAATCCTCAAGAGCGGACACGTAGCAATCCGACAGCTCCGTGTGATTTGACGAAAAGAGAGCATAAAACGGAGCCTGATAGTTATAGTTCAGGTGATAATCGCCCTTCCAGTTTGCCGTGCTTGTTGTGATGAAGTTGCCGTAAAGCCCCGGAGGGAATCTGAGGTTGCGCGCGCACACCGCAAGAGTGTATTGCGAAGCGTACCATCCGTTTTCAAGCTCCGGGTCGCTCAGAGTAAAAGAGGACTTGCTCCAAAATTCTTTCCACCATGCTTCGTGTGCCTGTGAAAGCTCCTCGAAAACGCTTTTGTCGGCTGAAAGGATGAACTCTTTACAGTCCTCCTTAAAGCTCTTTCTGTCGTGATTTGTTGAAGCAAAAACGATAAACCGGTTTTCGTCAATCCGCTTCATTGCCGCCGCGCCCGATGTGGTGAACTTCAGATTATCCCCCGAAAAGCACCGCGAGACAAATGTGAGCCCGTTTTCGCTGCTGCGGGAAACGGTTTCGTAATCCCTGCCGCAGGAAAACGGCATCAGCCTCGGTTCGGAAATCCCCGCTGTGTTTGAATCGGTTTCAAGGAGGACGGCGTTTTTGCAGGCGCATACAAAAAGGCGCAGAGCGAAATGCTCTTCGCCGTTTTCAAAATACAGAAAAAGTTTTCCCTCGTCCATCCGCTGCTCGGCATAATAGTGCTCATACAGCCGTTGAGGGATATCAATATCAATCAAGGCAAGCGGTGATATTCCCCCGTCTTTCTCTATGCGCTCGTCCGCAAGCCAGAAATCGCACTTTGTAAGATAAACCCGCAATCCGCTGCCGCTGTTTCCGAGAACGGCGGCAAGATCACCATTGCCGCAAAACGCGCCGTCGGGAATAGAATATTTACCGGAAAGCTCCGGTGCTTTTTTGATGACAGCCGTGTGTTTCATCTTTTAACCTGTCTCTGTTCAATGATTTTATCGCCATGCCGTTGGTAAGACTTTTCAGAAAATCATGCCTGATCTAAAGGCTGACATTTCGGGCAGTAATAGACCGAGCCGCCGAGATAAGCCTCTTTTTTTATTTCTCCGCCGCAGGCAGGGCAGCCCGATGGGAGAGAAATATTAGACATTTTTGTTGTGTAGCAGCCGGGCTTGCCGTAAATGTCCTTTTCGGTATTCCGCCCTCCTCCGTCGGTCATTTCGCGCAAAACGGAAACAATACAGCGCAGAAGCCTTTCGGTGTCCTCGCCGGACAGAATTCCGAGCTTGCGCTTCGGGTGAATTCCCGCCGCAAAAAGGATGTCCTGCAAAACGCCGTTGCCGAGCCCGGGAAAGTGCTGCCCGGTTGCCAGAAACGCCTTTGCGCTCAGGTTGGGCTTGCTCCCGGCAAGAAGGTTATGATAATGCTCCGTGAACTCCTCCGAAAACGGAGAAACAGCATTGCGGCTTTTGAAATAATACTCATTATCGTAATCACCGTGATGCAAAACAATCCCGCCGTACATGGCAACGGTGAACGCAAGTGCAGTGCCGTCGGTGAAAGCAATCAGCAGCTGATAATCCTTCGGTGCGTCGGCAAAGCTGACAAAGCGCATATTCACACCGTCATTCACGCACAGCCTGAGGCCTTCAGTGAAGGTCAGTTCAACATAAATCCCCGTGCCCTCCGCCGCCCGAACGGTGCGGTTTTTCAGCTTCTCGCCGTATTCGGCGGGGTCGCCGTTGAACCAGCAGAATTTGTGCGGCTTTGTCGGCGGGAAAACCCGCCGGACGGTTTTGCCGACAACAGCATCGTTAAGCTCCCTTGCGAGCGTCAACGCCTCGGGAAGTTCTATCATTGCACAGCACCTCGTTTTTAAAATTATCAGAGCCGTCAGCGGCTTTGCCGCAGAAACACATTCCGAAGCTCAAAGCTTTTTTATCGGATGACGGATAACGGTTTTCCACTTTGAGGCTTCAACCCTGCGGGCGTCGGAAAGATAAATTTCATGGTGCAGGCGCTTGTCCGTTATGTCATTTTGATAGCCGTTTTCTGAAATGTATTCATTCATGAGCGCCACGGTTTCGGGCTCGCTGTCGAACGGGCCGATGTGCAGAATCTGGACACAGAGTCCCTCGTCAACGGTGAGAAACTCCCCTTTTTTGCAGTCAAGCTTCTTTTTTCTTTCCGCCTCGTCCACCGCCCAGTCAAAATCCGCTTTTGTCACAAAGCCCGGCAGACGAATAACAGAAATCCAGTTGAAGGTTGATTTGTCCGTACAGTCAACACCGTCAACTCCGTCCTGCCACCAGAAGCCTTCCAGCGGCGGCACGACAAAATCAAAATAGCCTTCAATCCGGCGGTCGCCCATTTTGCTCATTTTGATTGTGTATGCAACGGCGTAAAGCACCCCGACCGCCTTCCGGTACTCCCCTTCCTCATCATTCGGATCGCCGTGGCCGCGGACTGCAACATAATTTGCCGCCGGGACATTGACAATCTCGGGAGTGTTTTTCGGCATATAAAACTCTTTGTACTCTTTTTTGAAGTCAAATGCGGGCATAATATCCTCCGTAATTACTTGCTTTTTCTGAAGTTTATCCTGCTTCGTCACATAAATCAGCTGAAAAAATTGCAGCTGATACAAAAATTTTTGGCTTTCTCACGGAAGGGACATCACGTTTCTTAAAACGTACTCTTTCCGGAGTTCAACAATGCCGTAAGTCTGCCGATTCAAATACCGTGACAAATATATCACAGGCAACCATTCAAGTCAATATTATATTACGGATTGTGATAAACGGGTATTTGCACCCCGCCCGAAGCTTCTTTTTTGAATATAAAATTCATAAAGCTGTAGAGCAAAGAAAGGACGGCAAATCTGTGACCGGGTCACATAAAAGAAGCGGAATATTTGATATAATCGGCTCACAAACTACAGAGGAACGAAACGTATGAAAAAAATAATTAAAGGACTGATAGTAATGTGAACAAGACCAGTAAAAACGGACAGTGAAAAAAAGAGCCTCCTATGGTAGAATT
>CAZIMM010000026.1:0-475 GCA_964540415.1 uncultured Eubacteriales bacterium
GACGTCCCGCCATTTTGTCGCCGACGGAAAGCTTACGCTTCTGAGCGATATAGCAGCGGACAACCTTGTTGACTCCGGGGTTCAGCTCATCGCTGTTCTCGCGTGTGAACACCTCAACATTGACAACAATGCCGTATTCACCGTGAGGCACGCGCAGGGAAGTGTCTCTGACCTCTCTTGCCTTTTCGCCGAAGATTGCACGAAGCAGTCTCTCCTCGGAGGTGAGCTCTGTTTCTCCCTTGGGAGTGACTTTGCCGACAAGGATATCGCCCGAGTGAACCTCCGCGCCGATGCGGATGATGCCTTCCTCGTCGAGGTCCTTGAGAGCATCACCGACGTTGGGGATGTCTCTTGTGATTTCCTCCGGACCGAGCTTAGTTTCTCTTGCCTCAAGCTCGTATTTTTCAATGTGGAGGGATGTGTAAACATCTTCGCGCACAAGCTTTTCATTGATGAGAACGTCATCCTCGTAATT
>CAZIMM010000026.1:492-3656 GCA_964540415.1 uncultured Eubacteriales bacterium
GTGCATTTTTGCCGAGGCTTATCTCGCCGTTTGAGGTTGCGGGACCGTCAGCAATAACCTCGCTCTTTTCAACACGCTGAGCAACGCTGACAACCGGGCGCTGATTGATACAGGTGCCCTGGTTTGAACGCATGAACTTGATAAGCTCATATTCGTCAACGTGAGAATCGTCCGCATTGATAATGATTTTGTCTGCGCTGACATATGACACAACACCCGCACGCTTTGCGAGCACGGCAACACCGGAATCGACAGCTGCCTTGTACTCCATGCCGGTGCCGACAATAGGCGCCTGTGTTTTGAGCAGAGGCACTGCCTGGCGCTGCATGTTTGAACCCATGAGGGCGCGGTTTGCGTCATCGTTTTCGAGGAACGGAATCATGGCAGTTGCGACGGAGACAACCATCTTCGGCGAAACATCCATATAATCTATATTTTCTTTTTCTGTTTCAAGGAACTCATCGCGGTAACGCGCTTTAACCTTGCTGTTTACAAAATGATTGCCTTCGTCGAGAGGCTCGTTAGCCTGGGCAACAACATAGCCGTCCTCAACATCTGCCGTCATATAGTATACATCGTCGAGAACAACGCCGGTTTCTTTGTCAACCTTACGGTAGGGTGCTTCAATGAAGCCGTATTCGTTGATGTGGGCAAAGGTTGCAAGGTAGGAAATAAGTCCGATGTTCGGACCTTCGGGCGTTTCAATCGGGCACATACGGCCATAGTGGCTGTAGTGAACGTCACGCACTTCAAAGCCTGCACGGTCTCTCGAAAGACCGCCGGGGCCCAGAGCGGAAAGGCGGCGCTTGTGCGTCAGCTCGGCAAGCGGGTTCGTCTGATCCATGAACTGTGACAGCTGTGAAGAACCGAAGAACTCTTTGATTGCAGCAACAACGGGACGGATGCTAATGAGCGCCTGCGGTGTCATTTTATCATCGTCCTGCGCCTGAATCGTCATTCTCTCGCGCACAACTCTCTCCATTCTGGTGATGCCCAGACGGAACTGGTTTTGCAGCAGCTCGCCTACGCAGCGAATGCGCCTGTTGCCGAGATGATCTATGTCGTCAACCGAGCCCACGCCGTTGGCGAGGCAGTTAAGATAGTTGATTGATGCGAAAATATCCTCGCGCACAATGTGCTTGGGGATAAGGTCGTCGCAGCGCTCAAAGAGCATGGCGAGAATCGCGTCATCATCAAGTGACTCGTTCTCGGCAAGCTCGAGGATTTCGCGCAGAACGCTGAAGGACACCTTTTCGTTGATTCCCTTGTCTGCAAGCTGTTCCTTTGTGAACTGCGGAAGATAAGTGCCGATGTCAACCATACCGTTGGAGACGATTTTGGTTTCTTTTCCCTCAGAGCCTTCAACATATGCCGACATAACGCCCGCCTGCTCGATTTCGTAGGCAAGCTCGGAGTTGATAAGAGTGCCCGCATCGGCAAGGATTTCTCCCGTGGCTTCACTGACAACGGGACGCGTGACGGTGCAGCCCGTAAGTCTGTCAGAAATTGCAAGCTTTTTATTGTATTTATAGCGACCGACTCTCGAAAGGTCATAACGGTGAGCGTCAAAGAACAGTCCGTCAAGGTAAGACTGCGCTGTTTCAAGCGTCGGAGGCTCACCGGGGCGAAGCTTTTTGTAAACCTCAAGCAATGCCTCCTCGGCATTCTGCTTCTCATCCTTTTCGAGAGTGGCAAGAATACGCTCGTCATCGCCGAAAAAGTCAATTATTTCGGAGTTTGTGCCGAGACCGAGAGCACGGATGAACGTGGTGACAAATATTTTTCTGTTTTTATCGATACGGACATAGAAAAGGTCATTTTGATCCGACTCATATTCAAGCCAGGCACCCCTGTTGGGAATAATCTGGGTTGAAAAGAGCTTTTTGCCGACCTTGTCGTAGCTCATGCCGTAATAAACGCCGGGTGAACGCACAAGCTGGGAAACGATGACACGCTCTGCTCCGTTGATAACGAAAGTTCCGCTGTCCGTCATGATGGGGAAATCACCCATGAAAACTTCGTTTTCCTTGATTTCTCCGGTTTCCTTATTGTAAAGCCTTGCGGTAACCCTCATCGGTGCGGCATAGGTAGCATCGCGCTCCTTGCACTCCGCAACGGTGTATTTGGGTTTGTCCTCCATTCTGTAATCAATGAAGCTCAGGACAAGGTTTCCGGTGTAATCGGTGATTTCATCAATATCACGGAAAACCTCACGCAAACCGGTTTTGAGAAACCAATCATATGAGTTCTTCTGAATTTCGATGAGGTTGGGCATCTGCATAACCTCATTGATTCTGCCGAAGCTCATACGGGTTGTGTTGCCGAGCCTGACCGGTTTCATTGCTTTAGCCATAGGCGTATCACTCCGTTCTTTTTATTCATCCGTCACAAGTTGGCCGCTGAAAAATTTTGCTGAAAAGCTATTGCTTTTTTTGCGGAGATGTGTTAATATGCATAAAATCCATTTTATTTCTGAGCGCACAAATCCACTATATAGCAGTTTAACAGTATATGCCATTGTGCTTGATTTGTCAAGCTTTTTTTGTTTTTTTGCTCTTTTTTTGTTTATTATTCGATATTAAAATTTAAAAGCACGTTCCACTTCAAAGTGGAACGTGCTTTTTTCTAAATAGTGAAATTAATCAGTAATCGAAACGCCCGGAAGAGTGTGCACATTTGAGTCAGGCAAGAGACGATACTTTTCCGGTTACGAACTTCAGAATCCTCAATGCATCCGCAGCGTTAACATTGCCGTCACCCGTTACGTCGGCCGCAAGCAGCTGAGTTTGTGTAAGCTCGATTTTCATTGTTGAATACTGCAGCACCATGAGAACATCCACGGAATTCACCCTACCGTTGTTGTCAACATCTCCGAGAGTATATTCGACGCTGACATTGACATAGTAGAACGCTGTCAGTCCGGCATATGAGACTGCTATCGGCTGAAGAGAAGACGTGAGCGGGTCAAAGCCTGTTATGCTATCCGGAGTTATCACTGCGGATGTACCATTATTATAGTATACTGTGACCTCAAGCCCGGCCGTGTCCAGATTGTCGCCGATAAAATACTGTGTTTTCGCTGCCGCCGCTGTTATTTCGAGACGTTCCGCCTCAACAGCCAAAACATCAACATCAAAGTAGCATTTGAGTGAGCCGTATTCAAC
>CAZIMM010000026.1:3756-12921 GCA_964540415.1 uncultured Eubacteriales bacterium
CGTTGTGTCAAGGGCAGTGTCGCCGACATAATATGTGAGCTTGTCGGGGGCGGAGTCGAGATAGATATAGACTGCTGCACGCATAACCGTGACTTCAAAATACCCCGCGCTTCTGTTTGCAACAGTGACATAAATCTTCTGCGTCCCCTGGAAAACCGGATTGTAGCCGTTTAGCATCGCGTCGGCAGTGACATCCTCGGTGTCGCCGTTGTTGTAATACGCCATGACTTCAAAGCCGGTCAGGTCAAGGCTTTCGCCCATCTGATACTCCTGCTTGTCGGGCCATTCGGTGATCTCATAATAGTCAATAACTATTTCCGTCACCGCCACAAAGAAGAAGGTCTGTGCTCCTTGGTATGTGACCGTTATCGGCTGGAATCCGTAAAGCGTCGGGTCAAAGCCCGTGATGCTGTCCGGTGTGACAACGGCAGAGCTTCCGTTGTTATAGTGCGCCGTGACCTCGAGCCCAGTTGTGTCAAGCACCTCGTCCTCAAACATTGTCGTTTTGTCCGGCATTGCCGTTATCTCAATGCTTTCAACCTCAACAGCCAAAACATCAACATCAAAGTAGCATTTGAGTGAGCCGTATTCAACCGTAAGAGTGAGCCTTCCCGGTGCAGTTGTGTTAAACCCGGTGACGGTGATTTCCTCGGAGGACAAGGGTGCAGTTGTGTTGTCGCCGTATGCCGCGCTGACCGCAAGCCCCGTTGTGTCAAGGGCAGTGTCGCCGACATAATATGTGAGCTTGTCGGGGGCGGAGGTAAGATAGATGAAAAGTGTTTTCTTCTCGACCGTGACGGTATACTGACCGACAACGGTGTCCGCAACAACAACATTCAAAAGCTGCGTGCCGCTGAAAAGCGGATTGTAACCGGTGATGCCTGCCTGAGCCGTCACATCGGAGGTTGAGCCGTTGTTGTAATTTGCAGTGACAGCAAGACCTTGTGTATTCAGCATTTCGCCGTAAGCGTAACTCGTCTTTGTCGGTGAGCTCGTAAGAGTATATGAGGTTATATACGGTTCTCTGATTTCTATGCGTGTGAACGTAGTGAGTCCTGAATAGCCGATGTTGAGCGTTACATAGCCGGCCGACGCCGAGCTGAAGCCGGTTACGCTGTATTCGGACGAAATAATTACTGCACTGGTTGCATCGTTATAAAACGCGGTGACAACCATTCCCGTAAGGTCCGGTGCAGAATCGCCGACATAGTAAACAGTCTTCGTCGGAGGTACAGTGACATAAAGCTCGGTGGGCACAACCTGATTGACTGTCACGGTGAAGGTCTTGGTGAAGGTGAGGTACGACACACTGATAACCTGAGCACCCGCAACACCCGGATTGAAACCGGAGACGGTGACAATATCGGTTATGTCAGTTTCCTCCTCCGTGTTGAGCACGGCAACGACGGAAAGTCCGGCTGTATTAATAGCTGCGTCACTTGTGAAATAAATCAATTTTTCAGGCGTTGACAAAATTCTGATGTCTGTTGCCTCAATTTCCGCAACACTGACATTAAAGCTTGTCGATTTGCTGTTTGTGCCGTAATAAACGGTGATGGTTTTTGTCCCGGGGGTTGTCAAATCGGGCGATGTGAAGGTGTAGCCTGTTTCAACAGTGCTTGTTGAATGGTCGGTGAACGTAACCTTGAGAACAAATCCCGTCAAATCGAGTGTGTCTCCGACAAAATAGCTCGTCTTTGCCGGCATGCTTTCAACCTCAATAGAATCGGGAGTTGCCGCAACGATGGTGACATTAAAGCTTTTTGTAAGGCCGCCGTATGAAACAACAACGGTTTTTGTGCCGGCCGTGGAAAACGAAGTATTGCTCAGAGTGTAGGTTGTGATTGCAATTGTTTCACCTGACGCGTACCTCGCCGTGAGAACAAAACCGGTCATATCAATATGCTCACCGATGAAATAAGTTGTCTTTACCGGCAAAGAGGCTATTGAGATTGAGCTGAGCCTGTAAAGCACATATGCAACATCGTTCTCAACAGCATAGTTGTGGACGTAAGAGTTCTCGGAAATATTCAGCACCACAGGGGTGTTCAAGAATGTGTTTTCACCGATGTAGGTGACACTTGCCGGAAGGCGCAGTGATTTCAAAGAACCGCAATTGAAGAACGCAAGGCTGCCGATTGTCTCAACGCCGTCGGAAAAACCGATTGTTGTGAGAAGAGAGCAGCCGCTGAATGCACAAGTACCGATGGTTTTGACATCCGAAAGCCTGCCGCCGGAGCCCGTTGTATCTGTTACGCTTGCAAGCAATGTACAGTTCATGAACGCCGCATTGCCGATTGTGTTAACATTTCCGCCGAAGGTGACCGCCGTGAGGTGGCTTGAGCCGGCAAATGCACTGTCGCAAATGACGCGGACTGTAACCGGCACGGCATATTCAGAAGCGGTTTTGCCGGACGGATAATCAATAAGCTCCGTCATATCATAATTGAAAAGGACACCGTCGGAAACAGAAAAATATGTATTACCGGGGGCAATTGAATAATTCACAATCGCCGCACCGTTATAGCAGGAATTTCCGATGGAATTAAGTGTTGAGGGAATGAGTACGCTTGTCAGAGACGAGCAGCCGCTGAACGCCGCATATCCGATTGAAAGCAGACCCTCCGGCAGTGTGAAAGCATTCAACCCGATACAACCGCTGAACGCCTGAGCGCCGATGCTCTTCAGTTGAGGCGAAACAGTTATGTTGGTGAGAGAGGAGACGTTATAGAAGGCAAAACTGTCGATATTCTCAAGTCCGCTTCCCAAATTAATATTGCTCAGTTGGCTGCAGTTGAGGAATGCATATTGTCCGATGGTTTTTGTTGCGTTTGGGATGACAACATTGTTGATTCTGTAGCAATCCGAAAACGCATTCTTTCCGATAGAAACCAAGGTTGAGGGAAACTGAATTTCCTCCATCATGTAGCAGAATGAAAATCCAAAATCACCAATCCGCTCAAGACCCTCCGGAAGAATCACCTTCGTTATTGCCATGCGTGAATAAAAAGCTCCGGAGGTGCGCGTTTCCGCAGAATAAATTGCTTTTACTGCGTAGCCGCCGAGCGTCGAGGGAACAGTGACCGTACCGGAGAGTGAAGAACCTGCACGGGTTATCATGGCATAGCCGTCCTTGACAACGTAACTGAAACCGTTTTCTGTCAAGACAGGCAATCCGCTGATATTGTCCGGCGCGGCGGATGCCGACACCGGCACTGCGGCAAGCAGCAATACAACAGCCATAAACACCGCTGCCACGCTTCTCAATGTTTTCTTCATTTAACACAGCTCCTTTCATACGCTACGGAAATAATTTGGGTTTATTCTTCTGTCGAATCGAGAAAATCACTGATCATCTGTTTTGTTTTGAGCAGCTCCGCACGAACCCTGGATTTTGCTACGACAGCCTCGGTCTGCTCACGCCTTGCTATTTCTCCGATTGCCTCGGCCTTGATTCTCGCCTCGGTTTCGATTTTTTGTACAGAAGCACTTACATCCTCAAGCATTTTTTCAATGACATCGGTATAATTGTTTGTGTTGTTTTCTTTCTCGGAAAGCTGTTTATCGAGTTCTTCAATTCTGCGCTCGTATTCCTGAATTTTTTCGGTTTTCTGTTCAACCCTCAACGCTCTTACCGCGCGCGCAAGCTCAACGCAATCCGATTTTAATCGCAAGTTCTCGCTCTCGGCAGCAGCACACCTGTCAGTTTGTGCGGAAAGAGCCTCGGACAGTTCATCAATCCTGCCGTGCATTCTCTCCTGCTCTGACACGAGACTGTTGATTAAAGCCGAGACCTCATCGGGGGCATAGCCCTTGCGTACAACCGAAAACTGCAATTCTTTCAAGACAAGCACTTCCTAACCGAACAAATGATAATCAACCGTTCATTGCAACAACGTCACGGTAACTGATGAATTTGACTCCCCTGCTCTCGAGATGCTGCCTTGTCGCGGGATCTCTGAACAAATCGTATTCCCACACGCGGCAACGCCACAGTGCGGTTATTCCCTTGAGCTCATCGCATTCAAGTGACGGATGAATAAAAGTTTCGGTTATTTCACCCTCGGGGATGTTTTCAAGCCTGTTGAGCATGAATTCACGGTAAGTGTTATAGTTTGATTTCAGCTCATCTGTCCAATCCGGGAAAATGAGATGATCAATAAGCGTCACATTGTTTTGCTTTGCGCATTCAGCGTAGCCGTTGATAAACATCTTGAGCATATCCAGAGACAGATTTGACGGGAATTCGGACGGAATGTTTTCCGGCCTGACCTTCTTGAACATACGGAAGGCGTAGCCCAGCTCACCGCAGACCTCAAGAGTTTTCGGCATAACCTCATAATTGCCGTTCATTCCGTAAAGCGAGCCCATGTGGTTGTCAATATGGGATGGCTTGAGCCCCAGCTTAATCGCCTTTGCAATCTGTGCACGAATTTCGGTTTCAACCTCGTCAATGTCGCAATTTTCCTCAAACTCGTCATTCTCCGGATAGAAGAATCCGAATTTGTCGCGCAGGGAGGCTGTTCCGCTTTCCGCGACGGGACCCCAACGGTAGTTTCCCCATTCGCTGGTGAAGGTCAGATGAACTCCGATTGCGTACTCGGGATGCTTTGCCGCCCACTTGCACGCTTCAACAGACCAGCTGCAAGGCATCATAACGGTTGATGAAAAAATTCCGCCGCTTTCAAATAAGTCAAAAACTGCAAGGTTTGCCGCTCTGCACATTCCGAAATCGTCCGCATTAACAATGAGATACTTGTTTTCCATAAGCATATGTACAACCTTTCGATTTTATTATTAGATAGCGTCGTTCGCCTTTGCCCAATCGTAATAAACTCTCAGAGCCTTGAGCCTCTGTGCATTCAGATTCTCCGTTCCTCTGGTGCACCAGTTCATCGGAATTCCCTGAAGACTGACAAGATATTTTGCAGTTGCGGTGAAGCCGCCGTTCAAAGCATCGTCAAGAAGGCAGATGTGCTGATGCGCAAGGTTTGCGTTTTCGAGGTCACCCTTTATGAAGCTGTCCCACATTCTGACAAAGAGCTTTGCTCCGCAGGTTGTCGGTGTTGCCACAACACCCTGTGCGCCGGCAAGGTAAGCTTCCATGAGATAGGGTATGTTCGCCTGCAAAACAGCGGTGTCGTGCTTGACGGCGATTTTGGCTTTGATCATGTCCATTTGGCAGGTAGTGTCCTTTATGCCGATAAACTTGCCGGTTGCGGCAACCCTGCCGTAGATTTCCGCGGGCATCAGGTGCGGAGATGTGCCCGGAAATTCATAAAGCAGAATCGGAAGCTCGGTGTGTGAGGCAAGCTCAGTGAGGTATGAATAAAGCCGCTCACCGTCGTTTCCGTAGCCCTTGGTGACAAACACAAGGCCGTCAACCCCGATGTTTTCCATCTTCTTGATTTCCTCAAGCTGGGCATACCAGCCGGGTTCAAGGTTTGCAGTTGCAAACACGGGTGTGCCGCCGGCATTCTTGACTGCAAGCTGTGCAAGCTTAACACGGTCGGCAAGCTCGATTCTTGCCATTTCGGAACTGCCGCACACTGAGAAAAGGTGATGTGAGCCCTGGGCAACCTGCCAGTCAACATACTTTTCATAAATATCGAAATCAATCGAGCGATCTTCATTGAAGGGGGTCAGAAGCAGCGAGTAAACGCCTTCTTTGTTGAATTTCAGTTCAGGCATTGTATTTTCCTCATTTCATGTAATAATCTCTTGCCGCATCAAAAAACACGGCTACATAATAAGATTATAATTTACTCGGCGGCAAAAAGCAATAGAAATTACCAAAAAAACCGGCATTGCAGGCTTAATTTAAAAAAAACTTCAAATGTTATTGATTTTTTATCCTAAATATGCCAATATGTTTTTGTAATATGGTAAAGGAGTGTTCCGTTATGCTGTATCCGCTGAAAATGAAAGAGAATCGCGTCTGGAGACTGTATCTCGGAGGAGTTTTGCTTGACGAACTGCGTGCCGCTGAAAATCCGTCAGACACCAACTTCCCCGAGGACTGGCTTGCCTCCGTTGTCGAGGCAAACAACCCACCGAGGGAAGACACCCCGGAAAAAGAAGGTCTGAGCAAGGTTGAGGGTGAGGACGGCGGCGTTTACCTCAAGGATATTATTCACAGCGATCCTGTCGGGTGCCTCGGTGAACAGCACATCGCGCGCTTCGGTGCCAACTTCGGTGTGCTCACAAAATTTCTTGATTCCGCAGAGCGTTTGCCGATTCAGGTTCATCCCACGAAGGCGGCGGCAAGAGCACTTTTCAACTCCGAATACGGCAAGACCGAATCATGGTATATTCTCAACAGCAGAACGATCAACGGTGAGGAACCGTATATCCTGCTCGGCTTCAAAAAAGCCGTGACGCGTGAAGAATGGAAGGATATTTTTGAGCGGCAGGACATCGGCGCGATGATTGAATGTATGCACAAAATCCCCGTCAAAAAAGGAGACGTGTTTCTGATTACGGGCGGCACACCCCACGCGATAGGCCCCGGCTGTTTTCTGCTCGAAGTTCAGGAACCTACGGATTACACCATCAGCGTTGAAAAAACCGATATGCGCGGAAAGGTTATGCCGGACTTTCTCTGCCACCAGGGTCTTGGGTTTGAAAAAATGTTTGACTGCTTTGACTACATCTGCCGTTCGGAGCGTGAGCTTTTAGACAGCTTCAAACTCAAGCCTGTAAAAATCGGTGAGCAGGACGGCGGTGAGTGTTACGGAATGATCAATTACAGCGACACTCCGTGCTTTGCCCTGAACAAAATCATCGTGCGTGATAAATATATTTTGGGCGGACTCGGCAGGGCTTGCTGCCTTGCCGTAACGCAGGGGCTCGGCACTTTTGTCTGTGCCGACAGACTCATACCGGTTAAGGCCGGCGACTGCCTGTTTGTTCCGGCAGACTGTGCGGATATCAGAGTTGTAAGCTCAGGTGACAAACCGCTTGAATTGCTTGAGTGCCTGCCTCCCGACATAAAATAAAGAGGAGTGTTTCAGATGAAAATTGCATTTATCGGAGCCGGAAGCATTGGTTTCACGCGCAGACTTCTGCAGGACATTCTTTCAGTACCGGAGTTTTCCGAAATTGAGGTGGCCTTTCACGACATTAACGAAGACAATCTGCGCATGGTCACTCAGCTCTGCCAGAGAGACATTGATGCAAACGGTTTGAAAATCAAAATTCACGCTACTCTTGACCGCCGCGAGGCGTTCCGCGACGCAAAGTATATTATAAATTGTGTGCGCATCGGAATGCTTGAGGGCTTTGCGACAGATGTTGAAATACCGCTGAAATACGGCGTTGACCAGTGCGTCGGTGACACGCTGTGCATAGGAGGAATAATGTACGGTCAGCGCGGAATAGCGGCTGTTCTCGGTTTTTGCAAAGACATACGCGAGGTTGCAAAACCGGAGTGCATCATGCTCAACTATTCAAACCCAAACGCAATGCTCACCTGGGCGTGCAACGTTTACGGCGGAGTGCCGACCTACGGGCTGTGCCACGGCGTTCAGCACGGGCACGAGCAGATTGCGGGCATTCTGGGCAGGAATCGCAAGGATGTGGACATTATCTGCGCGGGTCTGAATCATCAGACGTGGTATATAAGCGTCAAAACCGACGGCAGGGAGCGCACAGGCGAGCTGTATGAGCTGATGAGCGCCGATAAAAATATGCAGAAAAACGAAAGCATCCGTCTGGACGTTATGAAAAATTTCGGATATTATTCCACCGAGTCCAACGGCCATCTTTCCGAATATCTTATGTGGTACCGCAAGCGCCCGGAGGAAATGGCAAAATGGATAAACTATTCCGACTGGATCCAGGGTGAAACCGCCGGATATCTCCGTGTTTGCGCCGAAAACCGCAACTGGTTTGAAACTGATTTTCCGAGCTGGCTTAACGGAAAACCTAAAGTGTTTTCCGCCGAAAACCGCAGCTCGGAGCACGGGAGCTACATAATTGAAGGCCTTGAAACCGGAAGATGCTACAGGGGTCACTTCAACGTTGTCAACAACGGCTGCATAACAAATCTGCCGGACGAATGTGTTGTTGAAGTGCCGTGCTATGTTGATTTCAACGGCATTTCCGTGCCCAAAGTGGGCGACCTTCCTCTTGGCTGTGCCGCAATTTGCTCACAGAGCGTTTGGGTGCAGAAGCTCGCGGTTGAGGCGGCAGTCAACGGAGACATCGGTCTGCTCTATCAGGCAGCTTTGATGGATCCGCTCACGGGTGCCGTGTGCACAACGAAGGAAGTCAGGCAGATGGTTGACGAAATGCTTGTTGCCGGAGAAAAATGGCTGCCGCAGTATGCTGCGGAAATGGACGGTGCTCGGTCAAGGCTTGCCGCAAGCACTCTGAAGCTCCGCCCGACAAAAGGCTTTACACACGGCGGCAGGACTGTTGCGGAATTTCTCCACGATCCCGCCGAGCATAAATAATCCACACGGAGCGCGCCGGTGAACACAGTTTTTTGCTGTGAACCGAATCAAAAGATCGGGGTGAGTAAAAGATGGCAGGCAAATGCAAATATCCCATTATATTCGTTCACGGGATGTTCGGCTGGGGTGCTGACGAGGGAATCAACCGTAAGCTCCCCTACTGGGGTGCCACAAACGGAGACCTTATGGAATTTCTCGGAGAGCACGGCTATGAATGCTATTCTGCCTCTGTCGGCCCGATTTCAAGCGCTTGGGACAGAGCATGCGAGCTTTATGCCCGGCTCACGGGAAATGTCGTTGATTACGGTAAAGCTCATTCCGAGGCTGCCAATCACAGACGCTTCGGCAGAGAATACAAAGAGCCTCTGTTTCCGGGATGGAGCAGCGAAAAAAAGATTCACCTTGTCGGACACAGCTTCGGCGGAAACACAGTTCGGATGCTCACATATCTGCTGGCATACGGTTCGGAGGAGGAACGGCTCGCAACCGACGCCGGCAGCCTGTCCGGGTTATTCACAGGCGGCAAGGAAGACCTTATACAGAGCGTCGTTACAATTTGCTCACCGCACAACGGGACATCGGCGTTTGCCGCTGCAAAAAAATTCAAGCTTCTGCCGCTGTTGGAATCTGTCGCTTATAATTACGCCGGACTGGCGGGACGCTCGCGCGCAGAGGGGACTGTTTTTGATTTTCATCTTGAACAATACGG
>CAZIMM010000026.1:12931-22670 GCA_964540415.1 uncultured Eubacteriales bacterium
GCAAAGCGCTCGCTGAAGAACAACAACGACAGCATTGAATACGACATGAGCCCCGACGGAGCGAACAGGCTGAACAAAGCAATCGGCATATGCCCCAATGTTTTTTATTTTTCATATGCTTACAACTCGGTCACAAAAAACAAATCCGGCAAGCGGCGCAAAGCAACGGAAACGGATTTTCCGTTTCTCACCGCCACCTCTTCAATGATTCTGTTTTATGATTGGCTGATAAATCACAATTCAAGTGACGAGGATTGCGAAAACGACGGCCTTGTGGACGTTCCCTCGGCACTTCATCCTCGTGATGAACCTTTCAAAGATTATGACGCTGACGATGTCCCCGCAGGGATTTGGAACGTTATGCCCGTGCGCTGCGGTGATCACGGAACACCGATTGGGCTTTTCAGCGACAAAAGGGTTATGTGCGAATTCTATCTTGATATGATGGATATGCTGTCAAAAACCGAAAAAGGGAAAGAGGCAGAAGTGCTGACTGACAACCGGGAGAGTTGAAGCTTCTTCCCATCAAAAGCCTTTACATGAGCAATGCAAAGTGAAGAACACATTTTATGCCCGCAAAGTATTGACATAATTGATATAATTAAAGCGTTGAAACACGCAAAGAAAAGCGTTTCGTCAATCAAAATAATCGAAATGCTGTTTAAGAAAACCGAGGTAAAAGCCATGAAAAACAAATCAGTTAAAAACATTGCGCTTTCCGCCATGTTCATTGCCATCGGATATGTGCTGCCGTTTCTGACGGGTCAGATTCCGCAAATCGGTAATATGCTTCTCCCGATGCATATCCCGGTTTTTCTTTGCGCCTTAATCTGCGGATGGAAATACGGGCTTGCTGTCGGCTTGATTCTTCCTCTGCTGCGTTCTCTGATTCTCGGGATGCCTCCGCTGTATCCCATTGCGATAGCCATGACTTTCGAAATGGCAACTTACGGCTTTGTTGCCGGCTTCCACTATGAAAAATCACGCTGGAAATGCCTTGTTTCACTGTACCGTTCAATGCTCATCGCCATGGTTGCCGGGCGGCTGGTGTGGGGTGCCGCGGAAATTGTTTTGCTCGGAATACGCTCAACTGCCTTCACCTGGCAGGCTTTCATTTCAGGTGCCCTTCTCAACGCAATTCCTGGCATCATTATTCAGCTTATCCTTGTGCCGGCAATTATGCTCGCACTGAGCAAGACAAAATTCGTTGTGTTTTCGAAAAGGCCGCGCAAAGCGGTTGAAAAAAATACCGTATGAACAGAATAACAGATGCAATCAATTCACTGCTTGTTTCGCATGATCATATTATTGCGGCGATAGACGGCAGATGTGCTTCCGGAAAAACCACTCTTGCAGCCGGGCTTCAAAAAGAGTTTTTCTGCAACGTGTTTCATATGGATGATTTCTTTTTGCGCCCCGAGCAGAGAACGTGCGAAAGGCTGGAGCAGCCGGGAGGCAATGTTGACTATGAACGGTTTCTCAAAGAAGTATTGTTGCCGCTGAAAAGCGGCAGGAGTTTTTCATATCAGCCTTATTGCTGCAAAACAGGTCAAATGGCGGAGCCTGTGCAGGTTTCTGCTTGCGAGGTCAATATTGTTGAGGGCTCATATTCCTGCCATCCTGCTCTTTGGGAGCATTACGATTTGCACATTTTTCTTGACATTTCTCCGCAGGAGCAAATGCGACGGATTGTCCTTCGCAACGGTGAGGAAGCGGCTCAGCGGTTCAAAACACTGTGGATACCGCTGGAGGAAAAATATTTCAAGGAATTTGACATAGCTTCCGCTTGTGAAATCAGGCTGTAAAATAATAATAAATGCAAAAGCGCCACCCGACGAGGGTGGCGCTTGACTTTTTGTAAACCAGACATTATTCCGCATTGAGTGAAGATGAAATTGTTCTGTACAGCGACAGCTCATCATCATAAGCGGTATCGCAGGCAAGATGCCATATCATCACTCCGCCGAGTCCGCTTGCAAGCGCATATTCTGTTTTGTCGCGTATGAGCTGAGATGAGTTAAAATAGGCTGCAAACTCACTGCCGTTGTGTGTAACCGTGCAGAAATTACCGTATTTCCCGAGAGAACCGGCATAATCGGAGTAGTTAAACCAGTATGCGCCCGCGTCCGTGGGTCTTGCATAAAACGGAAGCCCGAGATGAAGCTGTTCCTTGCGGTAACCGCAATCCAGGAATTCACGCACCGATGTGTAAGCCGTGGTGAAGGATGAATGATAGCCGAAGTCGTCAAACAAATCATACGCCATAACTTCAACACTGTCGATGCACCTCCTTGCGGCAGCGGTGAGACGGCAGCACCACGAAGACATCGCAATGCCCAGCTCGCGGTTTTCGAGTGCTGCGTCAAGCGCAACAAGGAAGGACGAAAAAGCACATTTTGCATCAAGTGTTATCGGATATTCCCAGTCAAAATACACACCGTCAAAGCCGTACTCATCAAGAGCGGAGACGATTCCGGCAACAAAAGTTTCCCTGTTCTTTCTCATTGCGGATATGTGTTTTTTGCACCCGTCACGCATCTGCGCGTTCCAATCCTCTCCCTCGCCTGACGGTCCGAGCAGGTTCAGATGAATGCGGACAGCCGGATTGATTTTGCGCACCTCATCCATTATATACGAAACATTTTTCATGTTCACGAGCTTAATTTCACCGTGCTCATTGAATGAGGCAACGCCGAAAACAATAATATCTGTGGAGGTTAAAAATCTGCCGTTATCCAAAGAGTTGCCGCTGTTTATTGAACCTGAAACATAATATGAAACCACGCGGAAGCCTTCCGATTTGCGCTGTGAGGTGCAGAGCTCAATATCCGTTATTTCAAATGAATTGCTTGCACAGTCAGTTACGGTGAGACGAAAGTCAGTTGACCTGACAGAGTCAAACGCACAGAAGCGATATTCGTTCACCGTGTCTCCGCAGGTTACCGGCACATATTCCCCCGAGACAAGCGCCTCAAGGGTAAAGCCTTTGACTTTCGACCCCTTCTCAACGAGAACCATCGAATTCACGGTGACCGCCTCATCCGAATGAAGCACGGTGCTCTCTCCGGTGACTCCGGAAAAGCCGGATTGTGCAAGTCTGACGCAAACATCAGCCTTCGGGTTTTTGTCTGCAGGCAAAAAAATCCCACTGAGAAACAAAGCAATGCTCATAAACAACGCCGCCAAACGGCTGAACAGATTTTTCATAATCACATCACCTTTTTAAAATGCAATCTGAGGATGCAACGAATCATTTTAAAAAAATCGGCGGCAAACACAGGGTTTACCGCCGACGAAGCAATAGTTATCTTTCCTCACGGAAGTAGTTGAGGCCGAGGCTCGCGGGAGGCTGATTCTCGCGTTTGCGTCTCATGCTGATGACAACCAGCACAAGAATTGTGACAACATAAGGTGTCATCTTTATCAGTTCCTGTGAGCTTACGCTCAGGTTGGGAATATAGTTGTGAACAATGAAAAGACCGCCGAAAAGGAACGAGCCGATAATGCCCACATCCGGCTTCCACACGGCAAAGATAACGAGCGCGATTGCCAGCCAGCCGCGGTCACCGAAGCCGTTGTTCGACCAGACGCCGCAGGCGTAGTCCATCACATAATACAGTCCGCCGAGACCCGCGATAACACTTCCGACGCAGTTGGAAATGTATTTGTACCTTCCGACATTTATTCCGGCGGCATCGGCGGTTGCCGGGTTTTCGCCGACAGCGCGGAGATAAAGGCCGCGCCGGGTTTTATTGAAGAAAAATGCTGTGCAAAGCGCAATAATGATTGCAAGATAGGCAAGAAAGCTGTAAGACAAAAACACATCGCCGAACCACCCCAGCTTTGAAGCAAAGGGAAGCGATTTCTTAAAGCAGTTGCTCGTTGCGGTGAGAATAACCGATGGCATGTCGCTTCCGGTCAGTTTTATCAGCGAACCGCCGAAGAAGTTGCCGAACCCGACACCGAAGGTTGTGAGGGCAAGGCCGGTCACGTTCTGATTTGCACGGAAGGTTATGGTCAGCACAGAATATATGAGACCCATAACCAGTGAGCCGAAAAGTGCTGAAACAAAGGGAATGAGAACCGCCAGCCAGGGATTCACAACGTCAACCGACTGCTCATAAAGGAACGCGCCGATAACTCCCGAAATGCCGCCGACATACATTATGCCGGGAACGCCGAGGTTAAGGCTTCCGTTCTTTTCTGTTATCATTTCGCCCGTTGAGCCGAACAGCAGAGGGATGCCCTGCATAACCGCGCGTTGAATGAAAGCAACAATCATGCTCTTGCCTCCTTCCTGAACTCACGGAATTTGACGGTGTAATTGATGAAAAACTCACTGCCGATAATGAAGAAGATAATGATGCCGGTGATTATTTCGGAGAAAGAGTCATTCAGCCCGAAAATCGTTGAAATCTCACCCGCGCCCTTTTGCAGAAAGACAATGAGGAAGGACGTGAGAATCATATAAACCGGGTTGAATTTTGCCAGCCACGAAACCATGATTGCGGTGAAGCCTCTGCCAGCGGCGGTGTCGCGTGAAATTGTGTGGTCGGTTCCGCTGACAAGCAGCAGCCCCGCGATGCCGCAGATTGCACCCGAAAGGAGCATTGTGCGGACAATGACACTTTTGACATTGATTCCGATGTATTTCGCCGTGTTCTCACTTTCACCGACAACCGATATTTCATAGCCGTGCTTGCTGTATTTCAGATAAACATACATGAACGCGGTGAGCGCCGCAACAACAATGATGTTGAGCAGGTATTTCTGCCCTCCGATTGACGGAAACCATCCCGCGTTTGTTGCAAGATTGATAACCCCGATTTGTCCTGAGCCCTTGGGCACAGACCATTTGTAGGTGAAAAATGAAACAATCTGAATGGCGATGTAGTTCATCATCAGTGTGAACAATGTTTCGTTGGTGTCCCATTTTGCCTTGAAGAACGCCGGGATAACGCCCCATACCGCACCTGCCAAAACGCTTGACACAATCATCAGAACAAAGAGCAGGGGTGTCGGTATTTTGTCACCGCACAGAATCATGCAGGAGGCGGTTGCAAGCCCTCCCATGAGCACCTGCCCCTCAGCGCCGATGTTCCAGAAGCGCATTTTGAACGCGGGAGTAACCGCAAGCGAAACGCACAGCAGCATGGCGAGATTCTGCATCAAGCCCCACACTCTGCGTTCCGTGCCGACAGCGCCGTCAAACATCGTTTTATAAACATCCAGCGGGTTTTCGCCTGTGAGCAATACGGTGACGAGAGCGCACACAAGCAGCGCCGCGACAACCGAGCCAAGGCGTATAAGCCACGCCAGCCAGAACGGTAAACGGTCACGCTTGGCAATGTGTATCAGAGGCTCCCGCACGTGTTTTTCTCTGACTGTTTTAGCCATTGCGGTCTTCACCTCCGAAATGTTTGGTCATCAGCAGACCGATTTCTTCCTTTGTTGCGGTGCGAGCGTCAAGAGTTCCGGTTATCCTGCCTCCGCCTATGACAGCAATGCGGTCACACAATTCAAGCAAAACGTCCAGATCTTCACCGACAAATATTACGGCGACACCGTTTTTCTTTTGTTCATTGAGGAGATTGTAAATCAGGTATGACGAGTTGATATCGAGACCTCTGACCGGATATGCCGCCATGAGCACTGTGGGCGACGCGGCAATCTCTCTGCCGACAAGCACCTTTTGAACATTGCCTCCGGAAAGACGGCGCACGGGTGTGCCCGTTCCGGGTGTTGCAACCTCCAAATCCTTGATTATCCTGAGTGCGAGATCCTTCGGCTGCTTGCGCTCGAGAAAGGCTGATTTGCCTTTTCTGTAGCTGCGGAGCATCATATTGTCAGTTATATCCATGTTGCCGACAAGCCCCATTCCGAGCCTGTCCTCCGGGACAAATGAGAGGCTCACTCCGAGTTCACGGATCTGCATCGGGGTTTTGTCGCGAAGATTGACGGTTCTGCCGTTCTTGGGGTTATTATAAAGTATCTCGCCTTTGTTGAGCTTTTGCAGGCCGGCAATTGATTCGAGCAGTTCCCTCTGGCCGCTTCCGGCGATTCCGGCAATGCCCAGAATCTCACCGGAGCGTGCGGTGAACGAAACATCGTCGAGAATTTTGACTCCATCATGACTGACGCAGACAACGCCGTTTACAGTGAGACGGTCTGTCGGGTTGACAGGGTCGATGCGCTCGATATTGAGACTTATTCTTTTGCCGACCATCATTTCGGTCAGCTGAGTCTCATCGGTTTCGGATGTGTTGACAGTGCCGATATATTCACCCTTGCGCAGCACCGTGACACGGTCGGAAAGTGCCAGCACCTCATGCAGCTTGTGAGTGATGATGATGATTGACTTGCCGTCGTCGCGCATACGGCGCAATACTGCAAAAAGCTTTTGTGTTTCCTGAGGGGTGAGCACGGCGGTGGGTTCATCGAGTATCAGAATATCCGCCCCGCGATATAGAACCTTGATTATCTCAACAGTCTGCTTTTCTGACACAGACATTTCATAAATCTTTTTGGATGTGTCAATTTCAAAGCCGTACTGCTCGCTTATTTTGCGGATGCGTTCGGCGGAGCGCTTGAGGTTATATTCATCTTCCTTCAGCCCCAGAACAATGTTCTCCGTTGCGGAAAAAACATCAACCAGCTTAAAGTGTTGATGAATCATGCCTATTTTATGGTCAAATGCGTCCTTCGGCGAACGGATAACAACCTCCTGACCGTCAATAAAAATCTGTCCGCGGTCCGGAAAGTATATCCCGGCTATCATGTTCATCAGCGTTGTTTTTCCGCTGCCGTTCTCACCGAGGATGGACATTATCTCGCCGCGCATAACGCTGAGATTGATATCCTTGTTTGCAACGACATCTCCGAACGTTTTTGTTGTGTTCCGCAGTTCAAGTGCAACGTTGGTGCTCACTCTTTTACCTCCTGACTTCAGGTTTTAAAAACAGACCGAATTTTTCCGGTCGGCTTTTAAAGCCAGAATAAAAGAAATCGGGCGGAGCAAGAGAAGCCCTGATGCTCCGCCCACGGTGTTCAGAAATTTTGAGAAATCAAATCAGAATTTCTCGTTGAGAAGGGTGATACCGTCGATTCTCAGGTCAAAGTAAGGAGCTGAGCGGTACTCTGACTCATGGAAATAACCGTCGGAAATAACCTCTGTGTCGGGGGTATACGCTTCGTCGGTGTCAACATCTGCCTTATAGCTTGTAAGGGCTTTGCCGCCGACTGTGAACTGAGAGGCATTGAAAACATGGAGAGTGCCGGCAACGAACTCAGCCTTTGCGGCATCAATTGCTTCGGCAGTGCCTGCAGCGGCAACAGCCGTGTTGATGTCTGTCAGTTCAACTGAGCCTTCTTCAATGCCCTTGCACCAGTCGGCTTCAATTGCTTCGCCGTTGGCAACGCAGGTGATGATGTGCTTCATGTAAGGAGCCCAGTTGATTTTTGAGGAAACGATGAAAGTGTTCGGGCAAGCGGCAACCGTGCTGCCGTTGTAGGAAACGTTGGGGATTCCGGCGCTTTCACAAGCTGTGGGAGCACCCATGGAGTCCGCGTGCTGGCTGATGAGCTTGCAGCCGTCGCTGATAAGCTTTGTTGCAGCTTCTTTTTCAGCAGTCTCGTCATACCAGCTGCCGGTGAACTGAACTTCCATTGTGACTGTCGGGCAAACTGATTTTGCGCCGAGATAGAATGAGGTGTAACCTGAAATAACCTCAGCGTATGTGTAAGCTCCGACATAACCCATCTTTGCTTCGTCAGCAGTGAATTGGCCGGCTTCAATCATCTCATTGAGCTTCATGCCCGCTGCAATACCGGCAAGGTAACGGCCTTCATAGATGGAGGCGAAAGCATTGTGATAGTTTGAGAGGCCCTCGGTGTGAGCTCTGGTGCCGGTGGCATGGCAGAACTGAACATCTGTGAACTCTTTTGCAGCCTGGATAAGGTACTGCTCATGACCGAAGCTGTCGGCAAAAACGATATCGCAGCCGTGGTCCGCAAGGTCTGCAGCCGCTTCGTAGCATTCATTGCCTTCGGGGATATTTGTCTTGAGAAGATACTTAACTCCGAGAGCATCGCAGGCAGCCTTTGCAGCGTTGATGAAGTTAAGGTCATAGGTTGAGTTTTCATCATGAAGGAAGATGAAGCCAACCGTCATGTCGGATGTGTTGGCAAGTGTTTTGCTTTCGTCCGCGGGAGCAGTGGTTTTACCGTCGTCCTTGCTGCCGCATGCAGCAAAAGCAAAGACAAGGGTGAGTGCAAGAAGGAGCGCGATGATTTTGCCGAGATTCTTCATGTTTTTGACCTCCAAAAATTTTTTTGTTTGCTATTATCAATCCATAAATTCGATTTTGCCGTCCTTTATGGATTTGATTACCGCGAGAGATTTGAGGTTATATCCTTTGGCGAGCAGCTTCTGTCTGCCGCTCTGAAAGCCCTTGGCAACAGCAATTCCGATGCCCTCGATTTTTGCGCCCGCCTGTTCGGCAATGTTGATGAGCCCGAGCACTGCATTGCCGTCTGCAAGAAAATCGTCGACGATAAGTACACGGTCGTTTTCGTTGATATAGTTTTTTGAAACTCCGATTGTTGTGATTTCATCCTTAGTGTAGGAATAAACCTCTGCCGTGTAAAGGTCACTTCCGACATTGCGGTGAACTCCCTTTTTTGCAAAAAGAACAGGTACAGAGAAATATTGCGCGGTTATGCAAGCTATTCCTATACCCGAGGCTTCAACTGTCAATATTTTGTTTATATGGCAATCGTCGAAAAGGCGGCGGAACTCTTTGCCGATTTCGTTGAGCAGACTGACATCTATCAAATGATTGAGCATCATATCGACCTTTATAATATCGCTGCCGATAATTTTACCTTCATCAACAATGCGCTGCTCGAGAAGCTTCATTTTCCAACATCGCCCTTAAATAAAATATAGTTAATTATAAAGCAGTTTTTCGGCAAAATCAAGTCTATTCGAGCAAAAACGGGTGAATTCGTTCAATTCTGCAAATTGTACAATTTTTAGCAGGTTTTTTGCTGCAGAAAAGGATAAATCTTACAGAAAATGCAGTAATTTTGATGAAATCATTGATCAGAAATATAACACTGCGCTCTTTAGTTTTTGCATAAAATCCCTTGCAAATCATACTTTTATATGCTATCATGAAAAAGTCATATTTTTCCTGTCATCAAGGTAGTTTGTTATAAATCACACCGAAATATTTCTCGTTTGGAGCGATGCTTGTGAATATGTATTCATGGCTGAATTCTCTCATGGGGCAGTGCGGGAAAAAAGCTTTTCCGATTGTGTCCTATCCTGCCCTGGCATTTCTCACGGAAAAATCGGTTAAAAAGCTGATCGGCAGTTCTGTGCTGCAGGCGGAATGCATTGCAGCCGCCGCAAAAAAACTGCCGTCTGCCGCAGCCTGCACACTGATGGACCTTTCCGTTGAGGCGGAGTGCTTCGGAGCAAAGGTCAGGCTGTCAGATGATGAGGTTCCCGCCGTCGAAGGCGTTCTGCTCGGTGACATTTCCGATGCATACAGCCTGAAAGTTCCGGATGTTCACAGCGGCAGAACCGGTGTGTGCATTGAGGCGGTCAAACTCGCAATCGCCGCCGTTGACGACCGTCCGCTGTTTGCCGGTGTCATCGGCCCGTTTTCCCTTGCTGGCAGGCTTGCCGACATTACGGAAATCATGTATTACTGTTATGATGACCCGGAGGCGC
>CAZIMM010000026.1:22680-25005 GCA_964540415.1 uncultured Eubacteriales bacterium
TATTCATCCGAGCTGAAAAAAGCCGGAGCGAACGGAATTCTGCTTTGCGAGCCGCTTGCTGGGATGCTTTCCCCCTCTCTCGAGAGCGAGTTTTCGGCTGCTTACGTCAAAAGAATTGTTGAAGCTGTGCAGGACGGGGAGTTTCTCGTTATCTACCACAACTGCGGAAACGGAGTTGCAGCCATGGCTCAGTCGCTCGCTTCAAACGGTGCGGCGGCATATCATTTCGGAAATTCGGTGAGTCTTCCGGATATGCTTGAAAAAATTCCGCCGGACAGGGCGGTTATGGGCAACATAGACCCTGTCGGCATTCTGCACGACGGCACGCCGGAGGTTGTCCGCGACGCAGTAAACGAACTGTGCGAGAAGTGCCGTAACTATCCGAATTTCGTTCTTTCCACCGGGTGCGACGTTCCTCCGGGAACGCCTTGGAATAACATTGAAGCTTTCTTTACCAAAAATTAAAGGGGATATTCCGATGTCAAAACTACTCGAAATTTCTGAGCTTGTTCAAAAAGGCAGAGCTAGGGCAATCGGCGAAGCGGTGGATGCCGCAATCGGTGAGGGAATCACCGCAGGTGAAATTCTCACGGCGCTCATGGACGGAATGGCTGTAATCGGCGAGAAGTTCAAAAACGATGAGGTTTATGTCCCGGAGGTTCTCATTGCGGCACGTGCCATGTCAACCGGTATTGAAAGGCTCAAGCCGCTTCTCGGGGAAGACGAGATGCAAACAAAGGGCAGAGCCTGCATCGGCACTGTTAAGGGAGATCTGCACGACATCGGCAAAAACATCGTCAAGCTGATGCTCGAGAGCAAGGGCATCGAGGTCATAGACTTGGGTGTTGATGTTTCCGCCGAGCAATTCGTTTCTGCTGCCAAAGAGCAGAAGTGTGACATAATCTGCTGTTCCGCGCTTCTGACCACAACAATGACCAACATGAAGGACGTTGTTGAGCTTGCCGAGGCGGAGGGAATTCGCGAAAGCACAGCCATCTTTATCGGCGGCGCTCCGATAACCGATTCGTTTTGCAAAGCAATCGGTGCGGACGTTTACACTCCCGATGCCGCAAGCGCCGCGGATTTGGCGGTTGAATATCTGAATAAAAAGCACGAGGTCAGCGCATGAATCCGAAAAGAAATCCGTGGAAGGGCACAATGACCCGGCGCGAACGCTTCAACAATCAGATGCATTACCGTGAGTTTGACAGAACCGTCAACATGGAATTCGGCTATTGGGACGAGAACTATGTTCAATGGAACATTTTCACGGACAACGGCATAAAAACCGAGAGCGATGCAGACCGGCTGTTTTCTTTTGAGCCGCCGCAGTCTTTCGGAGTTCAATACTGGATGAGCCCTCCGTTTGAGCAGAAAGTCGTCGGTGAAAACGGCAACAAGCTGATTATGATGAATTCCGACGGACTTCTTGCAGAGGTTCCGAAGGACGGCTATTCAACAATTCCCCATTACATCAAGCCCTCCGTTGAAACTCCCGAGGACTGGAAAAAGCTGAAGGAGCGTTCCTTCCGAAGAGATGACGAGAAAAGGATTATTTCTCCCGAGTGGCTCAAAGACAGATTCCCGGACGGCAGAGATTTCCCCGTCGGAATCAACGTCGGCTCGCTAATCGGAAAAATCCGCGATATGCTCACTGTCGAAGGACTTGCCTACGCCGTAGCCGATTACCCGGAAATGGTTGAGGACATGGTTGAAACCGTGTGCACTCTCATCGAAGACGGAATAGACAGAGCGTTGGAGCACGTCAATCCGGATTTTGCCTGCGGCTGGGAGGATATCTGCTGCCGTAACGGTCCTCTGGTGTCAATGGATTTTTTCAAGGAAGCCGTTTTTCCGAGATACAAGAGAATCGGGAAAAAGCTGCATGAGCACGGTATTGACATATGGTATACCGATTGCGACGGCGATGTGCGTCCCCTGCTCCCCTATTTCCTCGAAGCCGGCATAAACTGCCTCTTTCCGTATGAGGTCAATTCCTGTGCACACCCTGTAAAACTTTGCGAGGAATACGGCAAGGAGCTGCGCATCATGGGCGGCATTGACAAAATTCAACTCATTGCAGGCAAAGAAGCAATCAAAAAATACCTTGAAAGCGTTGCGCCGCTTGTCGCGCGCGGCGGATACATTCCTTTTTGCGACCACCGCTGTCCTCCCGACGTAACTCCGGAAAACTACCTCTATTATCTTGACTTAAAAGAGAAAATGTTCGGAATGCATTAAATCGCAATTCATCAAAGCCATCGCGGATTTGAACAAGACCAGTAAAAACGGACAGTGAAAAAAAGAGCCTCCTATGGTAGAATT
>CAZIMM010000027.1:0-19584 GCA_964540415.1 uncultured Eubacteriales bacterium
GCCCTGAAAGGTTTTGAACATCAGGTTGAACTTTCTGATATCCGTGAAGTTGCACGCACCGCACTCCGGACACACAATGTTGTTGTCCGCAATATATTTGCTCATTTCATCAAAGCTCCAGCCCGCGGGATTGACGCCGGAATCCTCAATCAGCTTGTCTGCCCTGTGGCGTGTTTTGCACTCCTTGCAGTCCATGAGCGGGTCGGAAAAGCCTCCGACATGGCCAGAGGCTACCCAAGTCTGCGGATTCATAAGAATAGCAGAATCCAGCCCTACGTTGTAGGGATTTTCCTGCACGAATTTTTTCCACCACGCGCGCTTGACGTTGTTTTTGAACTCGACGCCGAGAGGGCCGTAATCCCAGGAATTGGACAGGCCGCCGTAAATCTCGCTGCCGGGATAGACAAAGCCTCTGCCCTTGCAAAGGGCGACAATTTTTTCCATCGTTTTTTCGGTGTTGACCATGAGTTGTTAGTCCTTTCTAATCCACATATATGTCCCGCACGCCCTCGAGGGTGCGGATGCTGTCGGTAATAAGGTCAAGGCTGCTGTCGTTCTTCGGGTAAAAGAAGGCCTTGAGCACGGTTGAATTCCGATGAGAGGAGCGAAACGATTCATCGGAATAAAGGATTTCCAGAGTGTCCAGATTCGCACCGCTCTTGCGGATAATTTTGCCGATTTGCCGTGCCTGCTCGGTGAGGTTTTCAACCTCCACATATATAGTTTTGCCGACATTTCCCCTGACAACAAACTTCTTGAGACGGTTGAGTGTGACGTAAATAACGGCGGTTGCGATTATCGCCCCGGAGTAATACCCCATGCCGACCGCAAGCCCGATGCACGAAACAGCCCAAAGGCTCGCCGCAGTGGTCAGGCCCTTGACGGAGAAGCCCTCGCGCAGGATGGTGCCCGCGCCGAGGAAACCGATACCGCTGACAACCTGTGCGCCGAGTCTGGCAGGGTCAAGATTGGTCAAGCCCTCATACCGTTCAAACATATAGACTGAGGTGAGCATAATCAGAGTTGACCCGACGGCAACAAGAATATGTGTCCGGAAGCCCGCCGGGCGGTGAGAATGTTCGCGCTCATAACCGATGAATCCGCTGAGCAGCGCCGTGACCAGCAGGCGAATGACCGTCTGGATTGTTGTGCGTATCCATGGAATTGCCCATGCCTGGGTGACAAGCTCTTTAATTTCAGCCATTTTGACCTCCCGTTTATGCGTTTTCGCAAAGACAGCATTATTAATATATATTACCATATCTTGTTTGAAAAGAAAAGTATAAAAACAAATTTTTCCGTCACCTAAAGATGTTTTTTGCCGCCGCTAAGCACAAAAGGCCCATGTGCGGCAAGCCCGCCGCTTTTTCACCGAAAAAAACCGTATAAACCTTAAACGGGATTGACAGTCACTTCTGTGAGTGGTATCATTTTCCGGAACATATTATAGGAGTGACCTGCATGTTAAAACCGTTTTCAACCGTTGTTTTTCAGGGCGACAGTGTAACCGATTGCTCGCGCAGCAGAACAGACCCCGCGCTGCTCGGCGACGGCTATCCGAGCATTATTTCTCAAAGGCTCGCCGCCGATTATCCTCAGCTCGGGCTCAAGCTCATCAATACCGGTGTCAGCGGCAACCGCGCCGTCGACCTCGTCAACCGCTGGAAAGAGGACTGTATTGATTTGCAGCCCGATGTTCTGAGCATACTCATCGGCGTCAACGACACTTGGCGCAGGTATGACAGCAATGAACCCACGTCCGACAGCGATTATGAAACCCGCCTGCGCCTGATTATTACCGATGCTAAAATCAACACCCCTGCGGACATTCTGCTGTTTGTGCCGTTTGTTATTGATGTCAATGATGGTGTTGCGCGCATGCGTGAGGATCTTTCAGGCAAGCAGGAGGTTGTCAGAAAGCTTGCTGCCGAATACTCTCTGAAGTGCTTTGACCTTGATGCGATGTTCAAAAAAGAATGTGAAACCTGCGAGCCGACCTGCTTCACGGCGGACGGCGTTCATCCCAACCGCAGAGGGCACGAGCTGATTGCGGACGCGTGGTTCGACGTGTTCATGAAATAACGGAGCAAGAAGTTTTTTCACAAACCGGAATAACATTAAAGAGCAAGATTACCCTTTCGGGCAGTCTTGCTCTTTTTTTGTGCGTGAACACCCGGGTTAGGGCGTATTGGGTTCGACTCTCTCCACCCTAAAATGCAGCAAAAAAAGGGCTGCGCATGAGCGCAGCCCTCCCGTTTCGGCATAAAAAGGTGTCTTTATGCTTCCTCTTTCATCTTTGCAAAGCAGTCGCTGCAATAGACCGGACGGTCCTCACGGGGCCTGAACGGAACTCTTGCAATACCGCCGCAGTTAGCGCAAGTTGCCTCAAAGCTTTCACGCTCGGGCTTGTTTGCGTTTTTGCGTGCATCGCGGCAATTCTTGCAGCGCTGGGGCTCGTTCTCGAAGCCCTTGCTTGCATAGAACTCCTGCTCGCCGGCTGTGAACACGAATTCCTCGCCGCATTCTTTACAGATGAGAGTTTTGTCTTCGTACATGATTTTACCTCGCTTAGAAATAAATATTTTTGCCCTTGGACGGAATCGCACCGACACCTTTGAAAATTACAATGCTCTGCTTTGAGCTACCGGGCATATTCAGTTTGTGAACGATCTCAGCTTTTTTCTCACACGTTGAATGGCATTGTCAACTGCTTTTGTGTCGGAGTCAAGCGAAGCGGCAATTTCTTCATAGCTTCCGCCGCCGATGAAAAGCAACACAACCTTACGCTCAAAGTCGGATAATTCATTGTTGATGGCAGAAATAATGCTTTCTGCCTGTTCCCCTGCAATCAGCCTTTCCTCCGGGCCGGGCGCGCCGTCTTCAACCGGCAGATCCCAGTCCATGGGGACAAAAGCGTCCTGCGGGATGTTTCCGCGCTTGCTGCGCACCCTCAAATTGGATATCATGCTGTTTGAGGCACACACAACGGCATAGGTTCGGAAACTTGCCCCTTTGTCTTCTTTGAACGAAAACACCGCGCCGAGGAAGCCGAGCATACCCTCTTGAAAAAGGTCCTGCGTGTCCTGGGCAGAGAGTCCGAAAGAAGCGGCTTTTGAACGGATATGCGGAGAAATGCGCGCGGTCAGCTCGGACATGGCGCGTGTGTCGCCGTTTTGTGCGGCAAGCGCAAGGCTTTCATTATCCGGGACAGAGTAATCCGCACCGTTCATTATCTCACTCCGTTCTGAGGGACAGTAATCATAATAGACGAATTTTTGTTGAATGTCAAGAAATATTTTCTTACAATTGCGTTCGTTTACAAAAAGTTAATTTTTACAAAGAAATTAACCGTTTTTTTGCAGTTCATCAAGCGTTAATCCGTAGCTTTCGGCGAATTCGCTCAAAAATTCTGCAACGCAACTGAGGTTCATGGCTTCGAGAGCCTTCAGAGTTGATGCCTTTGCGCTGAGGAACTCGCGATTTCCCGCCTGATCCTCCTCAATGCATTTGATGAGCGCGGAGATTTTATCCGCCGCCTTGACGAGCCTCCACAGGTAAGCGTCCTCCTCCTCGCGGGAAAACACTCCGTGATAGCATGAGCGTATGTCCTCCGGCAGCATATCCTCAAGGCTGTGCCCCGCCTGCTTTTCAACAAGACAGTATGCCCTTGTGATTTCAGGATATCCGTGTTTGATGGGCGTGGGCATGTCTCCGGTGATGATTTCGGGCATATCATGATAAATCCCAAGCACCGCCGCGCGCTCGGCGTTGAGGCTGCCGCCGAAACGGACGTTTTCAATCACCGCGAGCGCATGGGCTATTGCCGCCGTTTCAAGCGAGTGCTCGGAGAGGTTCTCTCTGCGCGCGTTGCGCATAAGAGACCAACGGTCAATGTATTTCATCCGGGAAAACATTGCAAAAAATCTGCTTTGCTTTTTCATTCAAAAAACTCCCTGCATTCCTCGAGCAGCCGTGCATTTGCCAGCACATTCAGCAGCAGCCCGTCATCGCGGTATTCCTCGCTGAGAACCTTGCCGTCCCTGCGGATTTTTGCGGCAAGAGACGCGTGTGAATAGGGCAAAAGCAGCGTTGCCTTCATTTGCGTGGGCGGCAGCGCCCCCTGAACTGCGGAAAGCAGCTCGTCAATCCCCTCGCCTTTCAGCGCGGATATCATTACGGTTTTTCCGATAACCGGCAAATCGAATGCGTTTTTTATGAGGTCGCACTTGTTGAGCACGGATATGACGGGTTTGTCCTTGCAGCCGAGGCTGTCAAGCAGCTCGGAGGTCACTCTCAGGTGCTCATCGCACTCGTCCGACGACGCATCGCAGACATTGAGAATCACGGTTGCATCCGCCGCCTGCTCCAGTGTTGATTTGAATGCTTCAACGAGCTGATGCGGCAGTCTGCGAACAAGACCCACGGTGTCAATGAGCATGACCCTGCGTCCGTCCGGCAAGTCAAGCCCTCTTGAAGTCGGGTCAAGGGTTGCGAACAATTTGTCCTCCGCGAGCACTCCCGCCTGCGTGAGAGTGTTCATCAGCGTTGACTTTCCCGCGTTTGTGTAGCCGACGATGGCAACCGTCAGCACACCGTCCTTTTCTCTGCGCTCACGCAGATTTCCGCGGCGTTTTTCCAGTGCGGCAAGCTGCTCCTCAAGCGAATTTATTCTTCGGCGGATGTGTCTGCGGTCACTTTCAAGCTTTGTTTCGCCGGGACCCCTTGTGCCTATGCCGCCGCCGAGACGTGAAAGCTGCGTACCCTTGCCTCCGAGTCGCGGCAAAGAATATCGCAGCTGCGCAAGCTCCACCTGAAGCTTGCCCTCGCCCGAATGAGCACGGGCGGCAAATATGTCCAGAATGAGCGTTGTTCTGTCCACAACGCGCACATCGGTCTCGTTTTCAATGTTGCGAAGCTGAGACGGGGTCAGCTCATCGTCAAAAATGAGCAGATCAATTTCATCCGCCTCACAGAATTTTTTCAGCTCCGCAAGCCTTCCGGAACCGATAAAGGTTGCAGTGTCGGGCTTGTCACGGTTCTGGATAACTCTTGCAACCACCTGAGCACCAGCCGTTTTCGCAAGCTCCTCAAGCTCGTTCATGGATGTTTCCGCATCATAGTCGCCGCAGTCAACACCGACAAGCACAGCTTTTTCGGGTTTGTTTTCATTTATTTCTATCATTTTTGTATTCATCGGCTCCACGATTATTATTCTTCACCGAAGTAGAGTGCTCGAGCCGGGGGCAAGTGCACATTTCCCCAGGTCTTTGACCATGTTTCACGCAAACCGTCCGGTGTGATTATTCCGCGCACATCAAAGGTGAAGGTCGGGCAGGTTGTGTCCAGAGTGGAATAGCCGGCAAAATTGTTGCCAGTGCAAAGGCTGACGGCGGCTGTATATGAGTTCGGCGCAAGGCGATGGTCGCTCACGCACATTTCAAGCACATAGTCCCTGCCGGCGGTCAAATTGCCGACCGGCTCGGAAAAGCTCATGCCGATGTGCTCGTTCCCGGCACCCCGCGCTTCAAAGCGGACTGTCATGTCCTTAACATCGGAGGAGGCGTGAACGTGAAGTCGGAACTTTATTTCATCGCCGTATTCGTAAACACAGTCAACGGTGTCGAGCATTTCGATTTTTGTCATTATGACTTCCTGAGAGATCCAGTTTCCGCGTTTATAGCCCGAGAGATCGCGGACAAGCTCGTTTGCGCCGCCCTCGGCAAAATAGTGAGCTATGCCCTCCTCAACGTCGCCGACAAAGCCGATGCGTCCCGAATTGAGGAAAACAACCTTGCTGCAAAGCTGACGGATTGTTGCCATGTTGTGGCTGACATAAAGCACCGTGCGGCCGTTGCTCGCCACATGAGCCATCTGGTCGAGGCACTTCTTCTGGAATCTGCTGTCGCCGACGGCAAGCACTTCGTCAACAACCATGATGTCCGGCTCAAGATGCGACGCAACTGCGAACGCAAGGCGCACGAACATTCCGCTGGAATATCTCTTGACCGGAGTGTCGATGAACTTTTCAACCTCGGAAAATTCAATTATTGTGTCAAGCTTGCTGTTGACCTCAGCCCTCGACATTCCGAGAATTGCACCGTTGAGATAAATGTTTTCGCGGCCGGTCAGCTCACGGTTGAAGCCGGTGCCGACCTCAAGCATCGCCGAGACAGTGCCGTTGATTTCTATTCTGCCCTGCGTCGGCTCGGTAATACGCGAAAGGAGCTTGAGCAGAGTGGACTTGCCGGCGCCGTTTTTGCCGATTATTCCGATGCTTTCACCCTGCATAATGTCAAGGTTAATGTCTTTGAGCGCCCAAAACTCCTCTTTCTTTGAGCGTCTCAGCGGTTTCCCGATACGTCTTGCAGCTGCTGCAATTTTGTTCAGGTTTCCGTCAACCTTCGGTGCGCCGCTGTGCTTTATAATATATCTTTTTCCGATATTTTCTATTTTGATTGCGGTTTCAGCCATAACAATATCCTTTCCGACTCTTCACACAAGAAGCTGATTCTCAGACGATATCCACAAAGGTTCGCTCCGTCTTTCTGAAGCGGTGCATCGCCAGAGGAATAATTACGGCAAGCCATGCAAGGCTTATCAACACGGAGGTGAGCGGAAAGCTTTCCGTTGACAGCGTGCACCATTTGAAGGCGGACACAACACCGGTTGCCGGATTGAGCAGGAACAAATACCGTGCAAATGCGGGGATTTTTTCGGAAATATCATCAAGCGAATATGCAACTGGCGTTGCATACTGCCCGATTTGCATCAACAGCGGAACGAGCTGAATAAGGTCACGGTATTTCACCGTGAAGGAAGCAACAAACAGCCCCGCAAAGGTTCCCAGAAGCATCACGGGGATGAGCATAAGGGGAGCGAGCAGCATACGCACCGGCGGAGTGTAGCCGAAAACAAGCATGAGAAGGAACAGCAGAACAAAAGAGATTGCAGTGTCAATCAGGGAGGTCATTGTTGAGCTGACCGGAGCCAGAAGGCGCGGGAAGTAAACCTTTCTCATCAAATCCGCGTTTGTTACGAAGGTGCTCGCGGCGAGGGTGAATGAACGCGAAAAAAGTGTCCACGGAAGCAGACCCGAATAGGTTACTACGTAATACGGAATCTCCGAATTTTCGCTGAAGCCCGCAAGGTTGCCGAAGATGAAGGTCATGAGAAACATGTTGATAATCGGATTGATTATCGACCAGCCGAAGCCGATTGCCGTTTGTTTGTATCTGACAGTGAAATCCCTTTTCGCAAGATTGACGGCAAGCTCTCTGTACCTCCAGAGGTCCTTCCAATACTGAAGATTTTTTCCGTTTGCCTCGATAACAGTTTTTTGCAATTACAATTCCCCGCTTTTTGATTTTATCTGTTTTCCGAACAGTGCTGCATATGCCTATTTCATGCCGTAAATCTCATTGCCGACGCACTGTGCAATTCGGAAATCCTCTTCGGTGTTGATGTCCACCGCCTCGTATTTGCTCACAATGTGGATGTAAGGATTGCGGCCGATGCGGCTTCTGTAGCGTTCAAGCGACGCTGCCGAAATGCCGTAAAGCCCCGTTGTTTCCTCATAAAGTGGCTCCATGTCCTGGCTGCGGGGCAGCAGGCACGGTCTGTAGTTGACGGGGTTGCGGTTAAACCAGTAAAAGCCGTTGTGCTTCACAGCGGTGAAGCATGAGTCAAATTCATTTGAAGTCATCAGTTTATCTACACATGCTTTGATTGATTCCGGCTGAAGGAACGGCGCGGTTGCAAAAAGCTGGAAATAATAATCGTAGTCCGGATAGAGCTTTTTTTCATAAAGGAGCAGGTCGTTGCCGTTGGCGGTGTTTGCGGCAAGCTCGGGAATGCGTTCAATCACTCCGATGCCGAGTCCCCGCGCGTATTCCGCAAGCTCATCGCTGTTTGTGTCAACAAAAATATCGTCAAAAACATTTGCCTGCATTGCGTGCTCGACAATGTGCATATACAGCTTTTTTCCGTTGAGCATTCTGAAATTTTTTCCGGGCACTCTTTCCGAATTCAGCTTTACCGGTATGATGCATACTACTTTCATAATATCAGCTCTTTCTGTCAATAATAAAAGTGTCGAAATCTGTTCTTTCAAAAACCTCAAGGCAGCCTCCGCGGGTTGCGTTCCTGATTGTGACGCCGTGCGCCTCGCAGTATTCCCGCGCCTGTTCAAAGCCTCTTTCGATTTTTATTTTCGGGAACAGAACGCTTGTCCCGCCGACCTTTTCGTGGAACTTCTCGTCGTACCCCTTGAAATGGTTGCTTACACTGTTCTCAACGATTTTGCCCGATTCTTCCTTCGTTTTTGCAAAGCGATGGTCAAAGCCGATGAGGTAGATTTCCTTGAAGCCCATGTATACGGCAAACTGCATCATTGAATATGCAACCGTGCCGCAGGTGTCTACCAGATGCGTTATGTCCTGCGTGAAGCGCTGAGAGCGGCGCTCCCTGCCCATAATCGGAGTGTTCAGCGAATAAAATGCGGCGTCAGTAGTTTTTTTGTACCGCCTTGCATCCTTCAAAGAAAAATACGATACTCCGACGAACCTCTGCTTTGCCGGAATATCATTGAGAATCGGAAGATAAAGCTGAACCGAAACAGGGTCAAGGATAAAATAGTAGTACGGCCGCCAATCGCCCGTTCCTTCCATTTTGAAAATACTGTTGCATGAAAATGTAACCTCGCCAGACAGCTTTTCCAGATCCTGCGGGAGCAGGCTCGGCCCGTTTCCGACAATGAAGCAGCGCTCGCCGTTGTGAATTCCCTTGAAGCTCCTGAGCTTTTTGCGCACTTCGGCATTGTTGCGGAAAAAAACGCAGACGCCAAGCCATTGCAGCATCTGCCGGACGCGCTTCGGAAGGGTAACAATAAATGATTTTATACAGACCGCAAGACTTCTCATTCTGCCACTCTCTCATTTTTACTGCGGCGTGTTCCGCGCGTGAAAAATTCTTTTTGTAGAAATAGTATTGATATTAAATAATTATATCAGAACTTTTACAAAAAAGCAAGTGCGGAATTAACCCGGGACAATTACCGACGCGGCACAATTACTGTTTGCGGAGCATTAAGCAAGGTTGTTTTTACTCTGCCCGGTGCTGCATTTTTTCACAGTTCAATGCACGACCCGACGGAAAACGGAAAGCCGTTCGGCAATTGATTTTGTGCCATTTTTTTCGATTCAATCAGATGCAGTTATGTTATCTATGCGATTATTTTATGTCAAAAATCCTCGTAATCCGAGAAAAACCTGTCGGATTATGTCGAACAGTAAAGTCAAAACTACTTGCAGTATATCAAACAATAATACAGAAAGTTATCCACATTTCTATATGAGCCAGAAAAAGGCTTGCCGCTCGGAAATTCACATATGTTATGCACATTTTCCACATAGTTTTCCACAGGTTTCCGGTGATTTGCAGTATACAGTGAGTATACATGTGTTTTTCTCACTTATAAAATAATTGCATTTTTCTGGATTTCATTCCATGGCTGAATATCCGCACCGCTCGCAGGCAAGAATAACCCCGAAAAGTCACCGAGAAAACGAAAGAGGGCTGCTTATGATTAAGGGAGTCAACAGACAGGTAGTTGAGGTCACGGAAACGGGCTGCGAATACTTTGAGAGGATACTTTTTTTCGTCAAGCCCGAGCACGCAAACGTCAGCGAGGGAAAACTCCGCGAACGGGCGGGAGCAATGGCAGGCACGGCCGGGAGGCCGCCGGCAACAAAGATACGCCGGAACAGGCTGTTTCTTGCGTTCAAACTCGCCGCCGCCGCGGGAGTCGGAGCGACGGTATGCGGGATAGTCATAACAGTACTGTCCCATATTTGAAAGAGAGGCAAAGTGAGAAATGTTTGAAAAACGAAAGGAGCGCAAGCATCGAAACCGTCTAAAGGTTGAGAGCATGGTGAACCTTTGGGAAATCGGTAACGAGCTTGACCCGACAGATGTACTCGGAAGCTACAGCGGCACACCGGTCACACCCGACGACCCTGTACCGGAGCAGGACGCAGACGATTTGTAAGAGTTGAACCGCGTCAAAAAAACGGATGGTACAAACCATCCTCAGAATGGGGGGAAAAGCGTGAAAAACAGGATAATCGCAGCAGGTATACTCACGGTTTTGCTTACGGTTTTGTTCACTGCCTGCTCATCAGGCAGCAAGGACAATAATGCGACAACAAGAGGAATGACCACAACAACGAACATCAGCACAACAGAGAATATGACAACAGAGGATGCAAGCGATCTTATGACGGACGACTCGTCCACAATGGAAGTCACCTCATTAACAACCCGCTAACAAAAGCAAGAGTGCGGTAAGCCAAACACGCAGCCAGCGCAGCAGCGACGGAGGCGTGTTTCTCATTTCATTTTGTATTATGCGGTGGCCTCCGGCTGAGGTTAAATCAAAAAACACCCCTCCGTCCGCAAGGACAAAGGGGTATCGGAATGCGCAAAAAATCAAACAATACCCTGCGCGAGCATGGCGTCGGCAACCTTGACAAAGCCGGCAATGTTCGCACCGACAACAAAGTTGTCCTTGTGGCCGTATTCATCCGCAGCATTTGCCATATTCGCATAAATGTTCTTCATGATGTGGTGAAGCTCACTGTCAACCTTCTCAAAGGTCCAGCTCAGGCGTGCGCTGTTCTGGCTCATCTCAAGCGCAGAGGTTGCAACGCCGCCGGCATTTGCCGCCTTTCCGGGGGCAAAAAGGATGTTGTTCTTAAGGAAAACTTCCGTTGCGCCGTAATTTGAGGGCATGTTTGCACCTTCACCAACGGCAATAACGCCGTTTTTAACAAGCTCGAGAGCATCGTTTTCATTGATTTCGTTCTGTGTTGCGCAGGGAAGGGCAACATCACACGGAACCTCCCAGACTCTCTTGCCGGGCACAAAGGTTGCATCGGGATGGAACTCAAGATATTCGCTCACTCTGCCGCGGCGGCCTTCTTTAATCTGCTTGAGAGCATCAAGGTCGATGCCGTTTTTGTCGTAAATATAACCGGAGGAATCGCTGCAGGTAACAGGCTTTCCGCCGAGAGCAAAAGCTTTCTCGATTGCATAGGTTGCAACATTGCCCGAACCGGAAACAACGATTTTCTTGCCTTCCAGAGAGTTGCCGTGATTGCGGAGCATCTCATCAACCAGATAGCAAAGTCCGTAGCCCGTTGCCTCTTTTCTGGCAAGCGAGCCGCCGTAGCTCAGGCCCTTGCCCGTAAGCACGCCCTCGTACTGCCCGGTGATGCGCTTATACTGTCCGAAAAGATAGCCGATTTCTCTGCCGCCGACACCTATATCGCCTGCGGGAACGTCCGTTGCCGCGCCGATAACCTTGAAGAGTGAAGTCATGAAGCTCTGGCAGAAACGCATGATTTCAAAATCGCTCTTGCCTTTGGGGTCAAAGTCAGAGCCTCCCTTGCCTCCGCCGATGGGCAGGCCGGTCAGTGAGTTTTTGAAAATCTGCTCAAAGCCGAGAAACTTGATGATTGAAAGATTCACGGAAGGATGGAAGCGCAGGCCGCCCTTGTACGGGCCGATGGCGCTGTTGAACTGGACGCGAAAGCCTCTGTTGATCTGAACCTTATTGTTGTCGTCAATCCACGGCACGCGGAAAGTTGTGGCCTTTTCCGGCTCAACAAGGCGCTCAAGAAGTGACCACTCCTGATAGGTCTTGTTGGAATCGACAACAGGCTTGATTGAAGAAAGAACCTCCGTTGCCGCCTGAACAAACTCCGGCTGAGTTTCGTTTTTTTCTCTGACTTGAGCAATTATTTTTTCGGTATAACTCATTTTTATTTCCTCCTGACTTGCTTTTGTATTGAACGAAAGTCATTATACACCTGCTGTTTTAACAATGCAAGAAAAATTTCAGCATAATCAAATATGACGGATTTTTCGATAAAATGCAGCATAATATCGCCAAATGGGAACAAAAAATGCAGGATTGCATATTTTACATTGCATATCCTGCATTTTTTGATGACAAATATGAAGAAAAGAAAATGAAATTCAAAAAAATTTTTTATTTTTTCTCTTTCCGGACAGGAAAATCTTGATAAATCCCCTCCGAACAGGGCTTGTGCGCATCAGTGCACTGCAGATTTACTCTTTACCCGAACAAACACGCCGCCCGGAAGAACACAGAAACTGTCCGGCAAAGCCTCAACCGGCGTGGCTTGCGGGCATCCGCGCGGAAACACACGGATTGTTTTTGACAAGATGCAAATCGGCACCGGCGTTTGATGTCCGCAGTTTGTTTTCACACTTTTTCCTGCGGCGGCGTTCGATGAGAATTCCGAGAATTTTTGCAAGCTCATATTCAAAATCAATGAGCTGCTCCTCATAACGAAAGCTTATAAAGACAATGACCGAAAGAATAAGTATTGTAATGTACATCATGATTTTTGCCCTCCTCATGTCGACTGCCCTTCTCGCTGTGCAAGCTTTGATTCCGCAGCCGCCTTACATTTACATTATAACACAAATGTTCGGCTTGTCAAGACAAATGTTCGAATTTGTCGAACATTTTTTCGCTTTTCTTGCAGAATTGCAGTTTTTCCGGCTAAAAAGAAAAGCCGCATCAAGCCCTTGCACGGAACGAGTCGGACTTTCTCTGCATAACAATATGCGGCGGCAATCACCGCCATGCACCGAATGCGGAAAAATCCTCAGCGAACCGTTGGGTTGATGCGGCAGGTTGAACAGGGAATTGTCAGCTGATGAGCAGGGAGAAAATCAGCAGAACAAGCGGAGTGATGTTGAAATAGAATATCGGGAAGCTGAGCATTGAATCGTCGGCATCGTTGGAAATTGCGGTAATTTCGACATTGAACTCGGTTGAATTCCATCTTCCGGCGACTGCTCTGATTGACTTGTCCGCGTCAGCGTACAAAACCGTTGCCGAGAAGGACGGATTCTGTGTGTTTTCAACGATTGTCTCTCTGCTGTAGCTTATGCCGTCGATGACACCTGCAGATTCTCCTGCGGAGACCGCGAAGTCCTGTGCAAAATACTTGTATTCCGACCAGATTCTCGACAGCACGTTCTCGATTGTCGTGCTAAGTGCCGCACCGAGGTCATAATCGGCATAAAGTCTGACTGCGGGAAGCATAACGTAGCACTTGCCGTTGAGGTAGAGAATGCGGACGTTGAAGATTGACAGCTTTGTTTTGACGGAAACCGTGTCTCCCTTTGCGTCAACGGTGAACGGCACCGTGAGCTTTGTTACGCCGATCTGAAAGTCCTTAAGAGTGCCCTCAATGTGCATTTCCCCCGTGGTTCCGATGTCGGTGAGGAATTTTTCCGTTGCGGAAGCTTCGCCGCCCTCAAGCGCGTCGGCAGTCAGAGCGATTGCCGCAGAGCAGGAGAAAATGAGAACGAAAGTGAGCAGTGCGCTGATGATGCGTTTTGACGTTTTCATAAATATACCTCCTTTTTCTATAAACAGATTTTACAATATTATGCAGCAAATGTCAACGGAGCGACGAAAAATCAGTTTGTCGTGTGTCAGGTGCTCATTCCCGCGAACTGGTTCTGATAAAGCCTGCTGTAGCAGCCGCCCAGCGCGTACAGCTCGTCATGCGTACCGCTCTCGACAACTCTGCCGGAATCGACAACGATTATTGTGTCTGCGTCGCGTATTGTGGAAAGGCGGTGGGCGATAATCAGGCTCGTGCGGTTTTCCATGAGCTTGAACATTGCGCTCTGGATGTTCATTTCCGTGCGTGTGTCAACGCTTGAGGTTGCCTCGTCAAGAATGAGTATCTCCGGGTTTGCAAGCACGGCACGGGCGATTGAAAGCAGCTGGCGCTGCCCCTCGCTCAGATTTGAACCGGACTCGCTGAGCACGGTGTCATAGCCGTTTTCGAGCCGGTTTATGAAGCTGTCGGCATTTGCGAGCTTTGCCGCCGCAACAATCTCCTCGCGGCTTGCGTCAAGCCTTCCGTAGCGTATGTTCTCCTCCACGCTTGCGTTGAACAGCACCGTGTCCTGCAAAACGATGGAGATGGCGCCGCGAAGGTCGGAGCGCTCAATTTTTGAAATGTCCTTGCCGCCTATGCTGATTGTGCCGCTGTCAACATCATAAAACCTTGTGAGCAGATTTACAACAGTGGTTTTTCCGGAGCCGGTTGCACCGACGATTGCAAGCTTCTTTCCGCGCTTGACCTCGAGATTGAAATCAACGAGCACGGGCTTGTCGGGAACATAGGAAAAATTCACGTTTTCAAAGCTTATGTCTCCCCTGACCTCGGTGTGCTCCGAGCCCTCCGGGTGTTCGACCTCGGCATCCATAATCTCAAAGATGCGCTCCGCTCCGGCGATAGCCGTCTGAATCTGTACATACTGATTTGCAATCTCGACTATCGGACGGTTGAACTGCTTTGAATATTGGATGAAAGCCTGAATGAGGCCGACAGTGATTGCTCCCCTGAGAGCCAGCCAGCCGCCGAAGCCCGCGATGAGCAGAAAGCCGAGGTTTCCGATGACATTCATAAACGGTCCCATCACTCCGCCGAAAATTGCCGATTTGATGCTCACCCGCCGCAAATCCTCACTTGCCGCGTTAAACTTTTCAAGAGATTTTTTCTCCTTGCCGTATGCAACAACGGTGTGATAGCCCGTGATGACCTCCTCAACCTGTCCGTTGAGACCGCCGAGGATAACCTGCTTGCGGAGGAAAAACTTGCGCATATATTTTGTGAGGTATTTGCTCACCGCCGCGCTGAACACAATTGACACCATGCTCACCCCCGTGAGCAGCGGCGAATGGTAAAGCATGATTGCAAACGCGCCGATAACCGTAAGCACACCCGAAATGAGCGAACCTATCGACTGCGAAAGCGAGTTGGAAATGTTTTCGACATCGTTTGTCATTCGGCTCATAATGTCGCCGTGATTGTGGGTGTCCACAAAGCGCACGGGCAGATGCGCAATTCTTTCAAACAGCGCTTTTCTCATCAAATGCACAACGCTCTGTGAAAGCTTTGCGGAAAGCAGACCCTGGAAATAGGTCATAACCGAGCTTGCGATATAGGTTGCGAGCAATATGCCCAGCGTAAGCTTCAGGCGCGAAAAATCGACGCTGAGCCGTGAATTGTCAAGCGTTATTGTGTCTATTGCCTTTGACTGCAGCAGCGGTGCGCAAAGCCCGAGCAGGGTTATTGCAACCATCACAACCACAAGCGCCGCAAGAATATATTTGCTCGCGCCGATGTATTTGAGCAGCCTGCGCAGAGTTTTTCCGGCATTCTTCGGCTTTTCAACATGCATAATCGGCCCCGGACCTCTGCCCGGCCGCCTCATCGGAGGCAGCTGAGCGCCGCGTGCGGAAGGTGTGTTCGTAGTGTTGTTCATACCGCCGCCCCCCTTCGCATCTGCGAGTTGTAAATATCAAGGTATACGGGGCTTTCCTTCAGCAGCTGTTCATGAGTGCCGATTGCGCACAGTCTGCCGTTTTCAAGCACAGCAATTTTATCCGCTCCGGTAACGCTTGCAATCCGCTGCGCAATGGTGATAACCGTTGTGCCCCGCAGGTTTTCGCGCAAAGCTGTCCGCAGCTTTGCCTCAGTGCTCAGGTCAAGCGCGGAGGTTGAATCGTCCATAATGAGGACGGAGGGCTTTTTCAGAATTGCTCTTGCAATCGAAAGCCGCTGCTTCTGTCCGCCTGAAAGAGACGAGCCTTTTTCACCGATTACCGTGTCGTAGCCCTCGGGCATACCGGAAATGAAGCCGTCCGCCTGTGCAATCTGAGCAGCAAGTCGCACCTCGTCATCCGTTGCCTCCTCGTTGCCCCAGCGCAGGTTTTCCGAAATTGTTCCGGAGAACAGCTCGCTTTTTTGCAGAACAACCGCTATGCCGGAGCGCAGGGCGTCGAGCGTGTAGTCCTTCACGTTTCTGCCGCCGACCAGCACCTCACCCTGCGTGGCGTCGTAAAATCTCGGGATGAGACCGACAAGTGAGGTTTTGCCGGTGCCCGTCGCGCCGAGTATCGCAACGCTTTCTCCCTGCTCAATTTTCAGCGAGATTCCGTCGAGCACGGTTTTTGACGCATAACCGGGGTAGCTGAAGCTTACGTTTCTGAATTCGACAGTGCCGCTTTCGGTTTTTCCGTCAAAATCTCCGCCCTCAACTGCGGGCATTGTGTTCAGAACCTCTTTGACCCGCTTGGCGGAGGCGCTTGCGCGGGATATCATCTGGAACATCATGCTCACCATCATCACTGACATGAGAATCTGTGTGACATAAGTAATAGCCGCCATAACGCTGCCGACATTCATCGCCCGCGCCTCAACCTGCAGGCCGCCTGTATAAATGATTGCAACAACAGATATGTTCATCACAATCATCATAATCGGTCCGAGAACTGCCATGATGCGCATAACGCGGAGGTTGATGCCCATCAAATCGTCATTTGCCCTGCCGAAGCGCTCACACTCGTAATCCTCACGGACATAAGCCTTGACAACCCTTGCGCCGCCGACAACCTCCTGCACAACGGAATTCACCTTGTCGAGCTTTGTCTGGACAACTCCGAACAGCGGGGCTGCCTTGCGCAGAAGCAGAGTCATCGCAAGCACCTGCACGGGCAGAGAGCACGCGAGGACAATGCCGAACTTTGTATTGATGCGCATAATCATGAAAATGCCGCCGATGAACATCAGTGAGCTGCGCACAAACATCCGCAGAGCGGAGGCGACGAAGTCCTGAATCTGCGTGATGTCATTTGTCATTCGGGTAATCAGCGAGCCGGTTGTGAACCTGTCCGTCTGCTCGAAGGAGAGAGCCGTAACCCTTGCAAACACGTCACAGCGCAGGTCGGAGCCGAGATTCTGCGATGCGGCCGAGCCGAAGCCGGCACTCGAAAGTCCCGCAATTCCGCCGAGCACTGCAGCACCGAACATGAGCAGTCCCGTGCGGATTATCAACGCCATATCTCCTCCCAGAACGCCGTCGTTCACAATGCGCGACATCAGCTGCGGCTCAATCAGGTCAATTGCAACCTCGCCTATCATTGTCAGCGGTGTCATCAGGGCAAAAAACCAATATGGCTTGAGATATTTCAGTATCCACTTCATTTCGAGTCGCCCTCCCCCACCGTATTTTGTATGTCGCCGAGCAGATTCTTCCGGATTGTCTGCAGGCCTTCACGCAGCCTTGCGACATCCTCCGGCTGCATTCCTCTTATCATTGCGGCGTCGCCCGCGCGAAGCGTTTCGCGCATAAGGGCTGAATATTCGCGACCCTTTTCTGTCAGGTAAACGAGCGTTTCGCGCATGTCCGTGCTGCTGCAGCTGCGGCTCAACAGCCCCTGCGCCTCCATTTTTGTCAGAGTCACGCTCACAGTCGGCGCAGAAAGATGTGCAAGCTCCACAATGCGGCGCTGGGTTATGCCGTCATGATGTGACAGGTGAAAAAGTATCCTCATCGCACCCGCCGACACACCGCGGCTCTCCATGCTTATGCGCACCGTGTAATGAAAAAGCTTGGAAATCTCGGAGACAAGCATTGACAGCGGCACTTCGGCCGGCAGATCCTGTGCATGTTCGTCCGGGGGAAACCCGGGCACTCCGTCAAAAGGCATTCCGTCGCATTTTTTCATTTGTATTCACTTCCGTTTCGTTAGCTAACTAACTGTTTTTTGTCAAAAAATATCCCGCCCCGACGGCGGACAGTTCCTGCGCTGAGTTCAAGCGCGCTCGTATTATATCACCCGGGAAAGTTAATGTCAATCCCCTCCCACCCGAACGGAAACAAACCGATAGCCCACCATTTTATAAAGACAAACCGATACTTTTTTTAAAAAATGCTTGACTTTTAGGGGCAAATGTGTTTATAATATCTTCTGCGATGAGGAATAGTGTAACGGTAGCACGACAGACTCTGACTCTGTTTGTTGGGGTTCAAATCCCTATTCCTCAGCCATATAAGCGCCTCACGATGATACAATCGTGAGGCGCTTTTTTTGTTATTCGGTTGCAAACAAGCCCTTTGCTATCAAGGCTTTGCGGTTTTAATCGTGGAATTGTGAGCGCACTCATCCGGCAAACAGGCAGAAAAAATCCGCAAATAATCCCCGCAGCCCTTGATACGCTTAAAATCTGCGTCCACCTTTGCACGAAAGTCGAGTTTCGCGGAATGGTGCGGAGTTTCGTGTAATCGTTCAACCGAGCGGTGGATTAGCAAAACTATCGTTTCATATTCTCATTGGCAAAAAGTTAAATTGACAATATTGAAATTTATCGAAAAATCTGATATATTTTATGTTGACATATTTAATCTGCAATATCCCGGGAGAACAGAAAGGTGTGTGTCCGATGAAAAAATTGATGTCCTTTTGCGTTGTTGTGTTCCTGTTGCTGTCGCTGTTTGTGATACCGTCGACGGCAGGCGCTGAGGGGCTTCTTCTTGCCTCGTCCGGCACGGCAAATTACACAATTGTCTGCGGCAGTGCGGCAAGTGAGGTCGAAATCACGGCGGCACAGACGTTGGCGGACTATCTGAAAAAAATCTGCTCTGCGGAATTTGACGTTGTCAGCGACAGCTCTTCGGCAACCGACAGAGAAATCCTTATCGGAAGAACCAACCGCAGCGAATCGGCGCAGGCGCTCAGCGGCGCTGACCTCGGCGAGGACGGCGTTCGCATAGCCGCTGTTAACAATAAACTTGTTATCACAGGCGGAGAAAAGCGCGGTGCGCTGTATGCAGTGTACACACTGCTGGAGGATTATTTCGGCTGCCGATGGTTTACAAGCGAGCTAACGGTTGTGCCGGAAAATTCCGCACCGACCGTTCCGGCAGATTTGAACTATACATATAAACCGTGTTTTCGGTTAAGGCAAAGCTATTGGCGTTTTTCAACTGCTGACCCGGAATTCTGCGTTGCGCACAAGCTCGATTCTTGCCATACCGGTGTACCGGAGGCGATGGGCGGTGTGAATCCCGAATACAATGTGTACGGCGTTCATACGCTTCAACAGGTTGTACCGAAGGATTTGTTCGGCGAGCATCCGGAATACTTCGGTGACAACGGCACCGGTACACGTCAAGCCGATATGCAGCCGTGTCTGTCAAACCCGGAGGTTGTTGCAAGAGGGATAGCTTGGGCAAAAGCCTTTTTTGCAGCCCACCCGCAAAACAAGGTGCTCAGCCTGTCGCTTATCGACTGCAAGGAGCCCTGCAAATGCCCCGACTGCAAGGAGTTTGACGATGCACACGGCAATAAACAATCCGCATCGCTGCTCAACTATGTAAATAACGTTGCAAAAGCAATTGAAACGGATTATCCGGATTGTTATATTGAAACGCTTGCCTATCAGTATGCGCAGACCCCGCCGGACAACATGAAAGTGAACAGCAATGTGGTCATTCGCCTTTGCAACATCGGCACCTGCGTCATGCATGATCTTGATGACCCGAGCTGCCCCAGCAATGCAAAATACGGCGCGGACATGATAAAATGGTCGGAAATGACCGATAACATATATATTTGGAACTACAGCACGGATTTTGAGGGCTATTATAAGCTCCATCCCAACCTCACAACGCTGCAGGGGCGTT
>CAZIMM010000027.1:19594-24409 GCA_964540415.1 uncultured Eubacteriales bacterium
TTCCGCTATTTCAGAGAGCACAATGTCATCGGAGTTTTTGATCAGGGCATCGGAGAAAATATTGTGCCCGCCGAGCTGCATGAATTAAGAACCTATCTTTCCGCAAAGCTGCTGTGGAATCCCGATACCGATGTTGAGCGGCATATCCGCGAGTTTTGCAATGCCTACTACGGCGAAGCCGGCGAGGATATTATCAAATTCATCAATTTGTTTGAAAAATATGCGCGCGGCTGGAATGCAGCCATGTGCTCGGAGGGGCATCTCGATTGCTACGGCGGCGGTTTTTCCACTCAGAACGGCACAAGCGTAAGCGCTCTGAATATCCGCAAGCTTGATAAGCTTGCAAAGCAAATCAAAGCGCATGAGCTTACCGACGAACAAGCCCGCCGCGTGTACGGCTTTGAGCTCAGCTGGCGTTTTTTCAAATGTGTGGTGTGTAAGGGCGAATTCAACTGGTTTTCACCGTATGCAAACCCGATGGAAGCCTCCGAACAGCTATACAACGATTTCGGTGAATACGGTGTAAAATATCTCATGGAGAGCGGCAGAGTCCCCGTAGGAGAGGAATACAGCCCCAACTTCAGCACGCGCCCGATATACTGGTTTTCCGACATGAGCGAGCGAGCGCCCGATTTTCAAATACAGGCGAAGCTTTTTCCGGTAATTAACATAATTATCAGACGTTTATTTTTCCGGTAAATACACTGCCGAGAATGCCGGTAATGTACTGCCGTTTACTCCTGCTCCACCTGTTGGGCTCGAAATTTTTGTTTCGGTTCTCGTCAGCAAGTATTTACTTGACGAGAATGAAATTGGCAGACTGATCAAGCGGCCGGTTTCGTTGAAGCAAAAAGAATTCAAATGACATACAACGAGTTTGTTAAATGCACCTTCCCGCTCAACACCGAACCGGAACTGCCCCCCTCCGCAGACATCGCAAAGCTCAGTTTGGTCCGCATAATTATATAGGCTTCCCGGAGATTGTGTTCTCCCCGGGAAGCCCTTTGCTTTGTTTTCGGTTGTTTGATGTTTATAAAATTATTATCAAAAAAGTGAGTTCGTGTGGATAAAGCAAAAGCAGGAATTTTTTAAGCGTAATCTACGAGCTTTCTTATGACTGATGCTTAGGTGATACTGATTTGAGGGACAGCCATTTCTTCAGTTTCGCAATAAGACCTTGTAACGAAAAGACTGTCCCCTGTATTCTGTTTGACATTGACTTTACCAGATGCGGTATGCGGCTAAACTGGCCGGAACTTTCGTTAATCATGTAAGTCCATGTTGTCGTGGCTCCCGAAAGACCGGCTTCATCCATATCAATTCCGTTTTCGGTAATTGTGCATTTCTGCATATACTCAACTACATCACTTCGTATGTCTGCCATCATTTCATTAAATGCAGATACGGTGAAAATCCGGTATTCATCCAGCGGGCTTTTTTCACCGATGATCATAAGGTGAATACCGCTTCGCTTATCCTCCATAGCGAACAAATAGGAAGCCCAATTCATATTAAGAAAGTACAGCGTTAATTGTTTTTCCGCTATTTCCGTGCCGCGTTTTCCATGCAGGCCAATCAGATTTTTGTATTCGGCGGGTCTTTCCTCCTGCATGATGACAGGGGCTTGTATATCTGATAAAAGCCGTCTGCGATAATCGGTTATTTTTAAGCGGTGCTTTTCAAGTATCTGTGAATACCGCTCCAACATATATCGGGCTTCCGCATCTCTTCCTTCTTGTATTTTTTGCGCATTGCGCAGCAGCTTCGGATATTTTTTGCAGCTGTAAAGCTCAATATCAAAGAATGTTTCCGGCTTCAAGTCATTAAGGCAAATAAAGAACCGACTTTCTCCGGGGTCACCCTGCCGTCCCGATCGCCCCCGTAACTGGTTATCAATGCGCAAACTGCGGTTAATTCCTGTGCTTACAACAAAAAGCCCGCCTGCGGCTCGAACAAATTCAGCCTGCCCCGTATCTTTGCCGCCCAACCTTATATCAACACCGCGCCCGGCGATATTTGTGGAGATTGTGACTTGATACGGTTTTCCCGCGTCGGCAATAATTTCAGCTTCTTCCGCGTCGTTCCGGGCATTGAGAACACAATGCTTTATATCGCGCTCTTTGAGCAAAGCCGAAAAATGCTCCGACTCCTGTACGCTTTGTGTTCCGACCAAAACCGGCTGTCCCTTATCATGTGAGGATTGTATGCAGGACAGTATCGCGTTTTCTTGTTCTTCCTTGTCCGTAAAAATCAAATCCGGATGGTCTATGCGAATGCAAGGTATATGCGGCGGGATAACCTCAACCTCTAATCCGTACATCTCCCAAAGCTCCGATGACGAGGAGGCCGCTGTTCCGGTCATGCCGCAAAGCATTTCATAAAGTGATAGAAACGCCTGCATACTCATGGAGTTATAAATAACCGTCGGCGCGTCCTGTGACCCCAGCTCCTGCATTTCTACCGCTTGATGGAGCAAATCGGGAAAACGCCTGTTTTCAGCAATGCGCCCCGTTGCTTCATCTATGACAAGTATTGCACCGTCTTTTACAATGAAGTCCTTATCCCTTTTCAGCAAAAGCCTTGCTTCAAGGGCTGCGTTAATCATGGCAAGCACATCCGCATTTTCCGGCAAATATAAGTTGCCGAGCTGCAATTTTTCTTCCATTGCTTCAATGCCCGCTTCGGTCAGCCATGCTTGATTGTCTGATGGGTTTACTCCGTAGTCACCCTCAATCAATTCCGAAACCGCTCCGGGAATCTGCGCCGCCATTTCAGGCCTTGTATCGGCGTTCCCTGCCAAAACAAGCGGAATCCGGGCTTCATCAATCAAAATTGAATCCGCTTCATCCACAAGGGCAACCCCGAAAGTGTCAAACAGCAGCTCCTCTTTTTCCGTGCAAAGGAAGCTCCGTAAATAATCAAAAGCGGCTTCCTTTGCCGACACATACACCACACTGCAGGAGTAAGCGGCTTTTCTATGTGTGAAGTCAGACGCTTCCTCAATAAAGCCGCAAGTCACACCGCAAGCAGTATAAATCGGAAGATTTGCAGCGTAATCCCTCCGGGCAAGATAATCATTGAACACAAGAATATGGACGCGCTTTCCCTGCAATGCTAAAACCGTGGCGGTCACTACCGCCGAAAGGGTTTTCCCCTCGCCGGTGGGAAGCTCTGCGATACGGCCTTGTTGCATTGAATACGCCGCCGATAACTGAGTATCAAATAAAGAAAGTCCGGTTTTCCTTCGGATAATTTCTTTGAGAATACTGTATGCTTCGGGCATTCTGTCATTATGCAATACACATTGTCGGAGCAAGCAAGACAATTCATTTTCTGATTGATTGCCCCACCGGTAATCTTTTGTTTTTCTTATAAAATCCGGGTATAAAGTATCCGGCCCACCTTGAGAGCGTTTGTTATTTATTTTCACAAAAATACTCCTTCATCAAAATCAAAGACATTCCGATGAAGAAGTATCAATCATCTTTCACGCACGAAAACCAAGCTTCCCCTTATGGGAACCTGATTTTGGGCGCAAAAATACCCTTCATCAACAATGCCGCGTTAATTGCTTTACGCCATCAGATGAAGGATAAATTATTCGTTCTGACACACTGATCGGGCTGTGGTGACATAGCCTGTTTCATAACAACAAATCCCGACAACAAAAGATATAACTGCCATAAAAACTGCAGGCAGTAATATCATAACCGGATTGATTAGTGCCATAGCCAGTGCAACAAGCATGAGGAAATAAATCACGTCACGGAGAACGCGACCCTTGAAAAAATCAGAATTCGCTCTGAAAAAGTCCATGACTGTTTGTTTCCCCCTTTCTTTCCGCTAATCAATCTGGATTTGTTGTTATTAGAATACTTGTTGATATTATATCATACATGCGCTTTTTTGTCTATAAGCAAAAAGATTTTTGTCATTTTCGTATGCTTCTGCGGAGTAATAACCCTGTTTGTGAAATTTGTGATTTCTGAAACCTTACGCGGTTTCCAAGCAGAGGTAAAATAAATATCGGAAATCTTTCTCAAAATATATTAACTCACGCTGATGAAGGGTGATAAGGTTGTCGGGGTTGCGAAAAATGTCCAAATTGTCTGTTGCTCCTTAATGCGGGGCAATCTGAGTTCAGCATTGCTGTATTCGCCATACCGGTGATGAATTTATAATAATAATCCGAAGCAGTGACAGAATGATTAATATTAATGAGACGTGATAGTCGCATTCAGAAAGAGTAAAAACGGTCAAATTGAACACTTCTGAAATCCATTGAAATAAGGGCTTCCCGGAGATTGTGAACTGCCCCAGATAGTGCAGACAGCACAAAAAAGCCCCCTATGGTAGGGTATTAAGTTTTAAGCGGCAAACTGACTTCGTTTTTCGAGCGGAGTCAGTTTTGTTTTAATCGTCATTCTTCCATTTCATTGGGTTTTCGTCGATATACTGCTATGCTTCAAGATAGCCTTGTTCGTTGCGGAGCACCTTTTCATAAAAAGAAGCCTGAAATATTCTCCTCCCAGAGGTATTTTCTCTTTGGCTGCATCTTCGTGTTGTGAGCGATTTATATGCGCAAATTATATCCGAAAGAGTAGAGCGGGGGCTTGCTCCCGCCGTTTCAGATGTCAGAACAATGATGACATGAATGTGCGTCGGCATAATCACATATTTATCAATTCTTACATAATTATATCGTTTTTCGAGTTCAAACAGCTGTTCTTCGCATATTCGACCGATGAGCGTGAGGCTGATTTTTGTTTCGGCGGGAGCAAGCTGTACAGTGTAATAACATAGTTTACAGGTAGT